>JAFQFG010000004.1 GCA_017398695.1 Alistipes sp.
AAGCCGGCCACCGGAGAGGTTGAAAATGAGATATTTGCCCGCGCCAACGGGATGAAATTGGGCGATGTAGCGCAGTCGATGACCATCCGTGACGGAGTGGGCTGGGTCGTGGTAAACAACTCGCACGTTATCTTCGCTATTGATGTCGATACATTCAAGGAGGTGGGGCGCATTACAAACCTGACATCTCCGCGATATATCCACTTCCTCTCGGATGATAAGGCTTATGTTACACAAATTTGGGATAATCGAATCTTTATCGTAAATCCCAAACGCTACGAGATTACGGGCTATATCGAGGTGCCGGGGATGACCATGGAGTCGGGCTCTACGGAGCAGATGGTGCAGAAGGGCGACTTTGTATATGTCAATTGCTGGTCGTATCAAAATCGTATACTGAAAATCGACACCCGCACCGACAAGGTGGTCGATGATTTGGTGGTGGGCATTCAGCCCACGTCGCTTGCATTGGATTGCAACGGAAAGCTTTGGACGGTGACCGATGGCGGTTATGAGGGCTCGCCATACGGGCACGAAGCCCCCTCGCTCTATCGTATCAATGTCGAAACTTTCTCGGTCGAGAAGCAGTTTAAGTTCAACTTTGGAGATTGTCCATCGGAGGTGCAGCTTAACGGAGCAAAAGATAAAATCTATTGGCTCAATGATGATGTTTGGGAGATGGATGTGACGGCCGACTCACTGCCGGCCGAGCCGTTTCTGCCCTATAAAGATACAATCTACTATGGCCTTACAATCGACCCCGAGAGTGGAGATGTGTATGTGGCCGATGCGATAGATTATGTGCAGCAGGGGATGATCTATCGCTACTCAAAAGAGCGGGAGTTGCTCGATAGTTTCTATGTGGGGATTATCCCGGGTGCGTTTTGTTGGAAATAGGCGAAGAGAGAATGAAGTTTACAATTCACAACCGACGATGCGGAGCGAGTGCAGAGGGTGCTTGCACACTGTGCCGAGCCGCGAGTAGGAGAAGATCCAAAAAGGGGATGAATTTACAATTCACAATTATCCGAATTTGGATTTTGGTGTTGATGATTTTCAACGCTTCGCATCTTATTGCCCAAACGCAAAGTGCCGGGCAGGAGTGGCATAAGCGTACACACGACATCCCCGAAATCTCGGTCTATGGCGCACGTCCGATGAAGGAGATTGGTACTCAGCAGACCAAAATCGACACTACGGCCCTCAAGGAGAATATCTCGCTCTCGATGGCCGATGTGCTCACATTCAACTCCTCGATATTTGTCAAGAGCTATGGTCGAGCCACACTCTCGACTGTGGCATTCCGTGGAACTTCACCCTCGCATACGCAGGTGACATGGAATGGTATGCGTGTCAATAATCCGATGCTCGGAATGACCGATTTTTCGATGATTCCGTCATACTTTATTGATGATGCGTCGCTACTGCACGGCACATCGTCGGTGAACGAAACGGGAGGAGGCCTGGGTGGAGCCGTAAGGCTCTCGACAAAGCCGGCGGAGGCGCGAGGCTTCGGACTGCAATATGTTCAGGGCGTGGGCTCATTCAAAACTTTTGATGAGTTTTTGCGACTTACGTGGGGTAACGACCATTGGCAGATATCGACCCGAGCCGTCTACTCCTCTTCACCCAATGACTATAAGTATCGCAACCACGATAAGAAGGAAAATATCTACGACGATGAGATGAATATCATTGGCCAATACTATCCCATAGAGCGTAATCGGAGTGGTGCGTACAAGGATCTGCATATCCTGCAAGAGGCGTATTACAATACGGGCAAGGGCGATCGCTTTGGCCTGAATGCGTGGTATACAAACTCCAATCGTGAGTTGGCGATGCTCACTGTAGACCACGGCAGTGCCACCGATTTCGACAACCGACAGCGAGAGCAGTCGTTCAGAGGAGTCATCTCGTGGGATCATCTGCGCCAAAATTGGAAACTCGGAGCCAAGGCCGGCTATATCTATACATGGATGGCATACGATTACAAGCGCGATCTCGGTAACGGGGTGATGGCTCACATGACCCGTTCGCGCAGCCGTATCAACACCCTTTACGGAGAGGTGGCGGGCGAGTATTACATTGGTGAAAAATGGCTCTTTACGGCAAATGTTTCGTTACACCAGCACATCGTCGAGAGTCACGATAAGAATGTCATCCGTCAGGATGGCAACAAGGCGATTGTCGGCTATCGCAAAGGTCGTCCGGAGCTCTCGGGCTCGGTGTCGGCAAAGTGGCGACCCATCGACCGCTTGGGAGTGTCGGTCGTTGTGCGTGAGGAGATGTTCGGCAAGGAGTGGACTCCGGTGATACCGGCTCTGTTTATTGACGGTGTGCTCTCCGAGAAGGGTAACATTACAGCCAAAACTTCGGTATCTCGCAACTTCCGATTTCCGACTCTCAACGACCTCTATTTCCTACCCGGTGGCAATCCCGATTTGAAGAAGGAGAGTGGTTGGACATACGATGCCGGTATCTCGTTTGCAGTGGGCCGAAAGGGGCTCTACTCGCTGACGGGCTCGGCTACGTGGTTTGACTCCTACATCAAGGATTGGATAATCTGGTTGCCGACACCCAAGGGCTTCTTCTCGCCCGATAATATCAAGGATGTGCATGCCTACGGTGTGGAGTTGCAGGCAGCGCTCTCGGTGGCACTCACCCCGAAGTGGCAGTTGGATCTGAACGGCAACTTCTCGTGGACTCCATCCATAAACGAGGGTGAGCCTCGCTCCCCGGCCGATCGCTCGGTGGGTAAGCAGTTGCCCTACGTGCCCGAATTTTCATCTTCGGTGACGGGTCGCTTGTCGTGGCGCAGATGGTCGTTCCTCTATAAGTGGTGCTGGTACAGCGAGCGATTTACGATGTCGAGCAACGACCTCTCATTGTCGGGTAAACTGCCCGAATACTTTATGAGCAACATTTCGCTCGAAAAGGTGCTGGTATTCAATTGGGCTGACCTCTCGATTAAAGGCACGGTGAACAACCTCTTCGACGAGGAGTATATGTCGGTGCTCTCGCGTCCGATGCCGGGAATAAACTTCGAAATATTTGTCGGCATAACGCCAAAGTGGGGTAAATAATCGAATTTTTTGTTACTTTTGTATCAGAACAAAATTCTGATACCATGAACAGACTCTTTATCCTTATGATTGCCACCATGCTGGCAATCTCGGCTTCGGCTCAAACACTCACATCGCCGGATGGCAATCTTGTAATGAAATTTGAACTTACGAAGAAGGGCAAACCGACCTACACCCTCTCGTATAAAGGTCAGGAGGTTGTTCGCCCGAGTGCGCTGGGCTTTGAGTTTGTTGATAACGCCTACGAGAACTATGGTGCATTCTACCACACCCCCAAGCGCCCTATCTATTCGATGCGCGAAGGCTTTTCATTGAAGGGAACCGAGACCGCTACGTTTGACGAGACTTGGCAACCCGTATGGGGCGAGTGCAGCCATATCCGCAATAACTACAACGAGCTTCTGGTCAAGTTGTATCGTGATGAGCGCAAATTCTTGCTCAATATCCGTTTCCGCCTCTACAACGACGGACTCGGCTTCCGTTACGAGTTCCCGCAACAGACATCTAAACGACGTGCATACTTTGTTATCAAAGAGGAGTATACCGAGTTTGCGATGACGGGTGATCACATGGCATATTGGATTCCCGGTTGTTACGAAACTCAGGAGTATGAGTACACCGTATCGCGTATGAGTGAGATACGCAACCGTATCGTGGCAGCGGGAGAGAATGTGGGCGACTCTTCGAAAAAGATATTTTCGCCTACGGGAGTGCAGACTTCGTTGCAACTGAAAACCGATGCAGGTCTTTATATCAATATCCACGAGGCCGCGCTGGTTGACTATGCGTGTATGCACCTCGAGCTCAACCCCAAGACCAATGTCTTTACTTCGCACCTGACCCCTGATGCGCTTGGCTATAAGGGTTGGATGCAGGCTCCGTGCCACTCTCCGTGGCGTACGATTGAGGTGTCGGACGATGCTTGTAAGATCTTGGCATCCAAACTTACACTCAACCTCAATGACCCTTGCGCGTTGGAGGATACATCGTGGATTAAGCCGGTGAAGTATATCGGTGTGTGGTGGGAGTTGATGCTCGGCAAGAACAGATGGAACTACACCAATGACTTTAAGGGTGTGAAACTTGGCGAGAGTGACTATACGAAGGTCAAGCCAATCCCCAATCACGGAGCCAACAATGCGAATGTGCGTCGCTATATCGACTTTGCTGCCGAGCACGGCTTTGATCAGGTGCTGGTAGAGGGTTGGAATATCGGCTGGGAGGATTATTACGGTTGTAAGAAGGAGTATGTCTTCGATTTCAAGACCCCATATCCTGACTTCGATATTGTGGCGCTGAATGAGTATGCCCACTCGAAGGGTGTGCGTCTGATGATGCACCACGAAACCTCCTCGGCAGTGCGTAACTATGAGCGCCACATGAAGGAGGCTTATCAGATGATGAACCACTATGGATATACGGCCGTAAAGAGTGGTTATGTCGGCGATATTGTGCCCATGGGCGAATTCCACTTCGGACAACAGATGGTCAACCACTACCTCTATGCAGTCAAAGAGGCTGCAAAGCATAAGATTATGGTCAATGCCCACGAGGCCATCCGCCCGACGGGTCTGTGTCGTACCTATCCCAACCTTATCGGCAACGAGGCGGCACGAGGTATGGAGTATAATGCGAATGAAGATGCGGGAATCAATCCTCATCACGCTGCAACGCTGCCCTTTACTCGTCTGAAGGGTGGCCCGATGGACTACACTCCGGGTATTGTCAATATGAAGTTCGCCGATCAGACCTCGCGAAAAGATAAAGCTCGCAGATATGTACGTTCTACAATCTGCAACCAGCTTGCACTCTACGTTACGCTCTACTCGCCGTTGCAGATGGCTGCCGACCTGCCCGAAAATTACGAAAAGCAGCCCGCAGCATTCCAATTCATCAAGGATGTGGCGGTCGATTGGGATGAGAGCCACTATCTGGCTGCCGAGCCGGCCGAGTATATCGTTGCCGCGCGTAAAGCTAAGGGCCGTAATGAGTGGTTTGTGGGAGGAATTACCGACGATGAACGCACCATGCCCATTGCATTTGACTTCCTCGAAGAGGGCAAGTCCTATGTTGCAACCCTCTATAAAGATGGTAAAGATGCGGATTGTATCGAGAATCCTCACACCTATACTGTCACCTCGGGTCGCGTGGATAGCCGCAGTGCGTTGAAGATATGGATGGCTCACGGTGGCGGTTTTGCAATCTCGATTCGCGAGGCTACCGAGGCAGATGCAAAGCTGAAGCCACTTAAGTAGCGGCTAGGCAAACTCCGTGCACAGAGCAACCTTGTTTGCCCTGTGCCGAGCCGTGAGGAGGGGAAGAGATTTTTTTCTCAAAAAATCCTCTTAGCTTTGAGTTATTTTGTAGCCGGCAAAGGAGATAATTTTGAATTCTTTTGTACTTTTGTGCGAACAAAGAAGAGTAAGATATGCCGAAGATTTCATTGCGGGCGACAGAGATGCCTGCATCACCGATTCGAAAACTTGGCCCATTGGCAGAGGCTGCCAAGGCTCGTGGAACAAAGATATACCACCTCAACATCGGCCAGCCCGACCTCCCATCGCCGCAGGTCGCGATTGATGCGTTGCGAAACATCGATCGTACGATTCTCGAGTATAGCCCCAGTGACGGTTATCGTTCGCTGCGAGAGAAGTTGGTGGGCTACTATGATCAATACCAGATTCACCTCACACCCGAGGATATTATCATTACGACGGGTGGTTCCGAGGCGGTGCTCTTTGCCTTTATGTCGTGTCTGAACCCGGGGGACGAGATTATCGTTCCTGAGCCGGCATACGCAAACTATATGGCATTTGCAATCTCGGCCGGAGCCATTATTCGACCTGTGCTCTCGACCATCGAGGATGGCTTTGCGCTGCCCAGCATCGAGCAGTTCGAGGCGCTGATTAATGAACGTACACGAGGAATACTTATCTGTAATCCCAACAATCCGACCGGATATCTCTACACCCGCAAAGAGATGAACCAGATTCGTGACCTTGTGAAGAAACACGATCTGTTCCTCTTCTCGGATGAGGTCTATCGCGAATATATCTATACAGGTTCACCCTACATATCGGCGTGCCACCTTGAGGGCATCGAGGAGAATGTGGTGCTGATTGATTCGGTGTCGAAGCGCTATTCGGAGTGCGGAATACGTATCGGTGCGCTCATCACCAAGAACAAAACCTTGCGCTCGGCCGTGATGAAGTTCTGTCAGGCTCGCCTGTCGCCACCGCTTATCGGCCAGATTGTGGCTGAGGCTTCGATAGATGCTCCGCGTCAATATGCTACGGATGTGTACGAGGAGTATATCGAGCGCAGAAAGTGTCTGATTGATGGTCTGAATAAGATCCCGGGGGTCTACTCTCCGATTCCGATGGGTGCGTTCTACACGGTGGCTCGTCTGCCGGTAGAGGATAGTGACGACTTCTGTGCTTGGTGTCTGAGTGAGTTTGAGTACGAGGGCGAGACAATCATGATGGCACCGGCATCGGGCTTCTACTCCGACCCCGATAGGGGCAAGAATGAGGTGCGTATAGCCTATGTCCTCAAAAAGGAGGACTTGCAACGAGCTTTGGTGATACTCGGCAAGGCCCTTGAAGCATACAATAATAGAAAATAATATAGTGAAAGATATGAAAAAATCGGTAGTTTCATCGTTCGATGTTGATCATCGAACACTGCGCGAGGGTCTTTACCTTCGCTCGACATATACGATAAATGAGCAGTTGGCGGTGCTGTCGTGGGATCTGCGTTTCTGCGCTCCGATGGATTGTGCCCCGCTCTCGTCGGGAGTGGTTCACACCATCGAGCACCTGATGGCGTATTATCTGCGTCTGGATGAGCAGATCGGCAAGAGCATTGTGTCGTTTTGTCCGATGGGTTGCCAAACGGGATTTTACCTCTCGACAATGAACGATGTTGCTGCTGAGGATATCAAGGCCGCTTTGGGTCGTGTCTACAAGAGGGTTTTCCCTATCGCATCAACCGACGATATCGTGGGTCTGAATGAGGTGCAGTGTGGTAATCCCCGACTGTATGCCATCGAAGAGACCAACGAGGCTATGGGCCGATACATCGAGATTCTATTCGGCTCGAGAGAGATTTAATCATGTGTTTGAGCCTTTTTTGAAGATATGAATATACTTATCATTGCTCCCACCGAGCGAGAGTTTCGCAATATGTCGGCAGCTGTTGATGCTGCCATATCACCTCGTCATCGCTACATCGTTGCCTGCTCGGGTATAGGCAAGGCCGCATCGGCTGCGACTGTGACTTATGCGATAGCCAAATCCGAAGCACCCATTGACGCTGTGGCCGTTATAGGCTTTGCGGCCGGCACGCTCGGCTATCGACAGGGTGAGATCGTATGCCCCTCGGTAGCACAGTATCACGACTGCGATGTCCCTGAAGGTTTTATTCCGGAGCTCACCGATCCCATTGCCCTCAGTGGCGGTAGCGAGGGAGTTATGGTCTTTACGGGCGATTCGTTTGTGAATGCCGACATTGTGCGCGATATTAAGGAGCGTTTCGGAGTTGAACACGCTATTTTCGATATGGAGATAACCTCGATTGCCATCGCGGTAAAGCGGTGCTTTAATATTCCGGTCTTTGCGATGAAGATGATTTCTGACGTACCCGAAGCGGGGCATACCGAGCAATCGTATGATGAGTTTGCCGACTCGCACTCCGACTTCTCGGCTTTTGTGGAGGTGTTGGATCGTCTGTAGAGGGTGCGGTTTGGCGTTTTGTCAATGATAAACGAAACGCCATGACAAATAGATCTCTGCGTTGATCCCTCTTGTTGCACAATCCCCGATAAAAAAGGGTGTGTCCGAAAAATGTTGGACATACCCTTTATTGTACAACTACCGCATTCGCGGTGAGGGTAGGACTAAAACTCCGATGTGAAGTGGAAACGGATATCCTTGAAGTTCTCTTGCGCCAATGCTAAAGCATAGCTTGTGTCGGCAAGGAAGACATCTCGGCCATGCTTGTCGACCGCCATATTGGTATGCTTGCGACGCTTAAAGTCGGCTAACTGCTCGGCATTATCGCTCTCAATCCAGCACGCCTTGTAAATCGAAATAGGCTCCCAGCGGCACTTGGCTCCGTACTCATGCTCGAGGCGGTATTGGATAACTTCGAACTGCAGCTGACCCACCGTGCCGATGATCTTGCGGCCGTTGAGGCTCGATGTAAAGAGCTGTGCTACACCCTCATCCATCAACTGATCGACTCCCTTCGCCAACTGCTTGAACTTCATCGGGTCGGCATTCTCGATATAGCGGAAAAGCTCGGGCGAGAATGAGGGTATTCCCGTAAACTTGAGCTTTTCTCCCTCCGAGAACGAGTCACCAATCTTGAAGGTACCCGTGTCGTGCAGACCCACAATATCGCCCGGGTAGGCGGTGTCGATGACCGACTTCTTCTCGGCCATAAAGGCTGTGGGCGATGAAAACTTGAGTTGCTTGCCACTGCGGACATGCAGATAGTTCTTGTTGCGTTCGAATACTCCCGAGCATATCTTCATAAAGGCGATACGGTCGCGGTGGTTGGGGTCCATGTTGGCGTGAATCTTGAAGATAAATCCACTCATCTTGGCCTCCTCGGGGTTTATCGCGCGACTCTCGGTTGTCGAGGGTCGGGGCGAAGGAGCGATGCGGATAAAGCACTCCAACAACTCGCGTACACCGAAGTTGTTGACTGCTGAGCCGAAGAATACGGGTGCAACCTCTCCGCGCAGATACGCTTCGCGGTCGAATGGGTCATAAACACCCTCAACCAGCTCCACATCACCGCGCAACTGCTCGGCATAGCGCTCACCGATATAGTCGTTCAGTATGGGCTGCGAAATATCCTCAATCTCGACGGTCGAGGCATCTGCCGTGAGGCGCTCGTCGCTGGTGAAGAGCGAGAGATTATGTTCGTATAGGTTGTATACACCTTTGAAGGTTGTGCCACTCGAAATGGGGAATGCCAGCGGGCGTACACCGATTTTCAGCTCGCGCTCCACCTCATCCAGCAGATCGAAGGGCTCCTTGCAGGGGCGGTCAAGCTTGTTGATAAATACGATTACGGGTGTCTTGCGCATGCGGCACACCTCCATGAGTTTGCGGGTCTGTGCCTCGACTCCCTTTGCACCATCAATGACGATGATTACCGAGTCGACGGCAGTCAGCGTGCGGTAGGTATCCTCGGCAAAATCCTCGTGTCCCGGTGTGTCGAGGATGTTAATCTTCACATCCTTATACTCGAAGCCCATAACAGATGTTGCCACCGAGATACCGCGCTGGCGCTCAATCTCCATAAAGTCGGATGTCGCGCTCTTGCGAATCTTGTTACTCTTGACAGCTCCTGCGACGTGGATTGCACCTCCGAAGAGCAGCAGCTTCTCGGTCAGTGTCGTCTTACCCGCGTCAGGGTGGGCGATGATGGCAAATGTTCTACGGCGTAAAATCTCTTCCTGTAATGTCATAAATACAAATATATTTAATTGACAATTGATAATTGACAATTGACAATTAAAGGTGTTTTAGTTTATATTTTTTACGATAAATCAAGATGATTGAACTTACAATTAACGCATCTCAAAAAAACGCAATTATCAATTTCCAATTATCAATTATCAATTTTCAATTATCAATTATTTCTTCGGTGGATAGTCGATGGTGTAGTGCAGGCCGACCGACTCGTGGCACTCGCGTGCCTGCTTGATCGTAAGGTATGCAACGGCAATCATATTGCGCAACTCGCATAGCTCGCGGCACGGCTTGGTGCGGTTGTACAAGCCTTCGGTCTCTTGCCAGATGATCGTGAGTCGCTTCATGGCACGCTCCAGGCGCAGGTTCGAGCGGACGATACCCACATAGTTCGACATGATATTCTGCAACTCCTTGCGGTTCTGCAACACAAGTACCATCTCCTCGGCCTCGGCTGTGCCCTCAAAGTCCCAATCGGGAATGCCCTCCTGCCACTCGACCTTATGGAGCGACTTGAGCGCGTGACGCACGGCTCGCTCGGGGTAGACCACAGCCTCGGTGAGCGAGTTCGATGCCAAGCGATTGGCTCCGTGGAGTCCCGTGCATGAGCTCTCGCCCAAGACGTATAGGCGACGGATGCTGCTCTCGCCATTCAGGTCGACCGTAACGCCACCACAGCAGTAGTGTGCCGCAGGGCATACAGGAATCATATCTTTGGTTATGTCGATGCCTATCGAGCGGCACTTTTCGTAGATGTTGGGGAAGTGGTGACGGGTCTGCTCTGCCGGCATGTGTGTAACATCGAGATAGACAAACTCCTCTCCTCGGATCTTGAGCTCGTGGTCAATCGAACGCGCTACAACATCGCGCGGAGCAAGCGAACGCATCGGATGATACTTATCCATAAACTCCTGGCCATTCTGCAGACGCAGGATGCCGCCATAGCCACGCATCGCCTCGGTGATGAGGAACGAGGGGCGTTCGCCCGGATTATAGAGCGAGGTGGGGTGGAACTGGATGAACTGCATGTTCTTGGTCATCGCCTTCGCACGGTGGCACATGGCGATGCCGTCACCCGTGGCTACCAACGGATTGGTTGTGGTGTTGTAGAGATTGCCACAACCGCCCGCAGCCACAACAGTAAATTTCGCCAGCACAGTAATGATTTCGTCCGTGTCGGTATTCAGAACATAGGCTCCGAAGCAAGCCAAGCCACGTGTGTGGCGTGTGACAATCTCGCCCAAGTGGTGCTGGGTCAAGAGGTCGATGGCGAAGTGGTGCTCCAGGATGGTGATGTTCTCGTGTTCGCGCACACGCTCAATCAGAGCACGCTCAATTTCGGCACCTGTAAGGTCGCTGTGGTGGAGTATGCGATGCTCGGAGTGTCCGCCCTCGCGGTGGAGGTCGAAACGACCATCCTCGGTCTTGTCGAACTGCACGCCCCAACCTATAAGGTCGGTAGCCGCCTCGGGAGCGCTCCTTACGACAAGCTCCACAGCCTCGCGGTCGCATCGGCCGGCTCCGCAGACGAGCGTGTCGTCAATATGCTTCTCGAATGTGTCGGGCTCATAGGTTACCGAGCAGATACCACCCTGCGCATAGTTGGTGTTACACTCTATGAGCTCTCCTTTTGTGACAACGGTCACGTGTCCGTGTGCGGCAGCCTTCAGTGCAAAACTCAATCCTGCCGAGCCGGAGCCAATAACCAGAAAATCGGTTTTCATAATAACGTGTTATTATCAGACTGCACAAAGGTACAAAACAATTCACAATTCACAATTCACAATTAAGAGTTTTTGTGAAAAACTCTTTTCCTCCTCGCGGCTCGGCATAGTGCAAACAAGTTTGCCCTCTGCTCTCGCTCCGCAGCGTCGGGTCACAATTATCAATTATCAATTGTCAATTATCAATTATCAATTCTCAATTAATCCCCCTTCGGAGTCTTTTCCTCCTCGCGGCTCGGCATAGTGCAAACAAGTTTGCCCTCTGCGCTCGCTCCGCAGCGTCGGCAAAACCCATTGCGGAGTCTTGTTAAATCGCGATTTTTGATTTAACTAATATCAAATGCCCAATCAGGGCATACAAATTGTAAAAAAGTTAAAAATTTAGTGTTATTTTCTTCACAATTCAAAATCTTTGCCTATCTTTGTAGCGATGAAATAGGGGGTTTTCGAAACGGATGAAAATACTCGCTATGACAATTCGCAAAACGAATAGATAAGATAAGAGGTTTAATTAAAAACATATTAAAAACTATGGCTAAAATTGATTTGACAAAGTACGGTATTACCGGTACTACCGAGGTGATCTACAACCCCTCGTATGATGAACTCTTCCGTGAGGAGACCAAGCCCGGCCTGACAGGCTTCGATAAGGGTGTGGTTACCGAGATGGGAGCAGTGAATGTGATGACTGGTGTCTACACAGGTCGTTCGCCCAAGGATAAGTTCTTTGTAATGGACGATGTGTCGAAGGATACTATCTGGTGGACTTCGGACGAGTACAAGAACGACAATAAGCCCGTAACTCAGGAGGCTTGGAAGGAGTTGAAGGCGTTGGCTTCGAAGGAGCTCTCGAACAAGAAACTCTACGTTGTTGATACTTTCTGCGGTGCTAACGAGAACAGCCGTCTGAAGATTCGCTTCATCATGGAGGTTGCTTGGCAGGCTCACTTCGTTAAGAATATGTTTATCCGTCCGACCGATGCAGAGTTGGAGGTTTACGGTGAGCCCGATTTCGTTGTGCTCAACGCTTCGAAGGCTAAGGTTGAGAACTACAAGGAGCTCGGT
>JAFQFG010000081.1 GCA_017398695.1 Alistipes sp.
ACTATATTATCGAGTCCAAATCGACTGCCGACAGATTTGTGATGGGTGGATATGTCGAGACCGACACCGATCGCTATCTGCTTAATATCACCGTTTCGAAGAATCGTTACGGTACGGTTGAGAGCATTGTGGCAACGCCTGAGAATAAGAAATATAGCGAGGCGATGATGCGCTATTATCTGAATAATTTTGATGCCGAAGAGCTCGGTATTTGGCAGGGCGCCAACTGGAAAACAGTCTCTGCGGGTGGCTCGATGACTGCCGGTGTGCATCAGACTATCGAGCAGACTATGCAGCAGCTCGGAGCCGGACTTTCGGGGCTTACCGTTGATGCTATTTTCTCGGTTGTCAGTGGTCGTTCGTATGCGGTGGCGACGGTGGAGAATGAGGCCTTCAAACTCTCGCTGGTCAATAGTTTCTATCGCATTGATTTCGATATTTTGAAGGGTCTGCTTGGCGCGAATTGGTCGCAGTTGCAGTCTGATAATCGCTATATCGCATACAAGCTCGGTTTTGGAACGCTCAACTATGTGTGGTTCTACTATGCCCTTGATTTACACGACAATGTATTCAATATGTCGGCATACGCAGATGACCAAAAGTTGCTTATTAAGACCATTCGTCTGACCATGCCGGAGGAGGTTTCATCCGATGAGCAAGTGGCAGCGTGGAAGGAGTATGCTGCGGGCGATTCGACACTCTCGCTCGGCGAGTTCCGCAAGGCTTATTTGGCCGATGCTTCAGGTGCAGAGGTTGAGGCTCTGGCATCGCAGGCCGCAGCCATTGAGTATGTTAACGCTAATGGTCGTCCCACAGCATTCGACAATGACGTGGTTCTCGAATATGCGAAGGGTGATACCAATATCCTCATTACGCTCGATGCACAGTTTGTGATTATTGATATCTACAAATAGCAGATCCTTCGGGTTGGATTTCTAATGACAAAAAATAAGGCTCAATTCATTGAGCCTTATTTTTTTACCTTGAAAATCAACTTTCTGACGTGTCCCTCACCGAGCATTGGGGCGTGGGCATCTTCGGGCATCAGAATCGTAAATTGTCCTTCACGGACGGTGTAGAATGTTTGAGGTGTATCCTCAAAGAATTGGATATCTTTTTCGATGTCGAACTCCGCACGTGGAGTTTTGACGTCGCTGCGCGGGCTCCATCCGAACTCCTCCTCACCACCGAAGACAACTTGGATGTCGATATACTCGTTGTGAACCTCGAGAGCGGCTGCCGAGCGCGGTCGCAAATACAATTCCGATACATTGACAAAGATATTGTTGCCATCAATGTCGTGACGGCCTACTGCGAGCGAAGCAACATCGGTGCGGTCGAGCCACTCGAATGCCGTTTGCAGGCGCGGAGAGAGCGAGTAGTAGAGTTCGCGGTTGCTAAGAGTGTCTAAAATCATAGTTATTGGGTTTTGTTATTTGTTTTTGAGCAGTACTCTTGCCATTACGGGGTAGTGATCCGAGGCATCAATCGGGAAAACATCGTATGACAGGGTTTCGAACTGCTTGGATACCAGAATATAATCTATGCGTAATAGCCCAAAGAAACCGTTGAATGTGTGGACATATCCATTTCCCTTCTTACTGAAAGTATCCTCTAATCCGCTTGCTACGGTACGATATGCATACGACATCGGTATGTCGTTAAAATCGCCACAAATGATTACCGGATAGGGGCAATGATCCATATCGTGACGCAGAGCGTCAACTTGATGAGAGCGTATGCAGCTATTCTCATACAGACGCTGAGCCATGCCGGTAAACTTGTTGACTCGGCCGGAGTCTGCCGTCTCAAGAAATCGCCTATTGTTGATATAATCGCGCTCCTCGCTATTTATTGATGTCGATTGCAGATGCAGATTGTATAGGCGCACCGTATCCTCCCCAACCCTGAGGTCGGCAAACACTCCTTTGGCAGTACCACACAGCCCTCTAATAGAGTCTGAACGGATGATGCGATATTTCGAAAAGCAGATGACTCCATCTTCGAATTGAGCATGGATTTTGGTGCGATGATACTTCGAAAGAGCCGAGAGAGCCTTGTTGTGCTCATCGCCCTTGACGGGAAACTCCTGAAAGCAGATGATATCGGGATTTTCGCGCTTGACAAGAGAGATTATCGAGTCGGTGGTTGTCTTCGTCCACTTATCATTCTGGAAATAGCGGATGTTGTACGATAATACCTTGATATTGCCGCGCTCATATCGCGGAGTACCATACTCCTTGCCGATATCCATCTTGTAATAGAGCGATACATAGGGCCAGCCAATAGCGATGAATGCTGCCACGAAGATAAACATTCTCCAGCGCCAGCGTATTATCCAATAGAGAGCCGATGCTATCGCTACAATGTAGGCAATGGGCGAAATCAATCCCGCCAACGAGAAGTACCACAACTTCTCCGGCTCGAAGAATCGGGCAATGAAGATGGTAAGGATGGTGATGGCGGCAACTACCGATATGAGTATCATCACAATGTCGAGTATCGCCATCCACAACGAACCTTGTGGTTGTCGGGAGTTGCGACCACGCTTGCGACTTTTGCTCAATTGACTACTGTAGTACTCTGCCATTGTTCGATAATCTATCTTGTCGGTGAATGGGACTAAAACCAAATTTTACCTTGACGTTTCCACCATTTGAGCAGCAACCATCCCCACAACATTCCGCCAACGTGCGCAAAGTGTGCCACTCCGAGATCATAACCCGTAGCTCCATAGAAAAGCTCTATGGCGGCATAGCCCATGACAAACCACTTCGCCTTTATTGGGAAGGGTAGTGGAAAGACGAAAATCTGTGAGTTGGGATACATCACACCGAATGCCAGCAGCAGACCCATAACGGCGCCCGAAGCTCCGATAAGCACGATGCCCGTATCGCCCGTGAGCCATGCAACCAACATCTGTATCAAAGCAGCACCCACTCCGCAGATAATATAGTATGTTATAAAGCGTTGCGGCCCCAACCGATCCTCGAGTGTGCGCCCGAACATCCAGAGCGCAAACATATTGAAGAATAGGTGGCTCACGCCTCCGTGCAGGAACATGTATGTTATAAACTGCCACGAATGGAACCATGGTGAGTTGAACCAATAGAGTTGACAATATCGTGCCGCAACCGCCTCAACCGAAGGTATGAGGGCGGTGGCAATGTATATCAACACATTGACAATAATAAGGTTCTTGACTATCGGGGGTGTTCTAAAGTATGGATTCATCTCTATTCTTTTTTTGTGTTATCCGAGTCGGCCACGCAACTCACTAAGCGAAATCTCTGCCATAATTGCTTTGCCCGATGGTGCGAAGCTGATATTTCCACTCTCGGCAAGACGGTAGAGTAGAGCCGAAGCCTCCTCATTTGAAATCTTTGATGCCACTCGTTTCGCGGCATTGCGTGCTATCGTGGCTGCCAAAGTGCGACGACGCTCCTCCGTGACCGATTCGGGTGTG
>JAFQFG010000082.1 GCA_017398695.1 Alistipes sp.
AACACTTCCTGCAGGGCTTTTCAATGCAAATATCAAAGCAACGCAATTCACCGGTACGTTTATCGATTGCACAGGACTCGAAACCATACCTTCCGACCTCTTTGGAGGGTGCTCGGCTGTAAGCGGAGTACGTTCGTTGTTCGACGGATGCAAGGCATTGAAGAGCATTCCCATGGGGTTATTCGCAGGTATGCCCGCCATCACAACCTTCGAGCGCACATTTGCCGACTGTACTTCGTTGGAGAGCATCCCCGCAGACCTCTTCTCGGCAATCGGCACCAAGACATCAAGCATCACCTTCTCGGAGTGCTTCTCGGGCTGTTCGTCACTCAAAAGCCTGCCCGCATCACTCTTCGACACGGTGCGCCGTATCAGCTACATCGACTCCTGCTTCAGCGGTTGTACCTCGCTCACCGGAGAGTCGCCTTATACAACCATCACGGCTGCCGACGGCACCGTATCGCGCATCCACCTCTATGAGCGTGAGCGCGGCGACGACTTCCCGAATGCGCCCATATCGGCATCGACTCATGCCGACTGCTTCAAGGGATGTTCGGGTCTTTCGGATTATGCAAACATTCCATCAACGTGGAGATAATCACTCAAGGATATGAATAGAGATAACATCATTATACGCAGCTTTGTAGCAATAGCAACTCTCTGCATTGTCGGCTGTTCGGACATCAGCTCGGCACTTGAGGGCGTTGAGCCGATCTTTGCATCGGTAGAACTCTCATCGGAGTCGGCAGTCATCGCACAGGAAGGCGGTTCAAAGAAGATTTTTGTTGCCACCAACCGCGAGGATTGGGATGTAGTCTGCAATGCCGACTGGATTGACCTCAGCATCGAGGAGAACTCGCTGACACTCTTTATCGATGAGAACAATAGCGAAGATAGCCGCTTGGCGGTTATCGAAGTTGTGGCAGGTTCGAAAGACGACACAGCCAAAGCTCGATTCAAGCTCTTGCAGTCAGGAGCCGAGGCTTACGACCTCTCGGCTGAAGGCAAGGCTAACTGCTACATAGCCCGCACGGGCACAGCCTATCGCTTCGACGCATCGGTCAAAGGTAATGGTAGCGGTGACGGCAATTCGCAATATATCCGCACCTACGGTGTAGCTATCAACAACGCTTCGTATGCCGACTTGGTTTGGGAGGCTACGTTCGATGGCGACAAGACCCGCAGCTGCAATATCATTGCCGGCTTACCCATCTACTCACCCGAGCAGAAGGCCATCTACTTTACCACAGGCGATGTCGAGGGTAATGCCTTGATTTCGGTCTGCGACAAGAGTGGTTCGATACTCTGGAGCTGGCATATCTGGGTTACAGATGACGAGATTGAACTCTCACCGGCTAACGGATTGGTTTGGCACGACCGCAACCTCGGAGCCGCGAGCAAGAGTCCGGGCGATATCAACAATCGAGGATTGCTCTATCAGTGGGGCCGCAAAGAGCCATTCCTGCCCTCATCGGCACCCTATATCGAAGTTCCGCAGCACCGTCTTGATGAGAACTTCGAGGTTGACGAGAGCGAGGAGGAGTACAACCGTGTGCAAGCCGCCATTGTGGCTGCACGCGAGAGAGCCAACATTACCAATATGCAGACGGGAGAGGGCTCGGCCGCATGGAACTATGCCGGTTTTATGGCACCGGTGGCACTCAATGCCCCGGGCAATATCGACTACGCCATCAAGCACCCGACCACGTTCTTGGGTTGCAGAGTGGACATTCCGGTTGGCGAGTACGTATTTGATTGGTACCTGCAGCAAGACCTTCAGGGCAGTACCGGAGCGATGATGCAGGCATCGTCGTATCTGTGGGGCAATGCCGACCAGAATAAGAGCTACAAGAGCCTATTCGACCCCTGTCCGGTAGGTTATGCAGTTCCTCCGCAGGGTGCCTTTGGAGAGGTCCCTGAGGGTTACGCCTGCACCGATGTCAACAAGGAGTGGACCAAGCAGGATTTTGGCTGGACATGGAGCGGAGGCAATGGCGATTACTTCCCGAGCACAGGTAACTTTGATGTTTCAGGCCTTATTGGCGAGACCTCGGAGCGACTGCTCTACTGGACCACCAAGAGCTATGGCAGTGGCACCAACGGATTTGGCAAGGCAGGTACGCTCTTCGTGGCATTTAATGAGGTCTACTACGGAGTCTACCCCATTCTGGATGGCGAGGAGGCTGCCGCATGGTACTCCTATGGAGCACGTTGCTACGGCGCGGCTGTACGATGCGTGAAGGTTTCGAATAGATAACAGAGTACAGAGTACAGAGAACAGAGAGCAGAGAACAGAGAGCAGAGTACAGAGAACAAAGAATAGAGAACAGAGAACAGAGAACAGAGGACAGAGAATAGAGGACAGAGAATAGAAA
This sequence comes from Alistipes sp., assembly GCA_017398695.1. Lineage (GTDB taxonomy): Bacteria > Bacteroidota > Bacteroidia > Bacteroidales > Rikenellaceae > Alistipes. The sequence goes on from JAFQFG010000082.1 coordinate 2,376, forward strand.
GTAGAAAGTATAAATCACAATACAATTACAATATTAACCCCAAAAAAAATTAAAAATCATGAAAAAGTTAGGTACAAGAGAGCCCTACAACAAGCCCTCGTTCAATCTCGAAGAGGTTGTCGTTGAGGGAGGCTTCACCCTTACCGGTGTGGGAGGTGGAGCTTCGACTGAGGATGTCGGAGATTTAGAAGAGTTTGATTTTGGTAATTAACGTAAAAGGAGAGACGACTATGAAGAAGTTTTTAGGATTATTCGTTGCTGCTTTTATGGTAATTGCAGCAACATCATGTTCGCAGTTCGCAGAACAGGACATTCGTCCTTCGGGCGATGAGAACCTCGTTGCGATGACCATCAGCGTTGGTGGCGAGTTGACTCGTACATCTATCGGTGAGGATGGTAAAACAGTTAATTGGTGTGCAACCGACAAGATTGCGATCTTCGATGGCTCGGGCAAGCGCGAGTTCTCGATTGTCGAGGGTAGCGTCAATGGCAACTACGCCGAGTTTGAGGGTCTGGTTGATGCAAATGCGACCAGCTACTACGCAGTATATCCCTATGAGGCTGCCGGTGAGTTCGATGCACAGAATGGCACAGTGACCGCTACGGCTGCCGAGGCTCAGGTTCTCTCGGGCAAGAATGTAGCTGACGGAGCAATCCTCTCTGTAGCGCATTTCGACAAGGGTGCAGAGTCGTTCCAGCTCAAGAATGCTGTCGGTTTCTTCCGTGTGGACATCACACTCGAGGATATCACCTCGATTATCATCAAGGGAGCCAACGTGGCCGGTACTGCAGCGTTCAACGCAGCCGGAGAGGTTCAGAGCGTCAGCGAGGGTAAGAACCAGGTGACCTTGAACCCCGAGGGTGAGGTCTTCGCTGCCGGTTCGTACTATGTTGCTCTTCTGCCGGGCACAACCCCTGCAGGTGAGTTCTCGGTAATGCTTACCCGCAAGGAGGGTGAGGCTCTCGAGATGACCGCAAACAAGGCTATCGCAATCGCTCGTAATGACGGTTTCTTCCTCTCGGACTACAAGCTCGTGAAGAAGGTCGTAATCAAGGATGTTGCCTCGCTGCAGGCATTCCTCGCAAAGGCCGACACCTTCGCTGCCGACGAGGAGATTGAGATGACTGCGGATATCGACCTTACGGATGTAGAGCTCGTAGGTGCAAGCTCATTTGCAGGTAAACTTCTCTGCCACGGACACGCTCTTATGAATTGGAAATCGAATGGTGTTGCACTCTTCGAGAGTTTGTCGGGTACGATTATGAACCTTACAATCGCTCCGGATTGCTCGCTCACGGCTCCAGATGCTATCGGTCCCTTCGGCTTCATTGCCAAGACGCTTACTGCTACTGGTTCTGTAGTGAGCTGCGAGAACTACGCAAACATCACATTCAATGCAACTAAGTATGGAGCCGGTTCGGACATGACCGAGGATGCTGTATACTTCGGTGCGTTGGTGGGTCAGAGCAATGGTCTTATCACAAACTCGAAGAATAGAGGTAATATCACCATCACCTCAACCCCGACAGGTGGCGACGAGCGCGGTATGACCTATATCGGCGGTGTTGTTGGTCTGATTGACAACTCGGCAAGCGAGTCTAAGACCGGCCTTTCGAGCTGCGAGAACTTGGGTAACATCAGCTACTCGATTACAGGTCGTGGCGGCTACCTCTTTATGGGTGGTGTTGCAGGTGGTACTACAGCACACGCTGATGATGACCTCGCACAGGTTTCGATTGTTGACAACTGTAAGAACACAGGTGAAATCTACCACACCTTTACACAGGAGATTATCGGCTCGGGTAACGCCAAGTCGAACTATATCAACATGGCAGGTGTCATCGGCTACTGCGAGGGTAGCGTGACTAACTGTACTAACGGAGAGAAGGGTAAGACACTCGGTAAGGTGCAGTTGGCAGCTCCGACTCTCGCTACCGGTGATGGTTACAGCGCTGCAAACGTTAAAGTTGCCGGTGTTTCGTGCTACGCATTCGACAAGGCTGAGAATTGCAACAACTACGGCTTTATCGACGTTGACGGCTCGTTCGGCCCCGGTTATGAGACCTACCCGGGCGGTGGTAACAAGGAGGATGGCGGTACGTTTATCGCAGGTGTTATTGCACAGGTTGGCGCTTTCGACACAGCCGATGCAGCACACATTATCACCAACTGCCACAACTATGGCGAGATGGATATCGATCTGCCTATTACCTCGACAAGCGGCACCAACTACAAGAACTACCACCACGTGGGTGGCGTAGTTGCATACAGCAATGCCGTGGCTAACAACCTGACCAACAACGCACCGATTAACGTCTACTCGGAGGGTACGATGAACTACTTGGGTGGCGTTGTCGGCCAGACCGATTGCAATGCTACTACTCTGACAAATAATGGCGATATCACCTATACACTTACTCGCACCGGTGGTAATCAACTCAACAACAGCAACCAACTCTTTGGTGGCGTTTTGGGCTACAACACCGGCGATAAGATGACTTCGCTGACCAACAACAACCCTGTGACGGTAACCATCAACAACACCAACCAGAAGTTCCGCATCGGAGGTGTTGCAGGTTCGTTCGGCAATGCCGAGACCGTATACAATAACGCTACCGTAACCGTTAACGACACCGTTGCACACGCTAAGGAGATTGACTTTGGAGGTGTTGCCGGAGCAACAACGAGCGGCACTATCTCAAGCATCTATAATAAGGGTGCTGTTTCGTATACAGGTGAAAAGTCGACCGGTACGGTTTATATCGCAGGTGTTGTTGGCTACGCATCGTCGTCAAGCCATACCAACTGCTATAACGAGAAACCTATCTACGTAAAGGCAGACGAGTTAGGCACCATCTACACGGCCGGTGTTTTTGGTAGTGCAGGTGGCTCTATTACCAATTCGAGCAACTCCAACGCTGATGCCGCAACCACAGAGTACTCTGTAAATGTAGATGCTCCGACGGTCAAGACCCTCTATCTCGCAGGTGTCGCGGGAGCAGCACGCTCTGCTACAGAGGTTCACAATGCAGATAACAGCGGTAAACTCTACGCAGAGGCGGGAGCGACTCTCTATTTCGCAGGTATCGCAGGTTATAGCGGTGGAAATGTTAAATTCTACGACTGCGACAACAGCGGAGCATTGACCTTCGCGGCATCGGAACTTGCTGCTACGGAGCTTAATGCAGCCGGAATCTGCGCACGTCCTTATGCAAAGTCGGTTTATGACAACTGCACCAATAGTGGAGCGATATCGGTAACTGCCAAGAGCGCATCGAAGGCTTGCTACCTCGGCGGTATCGCAGCACAGACCAGCAATGCAACAACAGCAGGTAACGGCTACGACATGGAAGATTGCACCGTTGAGGGCGATATTAACATCAGCTGCCAGGCAACTTGGTATGTTGGAGGTGCCGCAGCCTTTGGTAGCCAGTGGTCAAGCACAACCAGCAACCACCGTACACTGACGGGCAATACCGTTACAAGCGACATCACCATCTCATCGACTACCACAGCACACCATGTCGGAGGTATTGTTGGACACACAGGTGTTCATACCGACATCTCGGGCAACAGCTACACCGGAGCAATCTCGGTGGGCGCAGGCGATGCATCGAAACTCAGCAACGTCGGTGGTGTTGTAGGTACTCTTGTTATCAGCCAGACCTCTGCAACGTCAACACAGAATGCTGCGTTCTCGCTCAGCAATAATATTGTAGATGCTGATATTACTTGTCCCCAAACAAGCTACGTAGGCCTTTTGGTTGGTGCAATCAACAACATTGCATCTCGTACAGAATATACCAACTATTCGAAGCTTGAGCTTGAGTTTGATGGCGACACTGTTAAGAATGGTTGCTCAATCAACGGCACAGCTATTACGGCAGATAACTACAAGAATTATCTGATGAGCGCCTACGACTACACAGGCCGTTACGAACTCACCGTGAGTGGCAATGATAGTGTTGTATTCGAATAATCGAAAACTTGTTAAGTAATTTTTATATGAAATTTCTGAACAGCATGCTCTCGAAGGTTATGGTGGCAGTTGCCGCCATAGCCTTCGGTGCGAGTTGCGAAAATGAGGGCATAGGGCTTAATGGCAACTTTGCGCTCGAGATCGTAGTCGAGGATATCACCGAGACATCGGCAAAGGTCAAGGTTACGCACAATGGCGAGAAGAACGATTCGTGGTATGGTCTGCTTACGGAGGATCTGGAGAGCGAGGCCGAGACATTGGTGCGTCAGACAGTGAAGGAGTACCTGTTGGGTGAAAAGCAGGAGAATCTGCACACCAGCAGTCGCTATGTGGAGGTACTCGAGGGGCTGACCCCGGGCACCGACTATCGCTATATCGCCTTCGGCATGACGGCCAAGGGTCAAACCTTCGGCAATATCGCCTCGACAACCTTCTCGACCCCCGATTATGGCAAGGTCGACACCGAGCTGATGCACTACAACGATTCGTGGCTCGTGCAGTACACCGGTGCCGGCACACTCTATGAGCAACAGTTCGACCACATAATCTCGGTATTGAGCAACGACCAAAATCCCTACACCATCACTGTCGTGGAGGCCGATAAGTATGCACCCGAGGGTCTGATGCAGCTTGCCACCGATCTGCAGGCAGCCATGGTTGAGTATATCAACTACTACAACTCGGTAAATGGCACATCCTACAAATTTGCCGACCTGCTCTACACAGGCAACGGAGCCGATGCCTTCGACCTCGAGCCGGGAGAGTATCGTGCAGTGGTGCTGGGCTACACCTACACGGGCGAGCCAAGTGGCCTTTATGCCGTATCGGAGAGCTTCTCCGTCCAGCCACCCGTGGCTTCCGAGGCCTACAAATCGTGGCTCGGAACGTGGACAATCGTCGGTGCCAACAATGTCGAGAGCATCATCGAACTGACGGCCGACAAGGCTAATAGAACATGCTACATGACCGGCTGGGAGGGATTCTCGCAGTGGCCCGTGAAGGTTGATTACGAATCGTCACTCAACTCGATGTTCTTCAGCTCGCAACTCGTGGCTGAAGATGTCCAGGTAACCGCCTCGCAACGTGGCGACATCTACTTCTTCGGAGGCGATAAGGATGGTTACTACTACACCAACGAAGAGGGCGATTACGAGATTGCTATCGCCGGCATTCTTGACGATGGCATGCGCGCCATCGTTCGCTACGGAGTCAATATGCCGAACTACCCGAAGTTTACGCAGATGTTCTATATGGCAAAGATCGACGGCAAATACTACACACTGTCGGAGGAGAGCGATATTCCATCGTTTATCTCGGCAATGATTGCGGGCGCAAAGCCCAAGGCGCTGTCGATGACGGCAAAGGCTCCCGCCCTGCGCAATAAATTCGCAGCCCTGCACAAGCCTGCCGAGCGCAACTATCGTCTGACACTTGTCCCAAGCGAAAGACTGAAGTAGGAGGGTGTCTATTGACGTATAAATAAAGAGTTCGGGCCTGACTGTCCGAACTTTTTTATTTAGTAGCTACATAGAACAAATCGAAACAATCATGAGCTACCGGTGCGATGTAGTAATCATCCATCTTAATCGAAGTAGTCAGTTCACGATTTTTTTTGAGCAGACGGCGTCGATTGAGGCGGTTGAGCAGATCGTATGGCAACTGCAACATAAATCGTGGCAGGATATACTGCAAACGCAGAACATCGAAACGGGTGATACGATGCACACTGCGTCGATTCTTCTCGTAATACTCCATAACCTTCTCGTTTCCAAACACGCCACACGATTCAACACTCGAGAAGTGACACTCGAGGATATTGGTCAGCTCCTCGGGGCGATATTCGCGGACATGCCAGGGATTGCGCGTGAGCGACATCGGGGCATTGGGCGTTGTGACGATAAATTTACCTCCGGGTTTCAGCACTCGATGGACCTCACGCACAAAGTCGAAATCGCGCTTGATGTGCTCGATAACCTGAAACGACACCACATAATCAAACGAGTTGTTCGCAGCAGGGATAGGTGGCACAGCAGCCTCAGCGAACTCGACATTTGCTGCCTGATAAAGATTCTCGGGCGTAGTCTTGTCGATGGTTATAAAACGTGTGGCGTGCGGAGCCAATATCTCGGCTCCATACCCCTCTCCCGTACCGATTTCGAGTACATTGCCACTGATAATCTCCGCAGCCTTATGATAGGCCAACACCGAACGCTGGAAGACGTAGTTATCGGATTGCTCACGCGAAACACGCTCTGCGGTAGTCAATTTTGCCATATCTCTACTTCATCTTTATACCCTCGTCCGTAACCTCAACATCACCGCGCTTGAGCAGAACCCCGAGCGAACGCTTAAAGACCTTCTTGCTCATCTGCGTAGCCGCCATAACGGCTTCGGGCGCACTATTATCGTTCAGCGGCAGAAATCCACGATTTGCCTGCACCAATTCAAGTAGCTTCTCGGCAGAGTTCTGCACCTCGGCATAGCCCTCCTGCTGAAGGCTGACATCAATGCGGTTATCGTCCGTGATGCGACGAATATATGCCGTCATCCTGTCGCCCACTGCCACCTTGCGGAATATCTGATTCTTGTAGATCATACCCCAATGGCGGTTGTTGATAATCACTCGATAGCCTATCGGGCTCTCGGAGGCAACGATAATATCGACCTGCTGGCGAGGCTTCACACTGATAATGTCATTATCGACGAAGGCCTTGAACTTGTTTGTTGCAACGCATCTTCCCGTGATATTATCGACATATAGCCAGACCAGATAACTACGACCCACGATGATACCACCCTGCTGGTTGCGATTAGGCAGGAAGAGATCCTTACCCGTAAGTCCCCAATCGAGGAATGCTCCGTGTACCGACTTGTCGACAACCTTCAGATAGGCCACCTCGCCCGCTTTGATTGTCGGAGTCTCGGTCGTAGCGACCAAACGATCCTCCGAGTCGTGATAGACAAAGACCTCCTTCTCATCGCCCTCGCGATCCGAGAGCGACACATAACGATTAGGCAACAACACCTCGTTCTGCTCTTCGTCCACAAGATACAATCCGTAGTCCGAAATACGCGCTACTTTAAGTTTCTGAATCTGACCTACCTTCATACAAAAAATGTGTTTTATCGGGGCAAAAGTACAAAACTATTCACAGATTTAAGAATTATTTGTGTATATTTGTTACTATGAAACATCGTATAGCCGTTTGTCAGTTCGATATGGAGTGGTGCAACGTGCCATCCAATCTTGTCCGTGCGGAGGAGTTTATCGCCCGTGCGGATGCCGACACGGTCATACTTCCCGAGATGTTTGCCACGGGTTTCACCACCGATCCGACCTCTGTGGCACAGCCGATGTCGGGTGAGATTGTCGGCTGGATGCAAGCGACAGCGGCGAAGTATGGATGTGCTGTGGTTGGTACAGCAATAATCTGCGAGCAGGGCAAGTTTTATAATCGCGCCCTCTTTGCAAAGCCATCGGGGGAGCTGTCGTATGCCGACAAACGTCACCTCTTCTCGATTGGGGGCGAAGCAGAGCATCTGACAGCCGGAGCGGAGCGTGTGGTGGTCGAGTGGAGCGGGCTGCGCTGGTTGCTGCTCACCTGCTACGACTTGCGTTTTCCGGTATGGAGCCGATGTCGAGGTGATTATGATGTGGCTCTCTACCCTGCTTCATGGCCGGCATCACGTCGCGAGGCTTGGCAGACATTACTGCGTGCCCGAGCCATCGAGAATGAGGCATACGTCATCGGAGCCAACCGCACCGGTAGTGACCCTACAACCCGATACTCGGGTGACTCGGCAATTATCGGATTTAGAGGCGAGATGCTCGCAGAGATCGGGGCCCAAGAGGGAGTTATTACGGCAGAGTTGGATGCTGAAGAGCTGGCCCAATTCCGAGAAAAGTTCCCAACGCTGAGGGATGCCGACCATTTTCGCATCGAAAACCCTTAATTATCAATTGTCAATCATCAATTGTCAATTATCAATTATCAATTAGAAAAGGTATGACTTACGATATAATTCTATTACTGCTTATCTCCGGCATTGTGGTCGGCATAATCAATACGCTTGCCGGTGGAGGCTCGGTTATCACGATGACCGTCTTCATGGTCCTCGGACTCCCCATTACGGTTGCCAACGGCACGAACCGCATCGCTGTTGTTATGCAAAATTTGGCGGCAACGGTAACATTTATCCGTAAACGCATGCTCGACCTCAAGAGCGGTCTATTGCTCGCGGTGCCGGTAATCATCGGAAACATCGGAGGTTCGTTTTTGGCTACTCATATTAACGATACGATCTTCCGCATCTGCTTTGGCGTGGTGTTGTTCGTGATTCTACTCTATATGATTTTCGACAACCACAAAAAATTCCACCCCGTGCAGTCGATGAAGATTAAACCGATGCACTACTTCTGGTTTCTGCTAATCGGTTTCTATGGAGGCTATATCTACATCGGCTTGGGTTATCTGATTTTGGCCATATCGCTTTGGTCAATGAAACTCGACCTTGTAACGGCAAATGCTCTCAAAGGAATCGTGCTCTGTATTGCCATGCCCTTCTCGATGGCCGTATTTATGATTAACGGACATGTCGACTATTGGTTTGGATTAATTCACGGAGCTGGCAATATGCTCGGAGCATGGCTTGCATCACACTACTTCGTACATTGGGGCGGTCGATTTATCAAAATATTTACAACTATCATAATCCTGATCTGCTTTGCCGATTTGGTCGGCATCATCTCGCTGCAGACAATATTTTCGTCAATGCTGACAGTTTGCAGGTAGGATTTTTGTATCTTTGCTCCGCTCTATGGAGGATAAAATCAAAATACTCGGTGCGAGGGTTCACAACCTCAAAAATATCGACCTCGAGATTCCGCGCGACAAGCTTGTTGTCGTAACCGGACTTTCGGGCTCGGGCAAGTCGTCTTTGGCATTCGACACCATCTATGCCGAGGGTCAGCGTCGCTACATGGAGACCCTCTCGACCTATGCCCGCCAGTTTGTCGGTGCGATGGAACGCCCTGAGGTGGACAAGATTACGGGATTGAGCCCTGTGGTTGCCATAGAGCAGAAAACTACCAACAAGAATCCTCGTTCGACCGTTGGCACCGTAACCGAGATTAACGATTTTCTGCGACTGCTCTATGCCCGCGCTGCACGAGCCTACTCGCCCATCACGGGCGAAGAGATGGTTCACTACTCCGATGAGCAGATTTGCGACCTTATAATCAGTGGTTTCGACGGCCGCAAAGCGGCACTGCTCGCCCCAATTGTTCAGGGTCGCAAGGGTCACTATCGCGAACTCTTCGAATCGCTGGCAAAGAAGGGATACATCTATGCCCGCATTGATGGCCAGATTCGCGAGTTTGCCGCAGGCGAGAGGCTCGACCGCTACAAGATTCATAACATCGACCTTGTAATCGACCGTCTACGCATAGGCGAAGATATGCGCGAGCGACTGATGACCTCGCTCAAGGAGGCGATGCGCCAAGGCAAGGGGACGATGGCTCTCTATGATTATGATGCCGAGGGGTTGCGTTACTACTCTCGCAACCTGATGTGCCCGACCACAGGCATAGCCTTCGAGGAGCCGGCACCCCACACCTTCTCATTTAACTCGCCCAAGGGTGCATGTCCGCGATGCAGTGGTCTGGGCGAGGAGGCCGTGTTTGACATCAAAAAGATTATCCCCGAACCGAAACTCACGCTACGCGAAGGTGCCGTCGAGCCGCTGGGCGTCTACCGCAACAATCAGCTTTTCGCCATACTCGAAACTCTTGGTCGTCGGCACGATTTCACCATTGATGACCCCATCGAGAGCATCTCTGAAGAGGGTCTGAATGCCATTCTCTATGGCGACTCGGAGCCTATGACCATCGACACCTCGGCCTTTACCTATTCGGGCGGAGGACGTCGCCTTGTGACGTGGGAGGGCATTGCCGAGTATCTCTACCGCACCGACGACGAAAACTCAAAACGCGGAGAGAAGTGGCGCGAGCAGTTCTTGGTCTACAAGCCCTGTTCGGAGTGTGGAGGTTCACGACTGAAAAAGGAGGCTCTGCACTTCCGCATTGCCGGCAAAAATATAGCCGAGGTCTCGGCAATGTCCATCACGCGCTTTGCTGAATGGATTTCGACTATCGAGGAGCAGATGAACACCAAGGAGCGCAAAATCGCACAGGAGATCGTAAAGGAGATTCGCGAGCGACTGCGTTTCCTCGTAGATGTCGGTTTGGGCTACCTCTCGCTGAGCCGAGCATCCCGCTCGCTCTCGGGCGGTGAGGCACAGCGCATACGTCTTGCTACGCAAATCGGCTCGAAGCTCGTCAACGTGCTCTACATCCTCGATGAGCCGAGCATCGGACTCCATCAGCGCGACAATCGCCGACTGATTGGCAGTTTGCAGAGTTTGCGCGATGCGGGCAACTCGGTCATCGTAGTCGAACACGACGAGGATATGATGCGTGCAGCCGATTTTATTGTCGACGTAGGCCCGGCAGCGGGTCGCAAGGGTGGTCATATCATGGCTGCCGGCACCATCGAGGATGTCATCGCCTCCGGCTCGATTACGGCAGACTATCTCTCGGGCAGACGCAGCATCGCCATCCCCGACACACTACGCCCCGGCAACGGTAAGTGCATCACTATTCGCGGAGCTAAGGGCAATAACCTGAAAAACATCACTGCCGAGTTTCCCCTCGGCAAGCTTATATGCGTTACGGGTGTCAGTGGCTCGGGCAAGTCGACCCTCGTAAACGAGACTTTGCGCCCGATATTGAGCCAACGGCTCTACCGCTCGCTCGACAGACCTCTACCCTACGACTCGGTCGAGGGGTTGGAGCATATCGACAAACTCGTGGTGGTGGACCAATCACCCATCGGTCGCACACCGCGCAGTAATCCGGCTACCTACTCCAATGTCTTTGGAGATATCCGCAAACTCTTCGAAGCTACGCCCGATGCCAAGATTCGCGGTTTCAAGGCAGGCCGATTCTCGTTCAACGTCAAGGGCGGACGCTGCGAGGAGTGTCGTGGTGCGGGAGTGCAGACCATCGAGATGAACTTCTTGCCGGATGTTTACGTAAAGTGCAAGGCTTGTGGTGGCAATCGCTACAACCGCGAAACGCTCGAAGTGAAGTATAAGGGCAAGAGCATCAACGACGTACTCAACATGACAGTCAACATGGCGGTGGAATTTTTCGAGAGCATCCCGACCATCTACAATAAGCTACGCGCAATTCAGGAGGTAGGCTTGGGTTACCTTACCCTCGGCCAGCCCTGCACCACGCTGTCGGGAGGTGAGAGCCAGCGCATCAAACTCTCGAGCGAGCTCTCGAAGCGCGATACGGGCAGCACGCTCTACATACTCGACGAGCCGACCACAGGACTCCATTTCGAGGATATACGCCAACTTCTGGATGTCATCTCGAAGCTTGTCGAGCGCGGCAATACGGCCATAGTGATCGAGCACAATCTCGATGTAATCAAGGTAGCCGACCACATTATCGACATCGGCCCCGAAGGCGGTGAGGGTGGTGGCGAGATTGTCGCTACGGGCACTCCGGCCGAGGTCGCAACATGCGAGCAGAGCTACACCGGAGCCTTTCTACGCGAAATTTTCAACGAGAAGAGGTAATTATTAGGCAGGATATTTGCTCTTTGCTCAACTCGAAACAAGCAAAAAACATTCGAGTTATGAAAAGAGTTTTATTCCTTTTGGCAGCCATCGCTATCAGCTGCGGCATGCTTATCGGTCAATCGCAACGTGCAACAAAATCGCATCCCGACACTCCCGCAAAGAGCTCTTCCGAGCCAACATACTCTTCGAGCGAGCTATCGAAGAGCGACTATCGAGCTGAACTGCGCAACGAGCGACGCGAGGCTCGTCAGCAACGCCGAGCACAGCGCATAGCCGAATACACCCGCTACATCGACTCGCTGGTCCTCTCGCGCAACTTCCAATTCAATCCGCAGACAATGCAGCAGGAGCCTGCCGGTTCGATGCAGGTAATCAACAATCCCAACTTCGACCTCGCGCTGTGGGACACAACGGTCGACATCTGCCTACCATACATCAAAGGCTACACCCCGCCCTACTACTACACGGTGTTGAACTACACAATTCCCGACGTTGCGGACCTCGTAGTTGAGCAGACAGCCCACGGATGGAACGTATCGTTCAACTCGTCGCTATACTCGGCATCGAACTACACATTCGCGCTCGAAATCATCTCGGCAAACGGTGGTGGTACGCTGACCATATCGTCACCGTGGTACAACTCGGTGCAGTATAGCGGCTCTATCACCTCTCTCTACTAAAGAGCATGAAACGCCTACTCTATTTTGCAGTGTCGGCACTGATAGTCGGCACTGCCACAGCACAATCTCCCGATTCGACCACGATGAACGTCACGATCGAGGGCGGTGCCGCGGTACCAACCACAACCATTGTACCCGTGAGCGAGCCGCCGGTGAAGATTGTCGACACGACATACATACGCACAGCCTCGCCCAAAGCGAAGGGACGTCGCGCTCGACGTGCACGGCAGAGCCAAACATTCGCCATGCGCCTCGACTCGCTCATCCGCTCGCAGAATTTTCTCTTCTACCCCGATACCATGCAGGAGATTGAGCCATCGGGCGTAAGGCGTAATATCTATGCTCAATACTTCTATCTCGGCATCTTCACCGACACGGCCGAAGTACATCTACCCACCTCGCGCGGCTCCACCGAGCAGGTCGGGATAGTGAATTTCGACTCTCCGATCAGCGATTGGAAGATTATGACATTCGACACGGGTTGGTCGATAACTTTTCGGATGCTCTACGACAGTAAGCCCTACTTTGCACGGCTTGTAATCTCGTCAGTCACGGGCGAGGCTGTGCTCACATTGGTCACCCCCAAACTCACAATGCGCTACATCGGGCAACTCACCCGCAAACGACGACTCTTCGATGCCTAAATAGAGTTGTGGCTCTCCGGTAATTATTTACGGAGAGC
>JAFQFG010000083.1 GCA_017398695.1 Alistipes sp.
CAGAATTGCACACTCGAGGTTCGAAGGAACGCTTGGCAACACCTGCTCGGTAGCCGATATGCAAGCAATCTTCGGGGTTGCAATGCCGAGCAGGTTAGCGGTCTCGGCAAGGAACTTAATCTGCAACTGCTTCTGCTTGAAGTCGGGAGCCGGGATGATAGCCACATCCGAGATGACGAGCAACTTGTGGTAGCCCGGCAACTCAACGAGCGATACGTGGGTCAGGATACCCTTCGGTGGTACCAAACCAATCTCCTTATTGAGGATGCCACGCATATACTTATCGGTCGAGACCAGACCCTTCATCAAAATATCGGCATCGCCGGCAGCCACTGCAGCCACAGCCAGACGGACACAGTTCGTATCGACCTTCTCGTCGATAATGCGGAATACGTTGACATCAATGCCTAACTCGGCACAGGTCTGCTCGATTACGCTCTTGTCACCGTAGAGAGTAGGCTCGACCAAACCCTCCTTATATGCATCGTAGACAGCCTCGATGGTGTGTGAATCTTGTCCGTATGCCACTGCGAGGCGTTTGCGACCACGCTTGAGAGCCGCCTCGACAACTTCGTTAAGTTTTGTAATCATCTTCTTTGTTTGTATAAATTGTTGTTTGTTAATTACTTTACAAGGTTGTAGGTATCGGTTGCAATCACCAACTCCTCGTTGGTTGCAATCACGGCAACCTTAACCTTTGATTCGGGAGTCGAGAGCATAGCGTTGTCGCCATGAGTGCGCAAGTTTACCTCCTCGTCGTAGTGCAGACCGAGGAACTCCATATTGCGGCATACATAACGACGCAAATCTGACGAGTTCTCGCCAACACCACCTGTGAAGATGATGAGGTCAACTCCGCCCATAGCTGCGGCATACTCGCCCACAAACTTCTTCACGCGCAGGTAGTACGCATCGCGTGCGAGGATAGCCTTCTCGTTGCCCGAATCGTATGCAGCATCAATGTCGCGCATATCGCTCGACAGACCTGTCATACCCAACACACCCGACTTCTTGTTCAACATTGCATCCAACTCAGCGTAACTCATGCCCTCTTTCGCGCCAATGTAGGTTGCTGCGCTGGCATCAATACTGCCGCAACGTGTTCCCATGATAAGACCATCCAGCGGAGAGAAGCCCATTGAGGTGTCGTACGACTTGCCATTCAGCACGGCCGTTACCGAGCCACCATTGCCTATGTGGCAGGTGATTATTTTTGAGTTGTTGATGTCGATTCCGGCCAACTTCGCACCCTCGCGAGCAACATACTTGTGGCTGGTGCCGTGGAAACCGTACTTACGCACGCGATACTTCTCGTAATACTCGTAAGGCAGAGCATACATATAGTTGAGTGCCGGTATTGTCTGGTGGAATGAGGTGTCGAACACCGTAACCTGCGGAACACTTGGCAAAACCTTCTCAATCGAGAGAACGCCCTCGAGGTTTGCAGGGTTGTGAAGCGGAGCAATCGCAAAGAGCGAACGTATCTTCTCTTTAACATCCTCATTAACTACGCAACTCTCGGGGAAGAATTCGCCACCATGAGCCACGCGGTGACCTACGGCCTTAACCTCGTCGAGCGATGAGATGACGCCATGCTCGGCATTGGTCAATGCGTCCAAAACCAGGCGAATGCCGGTGGTGTGGTCGGGGATAGCCTGCTCGAGAGTGAAAGGAGTCTTGCCGGCAGGCTTGTGCGTAAGGCTGCCCTCCGGTAGACCGATACGGTCCACAAGACCTTTGGCCAAAAGAGTGTTGCGGCTGTCGTCAATGTCGATAACCTGATACTTGATGGATGAACTTCCGCAGTTCAATACAAGAATTACCATAATTTTCTGTAGTTTTATGTTGTTGTTTTTCTGTTTATTGCAATTCTCATGATGCGTTGTGTGTCTACATCGGACAATCGCATCCCAACATCCTTACAAAGGTAGTAAATTTTCTCTAAAGCAGCTAATCTTTTTCGCTTTATTTCTTTGAAAAGCCATTTTGTCGGCTATTTCTGAAATCTGTATCCTGCGCCTTTGACTGTAATTATGTGGTCATTGCCTATTTTACGGCGCAGACGACGTATGTGGACATCAATTGTGCGGTCGCCAACAACCACCTCCGATCCCCATACGCGACTGTAGATCTCCTCGCGCGAAAAGAGCCTCTCCGGTTCGGAAAATAGCAGGTCGAAGAGGGCAAATTCTTTGCGCGGAAGCACTGTTTCGTTGCCGTTGCAGATGACCGAATGACGCTCGCGACAAATCTCGACTTGACTGCAAGAAGAGGGCTCCTCCACGCGGCGCATGATGGCATTTACTCGGCTCTTTAACAGGTTCATTCTGATTGGTTTAGGGATGTAGTCGTCTGCTCCTGCATTGAAACCGGTGAGCTGGTTTTCCTCCTCGCCCAGGGCCGACAGAAAGACGATGCGGGTATCGGCCGTCTCCGGCATCTCGCGCAGAGCTTTGCAGGTCTGCAATCCATCCATTCTGGGCATCATCATATCGAGCAAAATCAGGTGCGGTCGGAACTCTGCTGCGACCTTCAAAGCCTCCACTCCGTCCGATGCGGTAAAAATCTCATACCCCTCCTTTGAGAGATTATATCCGACAAACTCCAAAATATCGGGCTCGTCATCAACCAAAAGTATTCGATGTGCCATATTTTTGTACTTTTAGTGCGAAGATAGCAAAAATCGAGAAAAATATGGTGCAACAAGCGAGAAAATAGTTATCTTTGCCCAAAACTATACTTAAGTATAGTGTAATCTTAAAATTTTAGAGAGATGTCTGCCCGAAAAACTACCTTGACAACCTCCACCGCCGAAGTTGCGGTTGAAGAGTTGCAACAAACCGTTGCCGCACCCGTTGCGGAGACAAATGTAAGCGAGAGCGAACCCAAAGAGGATTGCACGCAGAATGAGAGTATCGAGCCCGATACCGTAACCGAAGAGAATCGTGCCGAGTGTGTTGAGCCTGTGAGTGCGCCAGAAGTTGCCGAACCGGCAGCAGAGGAGATAGCCGAGGTTGTCGCAACGGCCGAGGAGGAGTCACTTGCCGAGAGCTATGCAGGTCGTAGCAAGGAGGAGTTAGTGGAGGCTCTGCAGAGAGTTCTTGATGAGAATCCGGTGCAGGCTGTCCGTCGCGAGGTTGAGGCGATAAAGGTTGCATTCTACAAACTTCACCGTGCAGAGGTGGATGCTGCGCGTCGTGCTTTTGCCGAGGCCGAAGGTGAGGAGGCTGAATTTGTGCCGCAGATAGATGGTTGCGAGGTTCGTTTCAAGGAGTTGCTCGGTATGTACCGTCATCAGCGTGACGAGTATACGGCTAATCTCGACAAGGTCAAGGAGGAGAACTATAAGGCTAAGTTGGCTATTATCGAGGAGTTGAAGGTGTTGGTCGATTCGGACGAGACGCTCAATACGACCTTTGCGAAATTCCGCGAATTGCAGCAGCAGTGGAAGGAGATAGGTATCGTTCCGCAGCAATATGTCAAGGATTTGTGGGAGACCTATAATCTGCATGTCGAGAATTTCTACAACTTTATCAAGATTAACAAGGAGTTGCGTGATCTCGACCTTAAGAAGAACTACGAGCAGAAGCTCTCGCTCTGCGAGCAGGCCGAGGCTCTTTCGGAGGAGAGCTCGATTGTGGAGTCGTTCCATAAGTTGCAGAAGCTCCACGACGAGTGGCGCGAAACTGGCCCCGTAGCCAATGAGTATAAGGAGCAGTTGTGGGCTCGATTCAAGGAGGCTTCGACACGTGTGAATAAGCGTCACCAGGAGCATTTCGAGAATCTCAAGAATGAGCAGCTGCATAACCTTGAGCATAAGACGGCTCTCTGCGAGCAGGTGGAGGAGTTGCTGGTTAATCCGGTTGCGACACGCAAGGCCTGGAATAAGGCGAGTGATCGTCTGCTCGAGATACAGAAGGAGTGGAAGAGCATCGGATTTGCTCCGCGCAAGGAGAACTCTAAGATATACGAGCGTTTCCGTGCGGCCTGCGATAAGTTCTTCGAACTGAAGCGTGAGTTCTATGCCGAGGTGAAGGATGAGATGGAGGAGAACCTCCGCCTCAAGACTGAGATTTGCGAGGCAGCCGAGGCTTTGAAGAGTAGTGAGGAGTGGAAGAAGGCTACCGATGAGCTTATCGCTCTGCAGGCGAAATGGAAGGAGATAGGTACGGTGTCGCGTCGTCATGCGGATGCTATCTGGAAGCGTTTCCGTGCGGCTTGCGACGAGTTTTTTGAGCGTAAGTCCAAGCACTATGCATCGGTCGATGGTGAGTATGCCGAGAACCTTGCCAAGAAGACAGCTCTGATTGCCGAGATGGTTGCTGCGGATGTCAAGGAGGGTGGTTACGAGCTAATCAAGGAGTTCCAGCGTCGTTGGAGCGAGATTGGTTTCGTGCCCATCAAGGCCAAGGAGTCGTTGCAGAAGCAGTACAAGGAGGCGGTCGATAAGATGTTTGCAGTGGTGCGTGGTTCGGAGCGAGATCGTTCGATGAATAAGTTTAAGGAGCGTTTGTCGACTATGAAATCGAACGGAGAAAAACGCCTGCGTACCGAGCGTGAGCGCCTCTACAACAAGGTGCGTCAGCTGGAGCAGGATATCGCTCTGCTCGAGAATAACATCGGATTCTTCTCGAAGTCGAAGGGTGCCGAGGCTCTGATTGCCGATGTGCAGCAGAAGATTGAGCGTGCAAAGCGCGAATTGGCGGAGGCTGTCGAGAAGATTAAGTTGATTGATGCCAATCAGGAGTAGAACAAGTTAGTATTTAATTAGTCGCCGGTGGGCGATGTGAACTGAAAAAAGGGAAAATAGCAAAGAAACGAGATGGATAAGAAATCTATTATCGGCATTGTCCTGACAAGCTTGATATTTGTCGGCTTTGCCATCTACACATCTAAACAACAGCAAGATTACCAGCAGAAACTTCGTGAGTACAACGCCTATATGGCGCAACAAGAGCAGACCGTGCAATCGACCCCCGATGTAGTCAATACTTCGGCTGTTGAGGGCGAGGCTGTCGTGTCGAGAGAGGAGCGCGAGCAGCAGCTTGCGGTGGCTCGCTATGGTGCGACGCTTGCCGGATTGCGTGGCGGTGAGGCTCAAATCGTAACTCTCGAGAATGACTGCCTCAAGGTCGACTTCTCGTCACTCGGAGGTCAGATCGTCGATGTTCAGCTCAAGGAGTATACGCGCTATGCTCCGAAGGATGAGCGTAATGAGCTGGTCAAGATGTTCGATCCCGAGAGTGCGAAGTTCGATATGTCGTTCTTCGTGAAGAATGGCGTGAATAACGTGAAGGTCAATACTTCGGAGTATAATTTTGAGGTGTTGCCCGTCGAGCAGAACGACTCGTTGCAGCGTTTGACCATGCGTTTGCCGCTGGGTGAGGGCGCATACTACGTCTACGAATACACGCTCTATCGTGAGTCGGTGCCGAGCCGCGATTATATGATCGACTTCAAGGTGCGCCTGGAGAATATGGCTCCGCTGATGGCTTCGCAGAGCAGTATAGCTATCGACTGGAGCAATCGTTCTTATCAGAACGAGCGTGGATTCAAGAATGAAAATATGTACACTACCATCGCTTATCGTCTGCCCGGAGAGTCTTCGATTGAGGAGCTCGGCATGAGCGAGGAGTCGAAGAGTGATGATGTGTCGTCGTCGGTGAATTGGGTAGCCTTCAAGCAGCAGTTCTTCTCGTCGGTGTTCATTGCTCCCAAGAATGTGACATACGCCAAGATGGAGTTCGACACGGCTAAGCCGGGTTCGGGATATATCAAAGATTTCTCGGCCGAGATGTCGGTGCCGTACGATGCGCAGATTGAGGGTTATGACTTTTCGTTCTACTTCGGCCCGAATAAGTATGCTGTGCTGAAGAAGATTACCGACGAGAATGGCGATAAGATTGCCCTTGAGCGCTTGATTCCGCTTGGCTGGGGTATCTTCGGATGGGTCAACCGTTGGTTTGTGATTCCGGTATTCGACTTCTTGCGACAGTTCATCCCGTCGTTCGGTATTATCATCTTGATATTGGCTCTGCTGGTGCGTCTGATTATCTTCCCGCTTACCTATAAGAGCTACCTTTCGACTGCCAAGATTCGTGTTATTCAGCCCGAAATCGCTGCGTTGAACGAGAAGTATCCGCGCGAGGAGGATGCGATGAAGAAGCAGCAGGCGACGATGGAACTCTACAAGAAGGCCGGTATCAATCCGATGGGAGGATGTCTGCCGATGCTGATTCAGATGCCGATTCTTATTGCGATGTTCCGTTTCTTCCCGGCATCTATCGAGTTGCGTGGACAGTCGTTCTTGTGGGCGGATGATCTCTCGTCATACGATAGTGTGCTGAACTTGCCGTTCAACATTCCGTTCTATGGTGACCACGTGAGCCTGTTCTGTTTGTTGATGGCGGTGGCTCTCTTCATATTCTCGTACATCAACTACAATCAATCGTCGGCAAGCCAGCCCCAGATGGTGGGTATGAAGTTTATGATGGTATATATGATGCCGCTCATGATGATCTTCTGGTTCAATGATTACTCGAGCGGTCTGAACTACTACTACTTCCTCTCGTCACTGCTGTCGATGGCGCAGACCTTCCTGATTCGTACTATGGTCGACGATAACAAGGTCCATGCGATGATTCAGGCTAATGCCAAGAAGAATACACAAGGTAAGAAATCGCGCTTCCAGCAGCGCTACGAAGAGTTGATGCACCAGCAGGAGGAGATGCAGAAACAACAGGCAAAGGGTAAGCGTAAGTAATCTCTGCGTGGTGGCTTTTCGTAATAAAATATCGAACGAGGAGGTTGCCGAACTGGAGGCTGTGCGCTTCGATGGTGAGATTGTCATTGTCGATAGCGATGATGCGCTCGAGAGGGCATGCCACGAACTTGCCGAACAGCGAGTGTTGGGTTTCGATACCGAGACCCGACCCTCGTTCAAGGCCGGTGTGACCAATAAGGTGGCGCTACTGCAACTCTCGACCTACGACCGCTGCTATCTTATACGCCTATGCCGAGTCAAGTTATCGAATAAGCTGCTCAGTATTCTGCAGCGTAGCGATATCGTGAAGATTGGTGCTGACGTGGCCGGTGATTTGCGCTCGCTCGGCAAGCTACGAGCATTTACACCTCGCGGATTTGTCGATTTGCAAACGGAGGTGGCGAAGTTCGGCATCGAGGATAAGAGTCTGCGCAAGATGTCGGGGATTGTCCTTGGAAAGAGGGTTTCGAAGGCTCAACGCTTGAGCAATTGGGAGGCTCAGAACTTCACCGAGCAGCAGAGATTCTATGCAGCGACCGATGCGTGGGTCTGCCTGAAGATCTACGATGCGCTGCGTGCAACACAAAAGTAAGTACGATTGCAAGCATTTCAAGCGTCGGCTTGTATACCTATATAGTTAATTATAAGGCTGATTAAACATCCAACGGGGTTTTGGGTTGTAATCAGCTTTTTTTGTGTCGTTACCCCCCCCGCCATTATGAGCAGAGAATAGTGCAGAGGTGTTGTAATATGCCTTTTTTGTGCCGTTACCGACCCCTTTATGACCTGGTGCAGAGTAATAGCGATGCTAATAAGAGGGTAGTGTGATGGAGAGCCCTCCCCTGTGATTACAGGTTGGGGAGTGTTGTAACCTTTCCATCCTCGCTCTTGTCCTGAATGAGCTTCAGCGAGAGATTGTTGTTGCGCTTGAACTTCTTATTGCCCGAGAAGTGTCGCAGGTTGTATGTGAAGCG
>JAFQFG010000084.1 GCA_017398695.1 Alistipes sp.
ACCTCATAAGGTGTACCGTTGCGATAGACATCCATCCACTCTGCGTATTCGACAATCGATTGGTCGAGGTAGAGATTGAGATTCTTCTGCGTGCGCTCGGTGAGGTGCTTTTCGGCAATTGCCGCAATCAATTTATGTGCATATCCCCACGCAAAAACGTCTTGTGCTGTGAAGATTGCAATAATAAAAGCGAGTGTTAAAATTCGTTTCATATAGGTTTTGCTCGTTTATAATTTCTCTAATTTCAACAAAAGTAGTATTTTTTATTGAAAAAACATTTTTCAAAATTAAAAATTTGCATCTTGATGTAAAAAATGGTGAAAATACTTGGCTGAATTAATATAATTGTCTATTTTTGAGAGATATTTACGCATATTGTGGACTTGAACAACCAAAAAATGAAAATTATGAATAACCTAAAACGAGTTTTTCTTCTCGCGTTTGCGGTAATTATGGCGATGCCTGTGGCTGCCGAGTCATTTGAGGATATTCGCAAGAAGGCCTCTACGAAGGGAACTCTCCTCACTGCAGGCGAGATCACCGGTATTGTGATTGGCGATTATCGCTCTCCTAATGTGGCGACCAACTTCAATACCCGTTTCGATTTTGTCGATTTGCGTACCAACAAGCGTACAAACTACATCCAAAGCGAGGATGGAAAGTACGGTTTCCGCATCATCTTTGACGGAATCTACGACAACAAATTGAAGCGTGCCGATAAGGTGAAACTGAATCTGGCGGGATGCACCGTGACCCGTGAGGATAATCCCGAGCGATATACGATTTCGGGAGTTCGTGTCGAGAGCGCGGAACGCTTGGCAGAAAATGTTGCGCTGGAGCCCAAGGTTAAGGGTATTAGCGAACTGGCCGATGCTGATGTGTATACTTACGTGGCCGTGAAGGATGTTGAGTTTATGAACAAGCAGGGTGCGTATACCAACGTATTCGAGATGGTGCCGTTGCGTACCTTCATGAATCAGGAGCGTAATCCGTGGGAGTATGGCGACGGCTGGGCCTCGTTGCTCAAGGATGCCGAGGGAGAGTCTATCTATATGCTCGTAAACTCGAAATGCTCGTGGCGTCGTAACGGAAAGGGCGTGCCTAAGGGTGTCGGTAAGGTTGCCGGCATTGTGGTGCATGAGTATCTTCGTCGCTATGGAGATAATTTGGGAAAATACTCGATTCGTCCGCTCAATGAGCAGGATGTGGTCAGGGAGATGCCTAAGGAGGAGTCATCGTCGTATGAGGTTGTTGCCGATTGGAATTACGACCGTAACTACATGGCGCAGCTCGATATTGAGGGTGTAGGCAAGGTTAAGGGCTTGAAGGCTACACGCTACTCGGGTCGTATTCTGCCCGATGAGGGAGAGGGATTCCTCTCGACCAATACGGGAGCGACTTATCGCCTTGACACCGACTATGACACTCGCTACTCGAACGATAATAACGGTATGCGTAAATATGCAGGTTTGCGTTTAGAAACCAATGTGCAGAATTGGCTTGCGAAGGGACGTGGCGTTGTTGTCGAGGTGTCGACCGAGGGCATGACCGGCAAGGCTCTCACATTTGATTTTTCGTTCGGTGTAGGTAACCACGATATCCAGAACAGCTGGGCGTTTCCGGCTTATTGGAATGTGGAGTATTCGACCGATGGCAAGAACTTTGAGGTGGCAAAGGAGAATATCGTATTGCGAGCACTTCCCTATACTGCTTCGCGTGTGAAGGGTTTGGGTGATGCCGATCGTGAGCCGAACTGCGATATGGCAATGGGATTTACTGATCACAGCGTAAAGTTGCCGGCAGAGTTGCTCGGGCAGAAGAGTGTAACTATTGTGCTGACTCCCGCATCACGTCGTATGGCTACAATTCCGTTGAGCGCGATGGAGGATTCGATTCAGGGGGAGATATCGAGCGATATTAACAAGACGATGGTACTGCGCATGGGTCGCGTATCGGTCAAGGTTGTGAAGTAATACCGATTGCTTTCGGATGAAAAATCCCCGACAGAGCGTTCTGTCGGGGATTTTTTTCTGTCTGTTGGCTCTCCTAAAAGAGATATTTCTCCGTCTCGACCTTTCGAACCAAGCGACGAAGGTCTGCCCAACGCTCCTCGTCGAAGGTGGTGCCCACAATCTCGATGACCTTACCTGCAGCGATGGCTCCAATGGTGCCACATTGGCGTAGTGACAGTCCGCGACATATTCCCGTAAGGAAACCAGCGGCATAGAAATCGCCTGCACCGGTGGTGTCGACACGCTTTGCAGCTGCCATAATGCCGACATGCACAACCTCTCCGCCATGCTTGATAAGGGCTCCGCGCATGCCAATTTTGACAATGACGAGTTCGCACATCTCCGATATCGCCTGCAGGGCGTTTATCGGCTCTGCCTCACCGGTAAAGGTTTTGGCCTCGTCCTCGTTGGCAAAGAGAATATCGACATATTCGGCCACAATCTCGCGCAAGAAGTCGAGATTTTCGGCAACGACATTGAAGCTCGCAAGGTCGATGGCAATCTTCAAACCGCATTGCTTTGCGGTGGCTATGGTGTGGCGCAAAAGAGTGTGATCCTGAACGAGATAACCCTCGATATAAAGACAGTCATATCCTTCGAAAATCGAGGCATCAATCTCTGCGGCACTCAACTCGAGAGCTGCACCGAGGTGGGTAACCATCGTTCGTTCGCCATCTGGCGAGATGAGCGATACACACTTGCCGGAGCGCTCCGTGCCGTGGAAAATCACGGGTGAGATACCGAGGTTTTCGAGTGCCTGCACAAAGAACTCTCCTGTGGTGTCGGGGCCTACTTTGCCGATAAATCCTGTCGAGCATCCCATGCATGCCATGGCACGAATAGTATTGCCGGCCGAGCCGCCTAACGAGAGGGAGTAGGGTAGACCTGCCACCGATTTCGAGATGGCGGTTTGCAATTTCGAATCAACAAGGCTCATTGAGCCACGGACAAGCCCATAGGTGTCGAGGATGTCGTTGCTGCGTAGGTTGACGAGCATGTCGGTCAAAGCGTTGCCGATGCCTATAATCTTCTTCATTTTGGTTGTTGGCAATGGTTTTATTGTTGGTTGATGGTTTTTGTGTGCAAATTGTTTGAGTTTTGTGAACTATTCAGCCGCATCAAACGGTCCGAATATGGCTTTAACGGTCATATCCTCGTTCGAACTATCGAGGATGTAGATTGCATATTTGCGTCCTTTGTTGAATGCCTTGACTACGATGTGCCCGCCATCCTGATAAAGGCGTTTTATCCATTCGGAATTGCGGTGGTCTTTGAGAAATTCCGACCAGACAAATTGGTGGAAAATCATTCCGTCAGAGTGGTTCAACATTCGCTCCATGACGGCAGGCTGTGTATGCCATATATCCCATGCACAAGAGATGAAATGATCGGCTTTGACAGCCTTCAGAAAGCCCTCCTTCATCGAGTCGCGATAGGCGTGGTGGTTGGTTTTGCAGACATCGACCTCACCGCAAGCCTCACCGGCCTTAACTTCGATATTTACGGGCGTTCCCTTCTCGTCAAGCAGAGTGCGAACGATGTCGCCTCCGGTGTAGTAGCTGAATGCTCCATAGTCGATGCGCAGCACGATGCTCTTTGTGTTTTCGTTCTGCTTTCCGGTGATATTCTTGGGATTCAGGTCGTAATAACGAGTGGTTGCGGAGCCTTTGCCGCTCCAGACCTCACCATTGGCGGCGATGTTGCGGATCGAGAAGAGTTGTGCATAGGCTTTCGGCCTGTGGGTCAAGGCTATCTGGTTGAGTTGCCCGACTTTGAACTCCTCTTGTGTGGCACCATACTCTCGCGAGTGATACTGCACGAATCGCCTATAACAATTCACGAAATCGCTGTTTATCGCCAACGGGTAGTTGTAGTTGGGGTATCCGCGGTCGTAGAACTTACCGAAGCGCAGGTATTCGCCCACCTCGGTCACTCCCGTAAGATGGTAATCGGGATTGCGACCTTCGCTCTTTTTTAACCCTTCACGTACCTTGCCGAGGTGATCGTCGTGAAAATGCGATGATAGGAAATAATCCACCCTCTCATGATGAGGATTAACCCGCAAAATGTAACGTGCGATGAACTCTCCGGGGTGATGTTCACACTCGGCAATGGGTGGGTAGACCTTCGGGCGCTCCCATTCGGGTTTATTCGGCCCCAGATCTCCGGCATCAATCAACATTGAGGTTCCGTCGGGCATAATGAAGAAGTTTGCTTCACCCATGCCTGTGTGGATGTGGTGGATATCGAACTCTCCCGGTCGCCATCCTTTGTAAGGTTTTCCCACCTCGTTTTTGGGGCCGGCATAGGCTACTGAGCAGAGGAGTATCAATCCTGCGGTAAGTTTTAGAACCTTCATGGTGTTTCGGATTTGGGTTGTACTATCGGCTTGGGTTGTTACATTGACAATATCTTGACCAATTCGCCATTCTCGTGGTCGATATGCTTGGTGCGGCTTACGGCCTTGGCAAAAGGCACATAGACCATCTCGCGGTCGCGGATGCCGATCATCACGTTGCGCTGACCCTCCATGAGCGCCTTTATGGCAGCGGCTCCCATGCGTGATGCAAGGATGCGATCGGTGGCTGTTGGTGAACCTCCACGCTGGATATGTCCGAGGATTGTTACGCGAGCATCATATTGAGGATACTCATGTTTGATGCGCTCGGCAAGACCCATAGCACCGCCCGTAGCCTTATTCTCGGCCACGAGAACTATTGCCGAACTCTTGCTCTTGCGGAAGCCGTGGTCGATAAGTTCGCTCAGCTGGTCGGTCTCGGTCTCCCACTCGGGGATAATCGCCGCCTCGGCTCCCGAGGCAATAGCTCCATTCAGAGCGAGGTAGCCGGCGGTGTTGCCCATAACCTCCACAAAGAAGAGGCGTTCGTGGCTTGTGGCCGTATCGCGGAGTTTGTCGACAGCATCCATGATGGTGTTGAGTGCTGTGTCGTAGCCGATGGTGGAGTCGGTGCCGGAGAGATCGTTGTCGATGGTTCCGGGGAGGCCGACGATGGGAACATCGAACTCTCGGGCAAATGTGGCAGCACCCGTGAGCGAGCCGTCGCCACCGATAACTACCAACGCATCAATGCCGGCAGCCTTCATATTCTCGTAGGCGGTCTTGCGCCCCTCTTCGGTGCGGAACTCCACGCTGCGAGCGGTCTTGAGGATGGTGCCGCCCTTCTGGATGATGTTGCTGACACTTGATGAGGTAAAATCTATTATCTCGTTGGATACCAGACCGTGATATCCTCGCATAATGCCCTTGACCTTAAGCCTATTGTAGATTGCCGTACGGGTTACGGCACGGATTGCTGCATTCATGCCCGGCGCATCACCGCCCGAAGTGAGAATGCCTATACATTTAATTGTTGCCATAGTGTGTGTATAAATCAAAAATCGTTCAAAGATACTAAATTTTCCGTAATTAATAATGTCGCAAATATAGTTTTTGGTATCTCAAGAGCATAAAACAAAACAATGGGCAAAACCGATTTGAGAATTTGTAATTTACGTTAATTATGCGTAAATTTGTGAGGATAAATATCTTTTACAACAGGAATATGAATGATATGAGACACAACACGTTGAGAATTAAAAGATTCGCAAAGATCACAACAATTCTTCTCTCCGCCCTGGCTTTTGTAATGTGCGGAGAAGACCCCGCCTCGAATGAAGGCAATGGCAACGGCTCGAATAGTACGAATGGCGATGATTCATACGAAGACATCAAGGTGGTGGACGGCAAGGTGCGCTTCTATATCGAGGAGAAGGATAATGCGACCCGCACAGCAAGTGGTCTGGGCGAGCGCGGCTGGTCGACATCAAAGGTGTCGGTTAATGGCAAGAATTACGAAATTCAGCTCACCGATGAGCAGACGCCTCGTCGATATGTAGAGGTCGAGGCATCGAACTCTGCGCGCTATGATGCCGTACTGCTGGCTGCGTCATCGAGTCAGTGGTATGAAGGCTCGGCATATTCAGGCGTTAGATTGTCGCATGCGCAGAGCTATCACATGATGTCGGCACACATTCGCTCGTTCCCGATGTATGCGACTTATACTAAGGAGAGTGGTAATAAACTTATCTTCAATGACGGCTTTGCAATGATTATCTTGAAGTTGAAGGGTTCGGCAAAGATTTCGTCGGTGAAGGTTGAGTCGCTCAATAAAAAGGCGATTACCGGCATAGCCAATTTTATGCCGTCAAAGGGTGCATACACTATCTCCAAGGGTTTTGATTTTGCAGTGCTCAACTCTACGAATAAGGGGGCATTTGTGCAGCTTGATGCCTCTAAAGATGCAATCTTCCGCCTGATGATTGCTCCGGGCGATTATGTCGATGGGCTGAAGATGACGATTTGTGATTCGGAGCGCGGAGCGATGTTTGTGACCTTGCCTGCACTCAACCTTGCGGCTGGCGATATTCATACTGTCGAGAAGGTGTATGAGTGCGATCCGGGGCTGGTCTATTACGAAGATTTCGACAACTTTGTCTGGGGTGGAGATGTGATGAAGGGAGAAAATGGCTTTGGATTCTCTCCGCAAGCGGGCGATGTGACCATAGACTCGGGTGTAGCCCTGAACGGCTACGAAAGTGCAATGCACGAGGTGGCTTACAATGTCCCCGGCACAGGATTTATTCAGTCCAATGCGTGGGCATCGGTGTCGGACAAGTCGGTTGGCGAGTCGCATCAGATGTCCGACAGCTATGTTGCCAGCCGAAATATTGCCGATATGGTGTATATGTTCCGCACGCAGGAGCATCCGGGCTACATTGCAGTTGGCGCTGCCACGCAGGATCGCGGAATATTCCAAACCTCGATATTCAAGAGGGTGAAGACGATTGCCCGAACCAAGATTGTTATAGACTTTGCATTGCAACCGGCCTTCGATGGCGAATTGCTGTTGCAGATTCTGGATGGAGGCGTCATTGAGAGTGCTTCGATTAACGGCTCACCAATTGAACTCTCGGCCGTCAATCTGAGCTATCGGTACAATGTCTCGATTTGCAATATCAAAAAGGAGCAGGTAGAGATTCCCGCGACGCTGACTGCGCCCAAAGAGTGGAACCGCCTTGAGCTGACGGTTAATGGCGTAACAGACGGCTCGAAACTCTACATCGCAGATAATATCTCGGCAAAGGGCGTTCACGGCATCTACATCGACCGCATTGAGGTGCGCGAAATAGAGGAGTGGGGCAAGAAGAGCGGCACGGTGCGCGTTCTGCTGTGGAATATTCTTGCCGGCATGTGGTGCGACCAGCACAACAACTACGACAACTTTGTCGAGTGGGTCAAGAAGTACGATCCCGATATCTGCATCTGGTGTGAATCTGAAACCATATACTACGACGAGCCCTCCAAGGAGACAATGCCCGAGGCTGAACGCTATCTGCCGAAACATTGGGGAGAGTTGGCTGCGCGTTTCGGCCATAACTATGCCGAGGTAGGTGGCGATCGCGACAACTATTCGCAAACCTTGACTTCGAAATTCCCGATTACGGTTGTGAATAAGATTACCGATACCAACGTTAAAGGTAAGCCCGTGTCGCACGGAGCAGGCCACTTTACAATTGACCTGAATGGCAAGAAACTCAACATTGTAACCCTGCATATGTGGCCTATGGCCTACGCCTTTGGCACAAGTACTTCCAACACCGAGGGCGACCAATATCGCGCATTCGAGATGCAGTATATCGTTGATAACACAGTCAATCATTCGAACTACGCAGGCGAAGAGTATTGGCTGATGGCCGGTGACACCAATGCGCACTCGCCTCTGGATTCGTGGTACTATGGCTATGAGGATGACGATACGAGATTGTTGACACATAAGATTGTTCGCAACCAGACCAACCTGAAAGATGTCATCGGTGACCGCTATCCGGCCAACCACTTTATGGAGAGCTATCCGACGCATAACCGTATCGACTTTATCTATGTTTCGCCGGCTATGTTTAGCCGCATCGACAATGGTATCACCCTTATTGATGAGTGGTGCCGTCCACGCAAGAATGGTAATGTGCGTAATTGGTATGCTCCGGCAGACCACCGCCCGCTGTTGGTGGATTTTGTGATGGAGTAGTGTGAATTTATAATAAGAAGCTGTTTTGAATTTTATTGAAAGAGTTTGTCCGTTGCTGCAAAAGATAGTTTCGGCTTCTTTGAGGCTCTTTTCGGCAACTTTTCATTTGTGATAATTGGAAATAGTCCACTATTACCTGCATACCCCAAATGAAAA
>JAFQFG010000085.1 GCA_017398695.1 Alistipes sp.
GTTGCAAGCCCCCAAACACACTCCAACAAAATCCACGAGCCAAAGGCTCTCGGTCGAAATCGTTTCAGAGAGCGTGGCAGTTCTTTGTAAGGGCCCCCTTAACCCTTACTCTCCTTGGTCGAGAGCAATCCACACGCTGCCTCGATATCTTCACCTCGTGAAGCACGTATAGTTGTCATTATACCCTTGTCGGTCAATGTGTTACGAAAAGCTTCCATCTTTGCCGGCTCGGGCGAGAAGTATGGAGAGTCGGGGATCTTGTGAAAACGAATAAGGTTTATACGACACTTGATGCCGTTCAGCAATCTACACAGCTCCTTGATGTGTCGTGGGGAGTCATTCATTCCGCTCATCACGATATACTCGAACGATACACGACGCTGATGCGAGAAGTCGTAACGACGCAAAATATCGGCCACCTCGGCTATCGGATATGCACGCTCGATAGGCATAATCTCGGCACGCTCCTCATGAAACGGATTATGCAGACTTACAGCAAGATGCACCTTGGTATTATCGAGGAACTCCGCAAGATTTTTTGCCACACCGGCCGTGGATACCGTAATTCGTGTAGGCGACCAGCCAAACCCCCACTCGGAGGTAAGAATCTCGAGTGCCGGCAGGAGGCTCTCCATGTTGTCGAGAGGCTCACCCATACCCATAAAAACGAGGTTTGTCAAGCGATCACACTCAGGCAACGAAATTATCTGATTGAGGATGTCCGCCACCGAGAGCGAATGTTGCAGACCCTGCCTTGCCGTAGCACAGAAACGACATCCCATACGACATCCCGCTTGCGACGACACACACAATGTAGCACGCTCACCATCAGGGATATAAGCCGATTCTATCAGGGCTCCTTCGGATGTTCGGAAGAGATATTTTTTTGTTCCGTCCACAGACTTTGATTCTCGCAGAGGAGCCGACAATCCGAGCGAACACTGTTCCTTAAGACGAGTGCGTCCCATGACCGAAATGTCGGTCATCTCATCTATGGAGCGGACATGACGAATATAGAGCCAACGAGCAATCTGCTTGGCGGCAAACTTCGGTAGCGACAACTCCGCGCAGAGCTGCTGCAATTCCCCGAGAGTCATTCCATAGAGAGTCTTCATACCTGTTATTCGAACTGTGTGTGATGCAAAGGTATGAACTATCCTCGAGATTCGCAAAAAGATGTTGTATAGACTTGCTCTTTGCGAACTGACACTCCCCAAAAACATGTTAAAACAAAAAAATCTACTCTTTTTTGGTCTTTTTTGAAAAACGAGTTGCTATTTTCGGAATATTATGCTTATATTTGCAACTACGTATACCCGCGGAGATGGTTTTTCGTGGATATATATGACCGGAACAATTAAAATTTTAGATAAATGGAACTTAAAAAATCACCCAAAGCCGACCTTAACAACAAAAGAGGTCTTATGCTTGAAATCGGTTTGATACTTGCATTACTCGCAGTTATCGCCGTGTTCTCGTACACTCCCACCGAGTATCGCATTGAGAAGGTGGAGCAGTCGTTTGGTCCCGTAGAGGAAGAAATTACCGAGATTACTCGTCAGGATCAGAAGCCTCCCGAGCCTCCCAAGAAGACCGAGATTACTGTGATTACCGACATTCTCAACGTGGTAACTAACGACACCAAGATTGCTACCGACTTCGACTTCTCGGAGTTTGATGAGGATATCGAGATCGTTCAGACGGTTGCTGTTGCTGAGGAGAATATCGAGGATGACCAGCCGTTCGTAAAGGTAGAGTCGATGCCTACATTCCAGGGTGGCGACCTTATGAAATTCCGTGCTTGGGTACAGGGTCGTCTGCGCTATCCGCAGATCGCACAGGAGAATGGTATCACCGGTCGTGTACTCTTGCAGTTCGTCATCGAGCGTGACGGTACGCTGACTAACATCGAGGTTCTCCAGACTCCCGACCGTTCGCTTTCGGACGAGGCAGCTCGCGTTTTGAAGATGTCGCCGAAGTGGAAGCCGGGTAAGCAGCGTAACCAGGCTGTACGTGTGAAGTATACTTTGCCGGTTGACTTCCGTCTCCAGCAGTAGTTTTAACCAAACGTAATAAAATGGGTATCTTCTTATTGCAGGGATACCCTTTTTTGTACGTCAAGGAAAGGGTTTTGTGAAGAGTATAATGAAACAAATAATCGACAAGAAAGCTGCAGAAGAGGCTGTGGATGAGCGCGAGCGAGCCGTTCTTGTTGCCGTTGTGCGCGACAATCAGGAGCCTCGCCAGGCCGAGGAGTTCCTCGATGAGTTGGAGTTTCTGGCCGAGACGGCAGATATCGTCACCGTGCGTCGTTTTACGCAACGACTGCCCCAGCCCTCATCACGCATATATGTCGGACCGGGTAAACTCGAGGAGATTGCACGCTACTGCGAAGAGAATGCCATCAATGTTGCCATCTTCGATGATGAGCTCTCTCCATCGCAGACACGCAATATCGAGCAGGCAATGCCGTGTCGCGTAATCGACCGCACACGCCTTATTCTCGACATCTTTATGTCGCGTGCCCGCACGGCCTACGCCAAGACACAGGTGCAACTGGCGCAGTATGAGTATATGCTGCCCCGATTGGCCGGTTTGTGGACCCACCTCGAGCGACAGCGAGGAGGTACGGGTACTCGTGGTGGTGCCGGTGAGCGCGAGATTGAGACCGACCGACGTATTGTCCGCGACCGCATATCGAAACTCAAGGAGGAGCTCAAGAAGATCGACCGCCAGATGTCGGTACAACGCTCCAACCGAGGCTCAATGGTGCGCGTGGCACTTGTCGGATATACCAATGTCGGCAAATCGACACTTATGAACCTCCTCTCCAAGAGCGAGGTCTTCGCCGAGAACAAACTCTTCGCGACACTCGATACAACGGTGCGCAAGGTTGTCTTCGATAATCTGCCGTTCCTGATGTCGGATACGGTTGGATTTATCCGCAAACTGCCCACCCAGCTTATCGAATCGTTCAAGTCGACACTTGACGAGGTGCGCGAGGCTGACCTGCTGCTGCATGTGGTTGATATATCACACCCGCAGTTCGAGGAGCAGATAGCCGTTGTGAAGCAGACATTGCAGGATATCGGAGCTGCTGATAAGCCCGTATTTTTGGTGTTCAACAAGATTGACGCCTATACCTATATCAAAAAAGACGAAGATGACCTAACTCCCGCAACACGAGAGAATATGTCGCTTGAGGAGATGATGCAGAGCTGGATAGCCAAAGCCAACACTCCATGTATCTTCATCTCGGCTGTCGAGCGCATGAATATCGAGAAGCTGCGCTCGGATCTCTATGGCATGGTGCGTGAGATACACTCAGGACGCTATCCGTTCAACAACTTCCTCTATTAACTGCCACCCGAAACATCAAACCTTAAAACATAAAACTATGCTTCACATTCTCAATCAAGAAAACACCCTCTTGAACAAGTTTATTGCCGAGATTCGCGATAAGCAGATTCAAAAAGATTCGATGCGTTTCCGTCGCAACATGGAGCGTATAGGCGAGGTTACCGCATACGAAATCTCGAAGAGACTCAACTACTCCATGAAAGTTGTCGAGACACCGCTTGGCGAAGCTGAGGTTCAAATGATTAGCGACAAGATTGTTGTGGCTACTATCTTGCGTGCCGGGCTTCCGTTCCATCAGGGCTTTCTCAACTACTTCGATGATGCACAGAACGCCTTTGTATCGGCATACCGCAAGAACCACAAGGATAACTCTTTCGAGGTTAAGGTGGAGTATATCTCGTGTGGTAACCTCGAGGGTAAGACCTTGATTCTCGTTGACCCGATGTTGGCTACGGGCTCATCGTTGGTTTTGGCATACGAGGCGCTGTGCGAGCGCGGTGGACAACCCGCCCATACCCACATAGCCGCAGTTATCGCCAGCGAGCAGGGTGTAGACTACGCCATGAAACACCTGCCCCAGAACTCGACAACCATCTGGTGTGCAGCTGTAGATGCCGAACTAACCTCTCACTCCTATATTGTCCCGGGTATCGGTGATGCCGGTGATTTGGCCTACGGCGAGAAGTTATAACCTCCAAAAACCACCCGAATTTGAAGAGATTGGGGCTTTTAGTTTTCGAGGGGGAGGCTATCCGTAAGGATAGTGCAAAATGAAAAGAGTGACCTTGGAAGTTTACCTACAAAAGGTTACGACTTTTTGAGAGATTTGGCACTAAAGATTTTAGCTCTTTTTAGTTCTCGAGGGGTTGTGGCTATCCGTAAGGATAGTGCAAGACGACAATGGTAGCAGTGTAAGTTTACTTACAAACTGCTACCATTGTTGTTTTGTGTTATTGTCGCAGACAACCAATTCCTCGCAACCAAACAAAAAAAACTCTTACGTCGTCAAACTCCCCGAAACGGAGTTTCGGTTGAAAGGTTTTGGGCACCTTTTTTCGAAAAGGTGCAAAGAAAATGGGGTTGCGAAGGTGCGAAAAGAGAGGTTTTGCACGCCCTGCTTTTTTCAAAAAGCGGGCAAATAAAAAAGGTTTTGGGCACCTTTTTTCGAAAAGGTGCAAAGAAAATGGGGTTGCGTCGTTTTTTTTCTAAAAGGTGCAAAGAAAATGGGGTTGCGAAGGTGCAAAAAGAGAGGTTTTGGTGTTGCTGTTAGAAAAAGGGCACGAAATAGGGGTGGGTCAACAGATGGAGGGCTTATTTCTTACGGAAGAAGTAGGATTTCTGTCGTTTTTTATCTTCTTGGTTACGAGCCACATAGAGTCGTTAGCCCGTATATGGGTTTTCGCCCCTATATAACATTACGGATGAGAGGGTCATTGGAGTCGGGGTAAGGTCTTGCACCTGCTCGAGGTTAAAGTGGAGTTTACCCAGCACTTTTTGTGCGAGTGAGCGCATATCCTGCTCGGTGCATCCCGGGTGTGAGGAGATAAAGTAGGGTATAAGTTGGTAGTTGAGAGCTTCGTGGCGACACACAGCGCGGAAATCGTCATTCAGCTGCTCGAACAGGGCGAATGAGGGTTTGCGCATC
Source organism: Alistipes sp. (assembly GCA_017398695.1). Lineage (GTDB taxonomy): Bacteria > Bacteroidota > Bacteroidia > Bacteroidales > Rikenellaceae > Alistipes. The sequence continues at coordinate 5,006 of JAFQFG010000085.1, forward strand.
AACTTGAGGACCCGATCCTCGGTATGCTCGGGGGCTACTTTGAGGCGTCCCGAGGTATGGTGCTTGATGACCGTTTCGAGATAGTTGCTGCGATCAAAGAGGTCGTAACGTATACCACTGCCGACAAAAGCCTTCTTCACGCCTTTTACTGCACGGATCTTCTCATAGAGGGCGAGCAAGGGACGATGGTCGTTATCGAGGTTGGGACACATCTTGGGATGAAGACACGAGGGTCGACGGCACTTGGCACAGAGGGCACGATCACGACCCTTCATACGATACATATTTGCCGACGGAGCTCCGATATCCGAGAGGTAGCCGCGGAAATCGGGCATACGTGTAATAGCCTCAACCTCACGCATGATAGAGTTCTCGCTGCGCGAAGTGATGAATTTACCCTGGTGTGCAGATATAGTGCAGAACGAACAGCCGCCGAAGCAACCGCGATGGATATTCACCGAGTGTTTGATCATCTCCCATGCCGGTATGTCGCCCTTGCCGCGATAGCGCGGATGGGGGGCACGTTCATAGGGGAGGTCGAACGAGTGGTCGAGCTCCTCGGTAGTAATGTCGGTGTTGGGCGGATTAATCACCACGTAGCGGTCGCCCACACGCTCCACGAGCGCGGCAGTCGGTGTGAGCAGATTGCTTTGCACCTCCTCGGTGACAAAGTTCTCACCAAAGGCTTTATGGCTACGACAGCACTCTTCGAACGAGTGGAGCTCGATCTTATCCTCAAGGCGATCAACATACTCTCGGTCGGCGATAAATCCCACCTGACGAATCTTGCGCAGGAGCTTGGCGTTGTAGCCATTACGCATCGCCTTTGCCACTTCGAGCACAACCCTCTCACCCATGCCGTACATCAGCAGGTCGGCACCGCTATCGGCAAGAATCGAGCGATGGAGAGAGTTGCTCCAATAGTCGTAGTGTGTCAGTCGACGCAACGAAGCCTCGATACCACCGACGACTACCGGAATGTGGGGATATAATCTCTTGAGTATCTGAGTATAGACTGTGACGGCTCGGTCGGGTCGGAAACCGGCCTTGCCACCCGGGGTATAGGCGTCATTACTGCGCAAACGCAGGTTGGCAGTGTAGTGGTTGACCATCGAGTCCATAGCTCCGGCCGTAACTCCAAAGAAGAGTCGCGGAGCTCCCAACTTGGTAAAGTCACGCAGATCATCCCGCCAATTGGGCTGAGGCACTATCGCCACACGCAACCCCTCGGCCTCGAGCAGACGACCCACAACCGCAGCACCGAACGAGGGATGGTCGATGTAGGCATCGCCCGTGAATAGAATCACATCGAGCGAATCCCACCCGAGGGCGCGCACCTCCTTTATGGTTGTTGGCAAAAACAATTTGCGGTTATGTATGTTCAGTTGACAAACTCGGGAACACAATCGGACACTACCTCAGCACAAGCTCGGTCGAGCCAATCATATAGCCATCGCTGTAGAGTTGCACCTTGTAGGTTCCGGCAGCGAAGCCACTACCGTTGTAGAAGATGTTGACCTCGAGATCCTCATTCTGATAGTCAACCTCTCGCGATGCCGAGTAGTTCAACTTTCCACCCTCAAACTCAAATGTCGGGGTCTGCTCGGTAGAGAGAATATAACCATCGGGTGAGGTTATGCGTACATATACCTCACGGTTGCCCGGAGTAGCCAACTCGTTGGAGTTGAGCGTGAAGCTCACACACAACTTTGTTGCAGTACGGACACGGCTCACCGGCTTATCCTTTGCATTTAAGGCTACAAGCGCTATCTCGCGAGCACGAACAACCGCTCCCTGCTTCACCTTGTTCTTAAGCTCCGTAGCCCTCTCCTCAGCACGCTCAGCACGCAGCGTTGCAGATGAGATCTCTCGACGGTACGACACATTCTCGGTTATCAGACGCTTATTGAGGCTGTTGAGCGAGTCGATCTGGCGCAGGTAGCGTTTCATCACCGTACGCAACGTACCCACCTCCTTCTCGTAAGCACGCAGACGGTTATAGTTGAGACGACGCTCATACTTGAGCTGCTCGACCAACTCATTGGCCTCAACCAAACGAGCCGAGATAGTATCATTCTGATACTGAAGGCTGTCGTACTCCGAGATTAGATTTGTAAGGTCGTTCTTTATCGAATCACGCACAACCTCCAGCTCGCGATATTCGAGCTGCTGACGACGGTTGATATTGTAGTAAAGTACCGATATGGCAGCCAAGATGATAGCCAAAATAGCAATCACGATTTTGTAACCACGCAGTGATTTATTCACATCGGTCTGATAGTAATAATCATCGTCATCGTTCTCCTCTTCGGGAGCATATCCTTTGGTATTCTCTTCCATAATATTACTTTAATTTGCGCAAAGATAGTGTTTTTTGGTAAATTATCTCATCTCTATTACAAATCTCATCTCTTCACAAGGCTTTCAAGGGGATATTTCAGACCCGTACACTTCGAGATGTAGGCACAGATGCTGCCAATACGGATGGGCGATTCGAGATAGACCGGGAATTTATTGCGGTCATCGGTAATCCATATCGAGAACTCCGTGCCATCCGTGAACGAGAAGCCGTCCGAAGTTCCTATCTGGCACTTAAACTTGAGTGTCCGGAATTTACCCATCTTCGGTATGCGCTTCACCTCGCGGCCTACAAATCGAAACTCGAGATAGCGCACCGTATCCTCCAAAACCATCTCCAGCCGGCGTGACTCTCCCTCACGAAACGAGTTCGATGCCTCACTGCGCAGGTTGAAGTAGAGCGACACAGGATCCATTCCGCGCTCGGAAATCTGCATGGTCTTGCTTCGCTCGGGGAGCTGCTTTTTCTGCCAACGGGTATTTACAACTCCGTTTGCACGGTCGTACAGATACTCGCTGCGGAAGGTGTATGACCCCTCGTGAATATCGCTCGCAAAGCGATTTGTGCGGTTGTTGAGAGTGTCAACCCAGATGTAGTAACTATCATCGACCGTGAAGAACCAACGATAGGCCGGCATCGTAACCCCTCGTCCATGAACCTTGTAGTGCGGACGACCATATAGCGTATCGAGCGTGGTGCGGACATCAACAGTAGCCACCTCCGTATTCGGAAAAAGCCTTGCCTTGTAGCTCACACGGTACGACAGCACCTCCCCGGGCTGGTAGAGTTGAGCCGAGGCGGTCAGCGACACCATCAAAGCCAATATCATTGTCCACAAATATCTCTTCATACTATCTAAACGCCCACATCGGGCTCTTTATTACAATTTTGCCGCACCTTGACTACGAAATCATCGAGAAGTCGATCTTCTTCTCGGCCGAATATCGTTGTTTTAGTTGCAACAGACCTCGGTTTTCGGGCTTTGCCAGGGCCGCATCATCGGCAAGTATTGCTATCGCAGCACTCTGCGACACCTGCAGAATCTGAGTGTCGAGTGTCGGATTAGCAATCTTCAAATCAAAAGCTGCGCCACTCTGCATCGTACCATTGATATCACCCGCACCGCGCAACTTGAGGTCAAGTTCCGCAAGTCGGAAGCCGTCATTGGTCTCGCACATAGCCTCCAAACGCAGCTGAGCCTCCTTCGAAAGCTTCTCGCCCGACATCAGCACACAGTACGACTGCTCGCCTCCACGACCCACACGCCCGCGCAACTGGTGCAACTGCGAGAGACCAAATCGCTCGGCCGACTCGATGACCATAACCGTAGCATTCGGCACATCGACACCCACCTCAATTACCGAGGTTGCCACCATGATATCGGCCTCGCCATCCTTAAATTGGCGCATCGACTCCTCCTTGTCCTCGGGCTTCTGCTTGCCATGACACACAGCCACACGATACTCCGGCAATGGAAAGTCGCGCGAAATCGACTCGAAACCATCGGTCAAATCCTTATAATCCATCGTCTCGGACTCCTTAATCAACGGGTAGACCACATAGACCTGCCGTCCCTTGGCTATCTCCTGACGCATAAAACCGAAGAGTCGCAGACGCGCCGAATCGTAGTAATGAACGGTGCGAATAGGCTGACGGTTGGGAGGAAGCTCGTCTATAATCGACACATCGAGATCGCCATAAAGGGTCATCGCCAGCGTGCGCGGGATGGGAGTGGCAGTCATCACAAGGATGTGCGGAGGCTGTGAGTTTTTCGTCCACATCTTCGCCCTCTGCTCCACTCCGAAGCGATGTTGCTCGTCGATAACCACGAAGCCGAGATTTTCAAATTTAACACGCTCCTCAATCAAAGCATGAGTTCCTATAAGTATCTTCACCGAGCCGTCGGCAATACCCTCGAGGGCAATACGACGCTCGCGAGCTTTCGATGAACCGGTGAGTATGGCCACCTTCACGCCAACTCCACCAAGCAGACGCGATATGGTTGCAAAGTGCTGACGAGCAAGGATCTCGGTCGGCGCCATCATACACGCCTGATAGCCATTATCGACGGCCAGCAACATCGTAAGCAGAGCCACTACGGTCTTGCCGCTGCCGACATCACCCTGTAGCAGACGATTCATCTGGTAGCCCGACACCGTGTCGGTACGAATCTCCTTAATTACACGCTTCTGCGCTCCCGTGAGCGGGAACGGCAACTTACCATAAAGCCCATTGAACGCCTCACCCACCTTCGGGAAAAGAAATCCGTTATGACGGCTCATGCGATCGGTACGTTGCGATTGGATATTGAGCTGAATACCGAGCAGCTCCTCGAACTTCAAGCGATATTGTGCCTGTCGTAGCTTTTCGGGCGATTGCGGGAAGTGGATATTGTGCAGAGCCTCACGCAGAGGGATAAGTCCATATTGTCGCATCAATGCCGGAGGCATCGTTTCGCCAATATGCTCTTTGGCGACAGCCCACAGATTACAGATAATGTTGTAGAAACCCTTGGCACCGAGCGATGAGGAGAGACGCTCGGTCGTTGAGTAGATTCCCTGCATGCCACTCTCGGCCTTGCGGGAGAGGGCCTTCTCGATGTTCTCCACTTCGGGATGCACAATCGACAACTCGCCCCTGAAGAACGATGGCTTACCGAAAATGAGGTATTCGCGACCCACCTCAATACGCTTCTCTATCCAGTTGACACCCTGAAACCAAATCAGTTCGGCCGAGCCGGTCGAGTCTGACACATAGACCGAAAACCTACGCTTACGACCCGCTCCGGCATAACTCACACCCGTAACTCTGGCGCGAAATTGAACATATGCCAACCCGGCCGCCTCCGAAATCTCCCCGATTTGGTAGATTTTTGTGCGGTCGATATATCGGAATGGGAAGTGATAGAGCATATCGCGCATGGAGCCAATGCCCAACTCCTTTTCGAGAAGTTTGGCACGCACTTCGCCCACGCCGGCGACATACTTCAATCCATTATCGAGATAATCTGCCATATCTCTTACAAAAGTAAGAAAATTCACAATGCGCAATTCACAATTCACAATTATTTTTTTACAAAACCTATCCCGCCAAGAAGAATTCACAATTATTTTCCATTTTTAGTTCGTTTTACTATCTTTGTAGTATGGATTTAAGCAAGTACATACGCCGAAATAGTTGCGAGGTGCAGATCGGTGAAGTCTGCATCGGAGGCAACAACCCCGTGGCGGTACAGTCGATGACCAACACCGCCACTGCCGATACCCCATCGAGTGTTGCACAAATCAAGCGCATAGCCGATGCCGGAGCTCCGATAGTGCGCCTCACGGCACAGGGTCGCAAGGAGGGCGAAAACCTCGAAAACATCATGCGCGAACTGCGTGCCGATGGCTATCACACAGCTTTGGTGGCAGATATTCACTTCGTCCCCGAGGTGGCAACCATAGCGGCTCGATATGTCGACAAGGTACGCATCAACCCCGGCAACTACCGCACTTCGAATGGCGAGTTAGAGGCCCTCATCGAGCAGTGTCGCGAGCGCGGTGTTGCTCTGCGCATTGGCGTCAACCACGGCTCACTTGCAAAGCACATCTTTGACGAGTGGGGCGACACTCCGCAAGGAATGGTTGCCTCGGCAATGGAGTTTTTGAGAGTTTGCCACGAGCGCGACTTCTCGCAGGTTGTGGTCTCGATGAAATCAAGCAATACGCGCGTGATGGTCTATGCCTATCGTCTGCTGGTCGAGGCTATGGAGCGCGAGGGCATGAACTACCCCATTCATCTTGGCGTTACCGAAGCGGGCAACGGCATCGAGGGACGTATCAAGAGTGCCGTGGGCATCGGGGCATTGATGGCTGACGGCATAGGCGACACTATCCGCGTATCGCTCACCGAAGCCCCCGAAGCGGAGGTGCCGGTGGCGAAGATGCTGGTCGACTACTTCGCAAGTCGCGAGGGTGAATTTGAGATTACGGATGCTTCGGCATACTCTCCCACAGAGTATCGACGTCGTAGCGCGGTGCAGATTCCTGTGGTGAGGGATGAGATAACCCCAGAATTTATAGTTGTGGAGTCGGTGTCGGCAAACCCGACGGCCGAGCTGCGTGCCGCAATTCTCAACATGTCAACCGACCGTCCGATAGTCGTAACCCGTCGATATGATGATCCCTCACTCGAAGAGGTTGCCGTCAAGGCTGCGGCCGATTTGGGAGCGTTATTTATCGACGGCTTGGCTGATGGTCTGCGCATCGAGGCTCCGCAATTCACCGAAAGGGAGTTGCGCGAGGTGGAGCTGACAATCCTGCAGGCTGCCCGCGTCCGCTTCTCTCACACCGAGTACATAGCCTGTCCGAGTTGTGGTCGCACGCTATACGACATCGAAACCACCCTTGCACAAATTAAGGAAAAGACCTCCCACCTGAAAAATCTCAAAATCGGCATTATGGGCTGCATCGTAAATGGCCCGGGCGAGATGGCAGATGCCGACTACGGATATGTCGGGGCGGCTCCGGGACGCATCACGCTCTACCGCGGGCGCGAGATTGTAGAGCGCAACATTCCACAAGAGGAGGCTATCGACCACCTTATCGCTCTGATTAAGGCCGATGGAAATTGGGTGGAACCCGAAAGAAAAAATCACGTTTAAGGTAATTACCCCCCCCTCCGGATAAACCCAAATTCTCAATTATCAATTATCAATTGTCAATTGTCAATTATCAATTCAAATGGTTGTTCTACCATCGACATATCTCGGCTCGGTTGAGTACTTTGCCTACCTTGCACAGCGGGGCGGGGAGTGTGTGGTCGACATCCACGAACACTACATCAAGCGCTCCGAGCGCAATCGTACGCAGATAATGACCGCAAACGGGGTGATGCCGCTATCGGTGCACATTGTGAATGCCAACCGCCCACAAACCCCGATGCACAAAGTACATATCGACTACTCGAAGCGTTGGCAACATCAACATTGGATTGCCATTGTGTCGGCATATCGTTCGTCGCCCTACTTCGAGCACTACGCACCACTGCTCGAGCCCTTCTACACCTCCCATTACGACTCGCTGGTCGAGTTCAACACCGCTCTGACCAAACAGTTGATGCGACTGCTCGGCATAGATGGTGAATTGCATTTGTCGGAGGCCTACATCGAGGCTGCGGAGGGTGATGTAGATCTCCGCATAAAGAAGAGGGAGAGCCATTTCGACTCCCCCCGTTATTTCCAACTCTTCTCTGACCGTTTCCCCTTTGAGCCAAACCTCTCCATCGTGGATCTGCTCTTCGCTGAGGGCCCTGCGGCTATCGACTTTTTAAGACGTTGCCGATTGTAAGGGTCATACGATCCGACTGACTGCCGGCCAAGACCTCGATGTGGTTCTCGCCATGCATCTTGATAACATCTGATTCGTATTGACAAGGTCCTACGTTGTTAATCTTGACCGAGTCACCATTAATCAGCAGCACGGGCTCGGCTATCGAAGAGTAAAATCTCACCGTCTGGTCGCTATGCGAGCGATATGGATTGGCCTTACCATTGATGTGCAATGTTGGCGATGAGTGATTCCACAACGCACGGTAGAGGAAATAGGTATCTTTGCGGGTCTGGTGGTCCATCTCGACAATACCCGTAGTTTTCATTCCCGACGGATAGCGCGTTGAGCCGAAGTCAAACATGTTATTGAGCCATATTCCCCAGAAAATCTTATTATCAATCAACTCTGCCACATAGCCTTCATGGAAGTTGCGTTGCCAGATTGCAGTGGTATTGTTACCACGATGATGGGTGTGGGCAGCCACATCTGCCGGCTCTATATCGGCACGACCGGCTCCATACGCCACTGCCTGGCAGAGATGATTCCACTTGCTCGAGAGCAACTCTTGCCAAATGCCCAAATCCGAGATCTTGCCCCTCTCCCAGCCCAGGCTCTGCTGCCAAACTATGAGGTCCGTAATAAAGTTTATGTCGCCGTCCTGATTGCTGCAGGCCACAGTCGGACGCGAAGGATCGAGACGCTTGGCCAGGCCGTTTAGTTCGCGAACAAACTCCAACATGTGCTCACTACGAGGCTTGAGTAGCGAGAAGAGACCCCACATCACCACCGAAGGGTGATTGTAGTTCTGGGCGATGATTTCGCGCACCTGCTGTCGGCCGTTATCCTCGAAGCGATGTGTCGAGAAGTATGACATATCGCTCAAGAATGGAGCTTGTGTCAACGGAAAATCAACCCAAACCAACACACCCTGCTCATCGCAATAGTCGTAGAGGTGTTGTGCGTGGGGGGCTGTGGTCGAACGCAGAGCATTGGCACCCATATTGCGGATAAGGTCGACATCCTCCTTGCTATGCTGTGCCGTGAGCGCACTGCCGACAACGGCCCTGTCGTGATGAACCGTTACACCTTTGACGGGAATGGTGCGTCCGTTGAGCATAAAGTGTTTCTCGGGCGTAACCTCAATCTTGCGGAATCCTGTACGAATAGTCAAAGTATCCATCTCGGCAACCACCTGAACATCGTACAACTTGGGCGATGACGGGCTCCACAGCTCGGGAGTCTCGAATGCAAAGGGTATACTTACAGCCTTACCATCGGTCTTGGCACGAAGGCTCTTACGAACGGTAACATAGCCATCGGGGCCGACAACCGAGAGGGTCACGTTGCAGGTCGGTTCGGTGGTGGAGGTAAGGTAGACAACAGCCTCGGCATCCACTCTCTCGCGAGAGACCGCTTTCTGGTTAATCATAATGCCATCCGTGCCGTAGAACATCGGTGTCACGGTGGTCTGCTCGGTTACGATCAACTCCACATCGCGATAGATACCGCCATAGAGGTTCATCTCGGTGGATGTGGGCAACACATCGTTGCGATAGGCGTTGCTGACAAGTACGTGTATCGAGTTGTAGTTGTCGAAACGGAGTTTATCGGTAATCTCGAAGGTGAAGGCTGTCCATCCGCCACAATGCTCACCACAGTGCTCACCATTGACAAACACATCGGCAACGCTCTGCACACCATGAAAACGCAAGAAGAGACGTTTGCTGCTCCAATCAGCCGGAACATAGAGCTCACGCAGATAGCTTGCCGTTGTTTGGCGGTAGGTACCCGTGCCGGTCAGGGCATCGAGGTTCCACGTGTGGGGAATGTTGACATATCGAGCTGCATCACCCGAATTCTCCTCTTTGAAGAAGAATCGCCAATCGTTGTTGAGCGAATATATCTCACGTGCATCAACCGAAAACAACGCCATAACGGCCAGTAAAGTAAGTATGTATCGTTTCATAGCTTTTGCGAATTATAGTGCAAATATAGGAATAAACAAAAAAAAATGCTAACTTCGTCCGCATAAAGTGTTTTTAACAAACCTATTTAATGTCATTTCAAACAGTTTTTTGTCTATGAGCATATTTGACATAGCAGTAGCCATAATTGCTCTCGTAGCATTGGTAAATGGTTGGCGCAAAGGCTTGACCATGCAGGCCTGCAGCATCATTGCTGTAATTGGCGGCATCTGGCTTTCATCAGCATTCGGAGCCGACGTTGGAGCGATGTTGCCCATTGAGGCGCGATACGCCAAGCCGGCCGGTTTTTTGGTGATATTCTTCGCGGTGCTGATCCTTTTGGCGGTGCTTTCGCGCGTAATCAAGAGCCTCTTCTCGGCTGTCGGATTGGGCATCTTGGATTCGATCTTCGGGGCTCTGATTTCACTGGCAAAGACCGCCTTGATTTTGGGTATCCTCTGTTCGGCATTTGATGCGCTCAATGGCGGGGGCCGCATAATCGAAACCAAAAAACTCAACAACACCATATTCTTCCGCCCGCTCTGTCGCACGATGGAGGTTTTCGACCTCTTCGACATCGAGAAAGCCGGCAAAGAGATCAAACAGACAGTGGAGAAAACTGTTAAAAGCATAGATGTCTGATATTATGCATAAGGGAGTAGTCGTCTGTGCCACAGGCAGTTGGTATGATGTATTGGCTGAGGACGGAACAAGTTGCAAGTGTCGCATCCGCGGCCGCATGCGACTCAAGGGCGTTCGCTCGACCAATCCTGTGGTGGTTGGTGACGAGGTGCTTTTCACTGCCGAGGGCGATGACTTCGTAATCGAAGAGCTGTCACCACGTCGCAACTACATCATCCGTCGTGCATCGAATCTCTCGAAGGAGTCGCACATCATTGCTGCAAATATCGACCGAGCCATGTTGGTCGTAACTCTCTCTTCGCCACGCACTGCACCCGAATTTATCGACCGCTTTTTAGTGACTTGCGAGGCCTACTCTATTCCGGCAACTATTCTGCTGGCGAAGATTGACCTTGCGTCCGACTGCCGAGAGCAGGTCGAGGCTTTCCGCGCCACATACGAGAGTGCCGGATACGAAGTGGTCGAGATTTCGGCTAAATTCGGCACAGGGCTCGAGCGTGTACGCGAGTTGGTTGCAGGTCGCACAACGCTCGTTGCCGGCAATTCGGGCGTAGGCAAGTCGACCCTTATCGGAGCATTGGAGCCAACGCTCGAGGTGCGCACCGGCGAGATTTCGCAGAGCCACCATAAGGGTCGTCACACGACAACCTTCTCGACAATGTACCCCTTGACGGGTGGCGGCTCGATCATAGACACCCCGGGAGTCAAGGGTTTTGGCCTGATTGATATCGAGGATGCTGAGCTCTGCCGATTCTTTCCCGACATGATGCGCTATGCACCTGAGTGTCGATACTACAACTGCACACACGTTCACGAGCCGGGTTGTGCCGTCATACGTGCTGTCGAGGTGGGCGAAATAGCCTATTCACGATATGAAAGTTATCTGAAAATTCTGGATGAAGATGATAAATACCGAAAATAGCCGTCGCACCATAGAGTGGTACCGCGAACGTATTGACTACCTACGCGAATTTATGCGTGAGGAGCGTTACGACACGCTGTGTCGCTCATTGGCCATGCGCACCAAATATATGACCTTGATGGCCGAAAACACGTTTCATCCCCACAATGCCAGCGCACTCGTTCGCCACTGTGAGGCATTCGGTGTGCAGACGATGCATACGGTCGAGACGCGCTGCAAGTTCGATCTGAGCGAGAACATCATGCGCGGCACCGACAAATGGGTCGACATCGAGAGCCACGACTCCACAGCCGAGGCTTTGGCGGCTCTGCGACGCGAGGGCTATCGCATTGTGGCAACAACACCCCACCGTGAAAGTTGCTCGCCCGAGACTTTTGACGTCACGAAGGGAAAGTTCGTGTTGGTCTTCGGCACGGAGCATGCCGGCATCTCCGACGAGGTCATAGCCGAGGCCGATGAGTTTTTGAAGATTCCGATGTGCGGAATGGTCGAGAGCCTGAATGTGTCGGCTTCGGCAGCAATATTGGTCTACATGCTCTCGGAGCGCATGCGCCATGAGGTCGAGGGGTGGCAACTCTCGGATGAGGAGTACCACGAAATCCTCTATCGTTGGTCGCGAGAGAGCGTGCGTGACGATGAGAATGTATTGAAACGCCAATATGGCGATGATTTTTAGAGTTTTATTACTATTTTATTACGCTTTATTACGCTTCGGGTCGGTGAGGCTCGATAGCGCAGGCAATCAAAATTAAAGAGAGATGGCAAACGAGATATTACGAAAAGCATTTTTGGCACATGTCGGCCAGACGTCGCCCTCGCCGATGATGATTGAGGTCGAGCGTGCCGAGGGTGTGTTTTTCTACACACCCGATGGAAAGCCCTACTACGATTTGGTGGCA
>JAFQFG010000086.1 GCA_017398695.1 Alistipes sp.
TTTACGGAGCATCACAATATTGCCCACATATCGTCAATATCGCGCATCGACCGCGACGATTTTGTCTGGGTCGATAAGTTTACCATCCGCAACCTGGAGCTCTTCTCGTCGAATGGCGACCATGTGAAGGGTAGCTTTGCTGACGTCATCGACCGTACCCAAACCCCTATGGGCGGACGTATGCTAAGGCGTTGGATTGCGATGCCGATTAAGGATATCGACCGACTGAACAAGCGCCATGATGTGGTCGATTATTTGGTCGGGAACCGCGATTTTCATGAGGCGATGGGAGAGTGCATTATGGGCATTGGCGACATCGAGCGAATAGCCTCACGCATAGCATCTTTGCGTGTTACACCTCGAGAGTTGGTTCAGCTCAAACACTCGCTCTCTTCACTCGAAAATATGCAGGCGATGTTCTTCTCGACCGATAGTGATGTGATGCATGAGCTGGCTTCACAGATAGACCCTCTCTCGCAGATTCGCACCCGCCTTGAGCGTGATATCTATCCTGATCCGGCAAACAACCAGATTCAGAAGGGTGGAATTATTGCCGATGGAGTGAGTGCTGAACTGGATGATTTACGACGTATCGCCCGTAATGGCAAGAGTGTCTTGGCTCAGATCCAGCAGCGAGAGATCGACCTGACCGGTATCACATCTTTGAAGATTGGCTACAATAATGTGTTCGGCTACTACATCGAGGTTCGCAATACGCATAAAGATAAGGTTCCCGAGGGGTGGGTGCGCAAGCAGACATTGACCGGAGCTGAGCGCTATATCACCGAGGAACTCAAAGAGTATGAGGAGAAAATTCTCGGTGCGGAGGAGAAGATATTAGCTATTGAGGCTCAAATATATAACGAGATTATCTCATTTATCTCTTCATATCTGCGAGAGTTGCAGAAGGATGCTCAGGTTGTCGCTCAGTCCGACTGCTTGCACTCGTTTGCGACCATCGCTCTTGAGCGAAAATACTCGCGTCCGCAGCTTGATAACGGCACCTGTATCGAGATTAAGCGTGGTCGTCATCCGGTTATCGAAACGCTGATGCCGGTGGGTGAGTCCTACATCCCCAATGACATTATGCTCGACAACGATAAGCAGCAGATAATGATGATTACCGGCCCCAATATGTCAGGTAAATCGGCTCTGCTGCGACAGACTGCCCTGATTATTCTGATGGCGCAGATGGGCTCTTTTGTGCCTGCTCAGTCGGCTCGTATCGGAGTTGTGGATAAGATTTTTACGCGCGTAGGCGCTTCCGACAACATTTCGCAGGGCGAATCTACGTTTATGGTCGAGATGCTCGAGTCGGCATCGATTCTCAACAACATCTCCGACCGTAGCATTGTTCTGCTCGACGAGATCGGCCGAGGAACCAGCACCTATGATGGTGTGGCGATTGCCTGGGCCATGGTCGAGTATCTGCACAACCATCCCACGGCGCGTGCGAAAACCATGTTTGCGACTCACTATCACGAACTTAACGAGATGGAACAGATGTGTCCGCGTGTGAAGAACTACCATGTGTCGGTCAAGGAGCTGAATAATACGATTGTGTTCTTGCGCAAATTGGAGCGCGGTGGTACCGAGCATTCGTTTGGTATTCACGTGGCGCGTATGGCGGGCATGCCCCAAAGGGTAGTGGAGCGTGCAGGTGAGATTTTGCACAATCTCGAGCAGGTCTATGGCACTAATGAGATTGTCCCGAGTAGAAGTCCCAAAGATCGCAAGAAGCGGCCCTCGGTGGCGGAGGCTGACAGCCAGATGGGCACGGGTGCAATGCAGCTGACGATGTTCCAGCTGGACGACCCTGTGTTGGTGCAGATTAGAGATCAGATAAAGGGACTTGATATCAACTCTTTGACGCCTCTTGAAGCACTTAATAAGTTGAACGAAATCAAGAAGATAGCCGGCATATAATAAAGTAGGGCTTGAGGTTGCTCAAGCCCTACTTTATTACCTATATTTACATTTGTAACAGCGTTACTTCTTCTCAATCAGCGAGCGGATATTGTGGATCAGCATCGACACTGCCACCGAGTTAAATCCGCCTTCGGGGATAATCACATCAGCATACTTCTTCGACGGCTCGACAAACTCTTCATGCATCGGTTTTACAGTCGAGGTGTACTGCGTGATGACCGACTCCATCGAGCGGCCTCTCTCGCGTACATCGCGCAAAATACGACGTGCAAGACGTATGTCGGCATCGGTGTCTACATAAACCTTTATGTCCATTAAATCGCGTAACTCCTTGTTTTCGAAGATTAAGATGCCATCAACGATAATGACTTTCGACGGCTTGACTGTAACTTTCTCCTCCGTGCGGTTGTGCTCCACAAACGAATAGACAGGTCGCTCAATCGGGACATTGTTCTTCAGCGCCTTGATGTGTTCGACCATCATATCCGTATCGAACGCCTTGGGGTGGTCGTAGTTGAGCTTTGTTCGCTCCTCGTAGGTGAGTTCGGGGTGGGCTTTGTAGTAATAGTCGTGGCAGATAGTGGCCACATCATCTTCTTTGAACGCCTCCTGCAGGCGCTTAACTAATGTGCTTTTTCCCGAACCGGTACCTCCGGCAACACCAATCACTGTGATATTCATAGCTTTGAATTTTAGCTTGTTTCGTCATTTATATAAAGTAAAGGATTGTACCATAGAGGGCACAATCCTTTCTCTTTGATATCTGATTACGCATCAATGTTAGCGTAGTGGGCATTCTTCTCGATAAACTCGCGACGGGGCGGTACGTCATCACCCATCAGCATCGAGAAGATGCGGTCAGCCTCGGCTGCATTCTCAATATTGACCTGACGCAAAATGCGAGTCTCGGGATTCATCGTGGTCTCCCAGAGCTGCTGTGCGTTCATCTCACCAAGACCTTTGTATCGCTGAACGTGAACACCCTTGCTGCCAAACTCTTCGGTAATCTGGTCGCGCTCCTTGTCGGTCCAGCAGTAACGCTCCTGCTTGCCCTTCTTGACAAGATAGAGGGGCGGGGTAGCGATGTAGATGTGTCCATTCTCGATGAGCGGCTTCATCTTGCGGAAGAAGAAGGTGAGCATCAGCGTTGCGATGTGGCTACCATCGACATCGGCATCGGTCATGATGATGATCTTGTCGTAACGCAACTTCTCGAGATTGAGTGCCTTGCTATCCTCCTCGGTGCCAATCGACACACCCAGGGCGATAAACATGTTCTTGATCTCTTCGTTCTCCCAGATGCGGTGCTCCTGAGCCTTCTCGATGTTGAGAATCTTACCACGCAGCGGCATAATTGCCTGGAAGTTACGGTCGCGGCCCTGCTTTGCCGTACCACCTGCTGAATCTCCCTCGACGAAGAAAATCTCGGCAATCGAGCGGTCGCGGCTCGAGCAGTCTGCCAGCTTACCGGGTAGGCCGGCACCCGACAAAACGGTCTTGCGCTGCACCGCCTCGCGAGCGTTACGCGCTGCATGACGCGCTGTGGCGGCCAGAATAACCTTCTGCACAATGGCACGGGCATCCTTCGGGTTCTCCTCGAGGTAGTGTCCCAAAGCCTGCGAAACAGCCTGGTCGACAGCTGCAGAAACCTCGTCGTTGCCGAGTTTAGTCTTGGTCTGACCCTCAAACTGCGGCTCAGCAACCTTTACCGATACAACGGCTGTCAACCCCTCACGGAAGTCATCACCACTGATATCAAACTTCAGCTTTGCCAACATTCCCGACTCGTCGGCATACTTCTTCAGCGTGCGGGTCAGTGCACGACGGAAGCCGGTGAGGTGTGTACCTCCCTCTATGGTGTTGATATTGTTGACGTAGGAGTGAACATTCTCCGAGAAGGAGTTGTTGTACTGCATAGCCACCTCCACAGGTGTGCCGTTCTTCTCGGTATCGAGGTAGATGATTGACTCGATGATAGGCTCTCCACGGGTCTCGTCCAGATACTTAACGAACTCCTTTAGACCTTCCTGCGAGTAGAACTCTTCGTGCTTGAAATTGCCCTCCTCATCCTTCTGACGCATATCGGTCAATGCGAGGTGGATGCCCTTATTGAGGAATGCCAACTCGCGCAGACGATTTGCCAAGATATCGTACTTATACTCGGTTGTGAGAGTGAAGATCGAACCATCGGGCTTGAAGGTGATGAAAGTACCTCTGTCCTCGCAATCGCCAACAATCTCCATGCTCGAGGTCGGAGCTCCCTTGCTGTAGCTCTGCTTGTAGATCTTGCCTCCACGGTGAATCTCGGCAATGAGCAGGGTAGAGAGTGCATTCACACACGATACACCCACACCGTGCAGACCGCCCGACACCTTGTAGCTACCCTTGTCGAACTTACCACCGGCGTGTAGCACTGTCAGCACGACCTCCAGGGCCGATTTGCCCTCCTTCTCGTGATAGTCGGTCGGGATACCACGGCCGTTATCCTTGACGGTGATCGAGTTGTCCTCGTTGATGGTTACCTCGATATGGGTACAATAGCCTGCCAAAGCCTCGTCGATAGAGTTGTCGACTACCTCGTATACCAAGTGGTGCAGACCCTTCTCGCCAACATCACCGATATACATCGCAGGGCGTTTGCGGACCGCTTCGAGTCCCTCGAGGACCTGAATATTCGACGCGGAATACTCCTCCTCGTGTTTCTTTACATTTTCTACTTCGTTGCTCATTATGTTATAAAATTCTTATGTGCTGAATAAATCGTACAAATATAGTGGTTTTGTCTGATATTTCCAAACTTAAAACTACGTTTTAACACCCTAATTTTTCATTCAAATCAATCTCCCGTATCTTGCCTTGCGAAAATAGCAGTGTGCGAGAGGGATAATCCTCGATGATTGCTGTATTGTGGGTCGACATCACCACCGCACAACCACTCTTGGCAATGCTCTGGAAGAGCTTGATGATGCCGTCGGCCGTCACCGGATCGAGATTGCCCGTCGGTTCGTCAGCAAGTATCAGCGACGGCTTATTGAGTAGTGCGCGAGCAATCACCAATCGCTGTTGCTCTCCGCCCGATAGCTCAAACGGCATCTTGAAATCCTTGCTTTCGAGTCCGGTCTGCTTCAACACCTCGTCAATGCGTTCGCGGATGTCGGAGTCGCGTTTCCAGCCCGTGGCCTTCATTACATAGTAGAGATTGTCGAACACGTTGCGGTCGGTGAGCAGCTGGTAGTCTTGGAAAACTATGCCCATCGAACGACGCAGCATGGGCACATCTTTTCGCCTTAAGCGCGTTAAATCGAAGCCTACGACTTCTCCCTCGCCTTCAACGAGTTGTAGCTCGGCATATAAAGTTTTGAGTAAAGAGCTCTTGCCCGAGCCCACTCTGCCGATAAGATAGACAAACTCTCCCTCCTTTACGTCGAGATTGATGTCCGACAGCACCAGGTGGCCTTTGCGTCTTAGCTCCTTGGCCGACATCTCTGCGAAGGGGTCGTCAGCATGATATATTGCTACATTCTTCAGTTCGATAACGCTCTTTCCTGCCATATTTCACATGAATGATAATTATATTTCACAAATATAATTAAAATCGTCGAATTGCTCACAAAAAAGAGGTGGAAATTTCCACCTCTTACGCATTTTTAGGGTATCGACAACCCATCAGCCGCAATGTGCAACTAAATAATCTCGAGTGCAATCTGCATCATGTCGGTAAAGCTCTTCTGGCGAGCCTCGCTTGTGGTATCTTCGCCGGTCACGAGAGAATCCGATATTGTGCAGATTACCAGTGCTTTATTGCCGCTTCTTGCAGCGTTGGCATAGAGCGCCACAGCCTCCATCTCGACTGCCAGCACACCCATCTTCTGCCACTGCTTCCACCCTTCGGGCGAATCGTTGTAGAAGGTGTCGCTCGCAAGGATATTTCCGACCTTATATTTCACGCCCAGCTCCTCGGCTTTGTCCGCAGCTCTGCGCACCATGTCGTAGTCGGCAATCGGGGCGAATGTGCCCGGGAGATTGTACTGCGACATATAGTTCGAGTTGGTGCACGAACCCATGGCAATCACCACATCGCCAATGTGTAAATCGGGGTCGTATGCACCTGCAGAGCCGGTTCGGATAATCGTCTTAACTCCGTAGAAATTAAATAGTTCGAATGAGTAGATGCCGATTGAAGGGATGCCCATTCCGTGACCCATAATCGAGATGCGTTTACCCTTGTAGGTTCCGGTGTAACCATACATTCCGCGAACCTCGTTGAAGAGTACAGGATTTTCGAGGTAGGTCTCTGCCATAAACTTGGCACGCAACGGGTCGCCTGCCATGATTACCTTCTCGGCGATTTCGCCATATTTTGCGCCAATATGCGCTGTCGGTGTATTTGCCATAATCATTACGTTATTTGCTCAAAGATAGGCAAAATTGCTCAAAACACCAAATTTTCGACCCGAAATTACCGCTCTGCCACGCCCTGACGAGCCACTGCTTCGGCTTTTTCGCGAATCTTCGCCTCATCGCCTAAATAAAAGTCGTTTGCAAGTCGCCCCGAATCGTCGAATTCGAGGATATATGGAGTGGCTGTCGGGATGTTCAGTTCCGAGATGTCGTTATCCGAGATGGCCTTGACATGTTTGATGATTGCTCGCAGAGAGTTGCCATGGGCTACGACGAGTATGTCGTCGTGATAGGCCAACTGTGCGAAGATCTCGCATCGCCAATAGGGTATAACCCTCTCGACGGTATCCTTTAACGACTCGGTTAGGGGAAGTTCGCACCGTGGCACATCGCGGTAACGTGTGTCATTGGCGGGGTTTGCCTCAGCGATAACCGGCACAGGCTCTGGGGCTATATCGTAGCTTCTCCGCCATTTGTAGACCTGCTCATTGCCATACAGTGCAGCCGTCTCGGACTTGTTGAGCCCCTGCAGGGCTCCGTAGTGCTTTTCGTTCAGCCGCCACGATTTCTCGACCCGCACCCAACTCCGATCCATGGCATCAAGCACGCAATCCAGCGTTTTGACGGCTCGCTTGAGCATTGAGGTGTAGGCCAATCGGAAATCGAAACCGCTTGTGCGTAGCGTGATGCCGGCATCGTAAGCCTCGGTGATGCCCTGCTCGCTCAGGCTGACATCTGTCCAACCGGTGAAGCGATTCTCTTTGTTCCACATGCTCTCGCCGTGGCGCAATAGTACTATTCTTTTCATATCTGCTCAGTTTTTTCGATTTGCCATGAGATTATCGTGCCGAAAAGTGTGTTACTTCGCAAAAATGGTTAATTTTGTGTTGCGTTTTTAGAGATATGATTTTACGAAAAGCTGAAATATCGGATATTGATCCAATTTGCCGTATAATAGGTGAAGCGCAAGCGCAAATGGCTCGGCTCGGGATCGACCAATGGCAGAATGGCTATCCTGCTCGTGCGACCATCGAGGCGGACACTCTGTCGGGTGTGGGAGTTGTGCTCTGCTCGAAGGAGGAGCGTGAGGTGGTGGCCTACTGTGCCGCAATATTCGGCAGCGAACCGACCTACGCGCGAATAGATGATGGAGAGTGGCTTACTTCGGGCGACGATTATGTTGTGGTGCATCGCTTGGCCGTAGCCGATCAATTTAAGCATCAAGGTGTTGCAACCCATTTTATGCGACTAATCGAGGCTCTTGCCACGAAGAGAGGCTGCGGCAGTTTCCGCATCGACACCCACCGAGATAATGGCTACATGCACGCCCTCTGTGCGCGGCTCGGATTTGTGCGGTGCGGTGTGATATACGTTAGCGACGGCTCGGCTCGCGTAGCATACGAGAAGGTGTTGCGATAATTTTTTTGCAATTATTCTGCGAATTTCACTATATTTGCACTCGCATTACAGCAGTATTTGCACTCAAAATCGGGGGTGACCGGTTTTGACAGCAGGTAGAATTTGATTGTAAGCACGTCGAGCGCTGTGTGGCGGCTCGTTAATCCCGACGCTCAAACTACAAATGGCAATAATAGCTATGCACTCGCTGCCTAATTTTCAAGGAAAATTGGCTTAATCGACAAGCCCAAGGAGGTTTGACGACGAGTATCCCGAGGTGCGGTTCCGCTCTTTAATTGCATCTCTTACGGGGTATCATCAATGAAGAGATAGCGCTGCGGCAGTCCCGACCGCAGGGCGAAATAAAGGGACTGGGACTCGCGTTAGGCTGCCGCCTGCCGGATGCGGGTAGAAGGATGAAATGGTCGGCTAAACGTGTAGAAAGCTTTTGGGTTCCTTGTTTGGACGCGGGTTCGACTCCCGCCACCTCCACGAGTAATTGATGCAGAGCAGACGACTTTTAGCAAGTCGTCTGTTTTTTTGTTTTGTGTGATGTTTAGAAGCTGTTTTGAATTTTATTGAAAGAGTTTGTCCGTTGCTGCAAAAGATAGTTTCGGCTTCTTTGAGGCTCTTTTCGGCAACTTTTCATTTGTGATAATTGGAAATAGTCCACTATTACCTGCATACCCCAAATGAAAA
>JAFQFG010000087.1 GCA_017398695.1 Alistipes sp.
CAACTGGCTTGCGGATTGCGGCGGTCGAAGTGGAATCCACAGATACCTTCACGCTCCGAGGCCTCGATATTATCTACACGGTCATCTATGAAGATGCACTCCGCAGGATCGAGCGAGTAGCGATCAAGCAACAGTCGGAAAATCTCAGGTTCGGGCTTCACGACATGCTCCTCACACGACACTACCTCACCATCGAAATTAGCATAAACCGGCAGTTGGCGAATAAACTCTATAAACTCGGACGACATATTCGACAACACATAGAGTTGATAACCGGCCGCCTTCAACTGCTCGATAAGAGCCTTCGTGGGGGCAATCTCCTCCTGCAGGTCGATAGCCGTTGCGATATACTCATCACACAGCTCACGTGAGCAATCATTACGCTCACAAATATAGTTCTTAACCTCATCCAGCGACGATGTGCCACGGTCGTACTCCTCCCAAAAGTGCGGCATAGGTATCTGATAGATAAACGAAAAGAACTCCTGAAATTCGGCCGACACCTTGCGAGGATCGCGTGCGACCACCACTCCGCCAAGGTCGAAGACTATATTCTTGAATTGTGTCATATCTCCCTCGATTACTCTTTCTTGCTGTTAATCCACGTCAGTTGGCGCCACAGCGACTCGAATGGTCCATGCGAATGTCGCGAGAGCCACCAGCGGCAGAAATACCACTGTGCCACCACAACCACAGCACCAAGCAACAGTGCGGCAGCATGACCCGTAAAGCGATAGAATCCCAAGCCCCAATGGTAGAATATAAAGCAACCGATAATCGCCTGACCGAGGTAGTTTGTAAGGCTCATCTTGCCGTATGGGGCGATCTTCATCAACACAGCGTGAGCCTTGGTGCGATAGAAGAGCACAACCACACCACCCACAATGATAAGCATCATCGAGAGGTTACGCCACATTTTGAGCATCGTTGCAAGGCTCTTGCTTACACAGGGAATCTCGACCATCTCGGGCAGCAGCTCGTATGCCGGAGCAAGCACCGCAAAGGCACAAAGAGCACCAACAACTACCCTCTTCCAAATCTGAACATTGTTGCCCTCGTCATAGAACATACGCTTGCGGCCCAACATGATACCAAAAAGGAAGAGAAAGACGGTCTGAATCAAGCGACCATGTTCGAGTGCCCAATAGAAATTGAGTTGCAAACCCTTGCGCATTCCAAGAGAGGCAACATCGAGCCATGAGCCTTCGCCTTGCGTGGCGATAAATTCATTGAATATTTCGCGTGAGTTGAGCGTAAATATCTGGGTCGTGGGGTCGATAAGGCCTTTTACAATATAGTAGATTTCGAGCGGTTGCAACATCAGCGCAATCGCCACAGCCGTCACGACCTTGTCATTAGCCCTGATAAACGGAATAATCAGCACTCCGCAAACAGCATAGATACAGAGAATATCTCCGTTGTAAAAGAGTGTATTAAACAATCCGAACATGAACAATAACACCATACGCCAAACAAAACGAGGGCGAAAATCGACTCCGCGCTGCGCCTGATTGTCGTGCTGAATAAAGAAACTCAAGCCAAACAGCATCGAGAAGATGGCATACATCTTACCGGCCAGCAAGTAGAAAGTCGTATCCCAAACAGCTTGGTTAAACCACTCCATGAATGGTGATGACGGCTCGGGAAAACGATAGAAATTGAGTTGTTCGATAAAGTGGATAAGAACAATACCTCCGATGGCGATACCACGCAACACATCGGCAACATCAATACGCGAGTTGGGTTTTGTAGATGGGGTGTACATATTTTTTAACTTAATATCAGGTTAGTTTGTTATTCAATAGTGAGTTCAAGGATGCCGACGGCCGTATCCTTATCCTTCGGAGTCATATTCAGGCGCAGAGCCTCTGCCACTATCGGCTCGGCAGGATGCACCATATTGAATTGGTCGAGAGCCGTACCGAAATGGTCGGTAATATAGGGCTTATACTCATGCCACTCGCCATTGGCAAGGTAGTCAATGCTCCACTCCTTTGGCAGCTGCACACCACCCTTATCGTCATACCAATAGACCGACACACACTCAACCGGTTGTGCCTTTTTGAAGGTTATCTCAATGTGCTGATCCTTACCCTGCTGACGCCACGACGTCCAACGCAGAATGCTCTTATCGTGCGAATGGGTCGGCACCTTGCCATCCATTACGGCCACAACATCATCTCCGCGGCTATTGGTGTACGAAGCCTTCACATCAGCGACATTGCGTGGCAGACGAACTATTCCGGCCAATGAGGTCGCTGCATCGCGACCAAACCATACGTTCATCTGCTGATTATCGCCACGATTGTTCCACGCATAATAAGGTATAAGTTTGAGTGAGGTCGGCTCACACTTTTCATCATAAGCGACATCAGCGGCAATCGTAATTGTCGGAATACCACTCAACACACCCTCTTCAAAACGACTAACCTTGCCACGCTTGGAGTTGAGCGATGAGATATAGCATCTCGATACAGGGGCCTCATTGTCAGGCTCCTCGGCACAGAATACCAACGGGCCTCGTGTAACACAGAGACGGTTGCTGTCGGCCTTTACGCGCTCATCAGCTATCGCATATCGCACCTTCATCGGAAGCGAGAGGCAGACCTTATCTCCCGCGCTCCACTTGCGGTGCAACGGCAAGAATCCATCGACAACCTCACTGCGCACCCTACATCCGTTAACCTCTACCGAATAACGCGAACGTACGCCATCTGCATACGAATAGAGTTCGCCCGGCACAAAGCGATCATTCACCCACGAGGGGATACGTAGCCAGAGCGTAAACTCTTCTCCATCGACAGCCGGTTCAACCTCTATCGCGACCTCACCCTCAAAGGGGTATTCGGTCTGTTGGTGCAACTTCACAGCTCCGGCCTTAAGGGGAACCTCAACCGAGCTGCCAACATAGAACGAGCAGAAGATATCATCGTCGGTGTGCGAATAGACCATGCCCGAAATCTGCGGGATCAGGCGTGCCAGGTTCGATGGACAGCAAGCGGTCGAGAACCAAGGCGAGCGACCTGCCCTACCATGGTTGAATGCACGACGACCATCCGCCTCGAGTGGATTGACATAGAAGAAACGATTACCCTCGAGGTTAACACCTGCCAGCACATTATTGTAGAGCGACACCTCTGCCACATCGACATACTTTGCATCGCCCGACATCAGATACATACGATAATTGAACAGGACGTTACCCAATGCCGAGCAGGTTTCATTATAGGTATGCTTATTCGGCAGTTCGTATGCCGGACCGAAGCCTTCAATGGCTGCCACCGCACCTAAACCGCCCGTGATGTGCATCTTTTTATCGACAATATCGTGCCATACGGCATCGAGCGCGGGCATCAGCGTTGTATCTCCATTGATAGCCACCAGGTCTGCCATACCCGAATAGAGATAAGTTGCACGCACGGCGTGACCTATGACCTCACGCTGCTCACGCACCGGAAGGTGTTGCTGGGCGTAGCTGCCACTATTCACGCCCTTGCCATCTGTGTTCCACGTCACACCACGAATATCGACAAACTTCTGCGCCATGTCGAGGTAGAGCTTATTGCCCGTCACCTGATACATCTTAACCAATGCCAACTCGATCTCCTCATGCCCCGGAGCCTGCATCACCGGCTTGCCTCCGTTGTAGTTGGGATCGCCTTCGAAAAAGACACGGTTGATATGTTGAGCACTCTTCTCGGCAACATCGAGCCACTTACGCTTACCCGTAGCACGATAGTATGCGATTGCACCCTCGTACATGTGTCCCATATTGTAAAGTTCATGACTGTGGGCAACATAAGCATACGGGCGTTCACCTGTCGAACGGTTATTGCTCGGATTGCGCAGATGCTTTGGCATTATGTGGTGCTCGTAGAGGTATCCATCGCTCTTCTGAGCAGCA
This sequence comes from Alistipes sp., assembly GCA_017398695.1. Lineage (GTDB taxonomy): Bacteria > Bacteroidota > Bacteroidia > Bacteroidales > Rikenellaceae > Alistipes. Next base: position 3,905 of record JAFQFG010000087.1, read on the forward strand.
GCAATGATATCGATAATCTCGTCCATCTTCGCCTCAAGTTCGGCATCACGCTCCAAGGTAAGCAGACAAGCGGCACCTTCCATAACCTTGAACAAGTCGGAGGAGACATAATAGCGGCCCTCCAGAGGTTTGGTCACGCGCTCACCACGCAGGTAAGCACCCACACGACGCAAATTATCGACCGCATACTCGGTCTTCTCGAACGAGAAAGGAACCAACACCTCTTTGAGATTTTGCAGACGCGGCAACCAAAATTCGTCCTCCAAAGCAACCTCATTAAAAGGTATCTGAGTCAAAGACTCCTCAACCTTTGGAGCCGACACATCTTCTCCGCTGCACGCTACGGCCGAGCAAATAACCACAGCACAAGCAATGGTGTTTGTTAAAATTTTTCGACAGTTTTTCATCTATGTCAGTTTTAGGATTCCCGATTTATTCTGTATCAAGAAACAAAAATAAAAATTTTAATCGAGTTTCGCAAAAAAACATTACCTTTGAAATTGTTATTAACCTACACTTCTATGAACAAAACAAAGATACTACTCGGGCTCGTCACAGCACTATCCGTGTCAGCTTTGCCCCTTTTCGCGCAAAGCAAAGTGAGAAAATTCGATACTCTCCCCACAACCGAACCACCCGCAGAGTGTCGCCGTCCCGCAGACTTCACCCCATTTCGCTACAAATATACCCTATCGGAGTTACGCGACCGCTACACCGAGGAGTTCCGTGTCCGTGCTGCCCGCGTAATGGGTCGTGTTGATTACATCAACGAGCAAGGCAGATGGAAACCTTCGCAGGAGTCGCTACTCCAGCATGAGTGCCCCGAATGGTTCGAGGATGCAAAGTTTGGAATGTTTGTAGATTGGGGTTTGTGGTCAATACCCGCATGGGCAGGGCGCAGAGAGAGCGGTGCGGCCTACCCCGATTGGTACGAAAAACGCATGTATGGCCCCGTAGAGAAGTACCACGATAAATATTGGGGTGAGGATTTCGAGCGCGACGACTTCATTCCACTTTTCAAGGCCGAGCGTTATAACCCCGATGAGATTGCACGCATAGCAGCCGAAACAGGCATAAAGTATGTCGTACCCTTCACCAAGCACCACACCGGCTACTGCCTTTGGGATTCGTCATTCACATTCCGCAACTCGAAGGAGATGGGACCCGGACGCGACCTGATGGCTCCGTTGGTTGAGGCATGCCGTCGCGAAGGGTTGAAGTTCGGATTCTATTTCAGCGTCGACGAGTGGCAATATCCGCTACTCGACAAAGACAATAACATCTACCAGCACGTATGGGACAGCAAACTCATCTCTCACGATGAGCCTTACGAGCCACTATTGGAGCGCATCATCTCGGGCAAAGTTCCCGTGCGCAACTTCGCTCAAGACTACATCATCCCACAGGCGGTGGAGTTTATCGATCGCTTCTCTCCCGACCTGATTTGGTTCGATGGAGAGTGGGCTTCACCCGTCGAGTATCTCGGCTCGTACCATATCGCAGCCTACTACTACAACACCGTGGGTCGCAATAAACCCGTAGCTATCAATGACCGCTATGGTCTTTATCGCACCGACAGCACTCGCACCGAGAATTGGCTTCGCGGACGCATTGGTGACTACTACACAAGCGAATATCACGACCTCTCCGACAACAAGAAAGGTCACCCGTGGGAGGAGTGTCGCGGATTGAGCCAGTCCTTTGGATATAATTGGGAAGACCACGCCGAGAATATCATATCGACACAAGAGTTCATCGACATGTTTGTGCGTATAGTTTCCGAGGGTGGAAATCTGCTCTTTGTGGTCAATCTCGATGGTCAGGGTGCGATTCCGCAGTTGGAGTTAGAGCGTCTGCGCAGTATCGGAGATTGGCTTCGCGTGAATGGCGAGGGCATCTACGCAACCCGCGCATATAAGACCACCAACGAGGGCTCAACACGTTACACCCGTAGCAAGGACCACTCGACGGTCTATGCCATAGTCAAGGAGTTTAAGGGTCGTACCCTCTCGCTGAAATCTGTACGCCCTGTCGAGGGGTCACAGGTAACGATGCTCGGTAGCGACACGCCCCTAAAATGGCGATACGACGAGCGTAGCGGCAGCACGATTATCACCCTTCCCCAATCGTTAAGCAACCCCGACAATCGTCCCTGTGCCTACGCTTGGACTCTCAAGTTTAAGGTCAAGTAGATTTTGGGGTATCACTGCCCCAGAAAACAACAATGAGGAGCTCCTCGCATACATCAAGTATGCTACGGAACTCCTCATTAATATTTCACCTCAAAATGACCGCTTCAAGCGGTTTTGTTTAATACTCGTCCTCGTTAAAGAAGAAGTCGTCCTTTGATGGATAATCAGGCCAGATATCTTCGATTGATTCGTAGATTTCGCCCTCATCCTCTATCTCTTGAAGATTCTCCAACACCTCAAGCGGTGAGCCCGAACGAATGGCATAGTCTATCAACTCCTCTTTGGTTGCGGGCCACGGAGCATCCTCCAATTTCGATGCAAGTTCAAGTGTCCAATACATAATTCTAAATGTCTTAAAGTTTTAATAATTCATTCTCCGATTAAAGCCGACTTCTCAAATCTCTCGGCCCAATTCGGGCGCAAAAGTATATAAAAAATCGTAACAAACAACTCTTTATGTCACAAATATTTACTTTACGGAATCCAGAGGCGTTCGCAAACCTCGAAATATTCGGTCAGAACACGTCCCAAAAGGTAAAACCAATCCGACAGTCGATTGAGGTAGACCTGCACTCCACAATCCACCCCGCACTCGGCCGCTGCACGTAACACGGCTCTCTCGGCACGACGGCAAACCGTACGGCAAACATGGCATTGCGACACCACGCGACAACCACCCGGAATGGTAAACTTCGTGATCGGTTGCACCAACGACTGCATATTGTCTATCTCGCCTTCAAGCTCCGCAACCTTTGCCTTATCGAGTGGCGCGACCTTATCACCACCACCCTCACCGACTGCGAGCAACGATGCCACACTCATCAGCGTACAATTTATGCGGTCTATCG
>JAFQFG010000088.1 GCA_017398695.1 Alistipes sp.
CTAAAAATTTAAGCATTGCCTTTTACGATAACCCCTACATCGAATTGGTGCTTATCGGTGCGATGATTCTGGCAGGTATCCACTTCGGATTGATCTATGCGACGATTATCGGCAATTCGAAAAATATCTTCCGTTCGGAGGTTACCCGTACCTATTTCGCTGTTATCATTATTGGCTCGTTACTTGTGGCGGTGAGCCTCTATTTCGGACATGTCTACCCCGATCTGTTGAGTTCGTTGCGTCACGCATCGTTCCAATTTGTGTCGCTGCTGACAACAACAGGATATGCGACAGCTGATACTAATACCTGGACTACGTTCGCTATTCTGATATTGATATTTGCTTCGGTAGTGTGTGGTTGTGCCGGATCGACTTCAGGCGGTCTGAAAATTAATCGTATGCTCTTGTTTTCCAAGATGTTTAAGGCCCGTATACGTCGACAGCAACACCCCAATGCTGTAATTAGATTGAAAGTGGATGGTGTAATTCAGGAGGACGAACTGTTAACGACGGTTGTGACCTTTATGGTGACTTATCTGTCGCTGATTTTTGTCGGTGCGGTGGTCAATGCTCTCTTTGGCCTGGATATGATGACGGCTGTGTCATCCGCAATTGCCTGTTTGGGAAATGTCGGACCCGGATTTGGAGAGGTGGGCTCGATGGCTAACTACGCGGAGCTGCCGGTGGTGTTAAAGTTGTCAAATGCGTTCCTGATGCTTATGGGACGTCTTGAAATATTTGGATTTATTCAATTGTTTTTCTTGAAATGGTGGCGATAAAAACTATATTGGTATTGCTATTTACTGTTGGGGTTACCACCCTTTCGGCACAAGAGATAAAGCCCCGTATTGCGGGACTTGAGAGCAACAAGGAGTATATGTCTCTTCTCGGTCGGGATAAACGTCTGCAGGAGCGGGCTGATTCTCTCTCGGCGCAGATTCGCTCCTTGCGTGAAAAGTTTGTGGAGGAGAGCGACAACCGCAAAGGTTTTTCGACAGATATTTTGCGCCTTGAGGGCGAAGTGTTCTCGTTGCAGGGAGAGCGTGGTCGTTTGGCACAAAGGATTAATTACATTGAGCAGGAGTGGCTGATTGTCAATATGAACAATCGACCGGCGGTTGTGCCATCACAGCCGGATGAGGCACCCGTGGTAGTGCCCAATAACGCTCGTAAGTATGCCGATCTGACTCGTAATGCCCACTTCTCGACGCTCCTCTCTCCAGCCGATTATGCTACACTGCGCAGGTCGCAGCGTTATGAGAGTGTGGCTGTGCAGTTGCTCAAAGCCTTTGAGGAGGGGCATGTTAGATTGGTAGCCCTTCGTCGGGAATATGAGGCGGTTGATAACGAGGGAGGTGCTGATAGTCTTATGTCAATTTTCCTGAATCGTCAGTCGGAGTGTAATGAGATTGTCGACTCGTTGGCTTCGACGTGGAGCTATGTGTTCGATAATAAAACATATATGTATGACCTCTTGTTCGATAAGGAGGGTCGTCACGATATGCTGCAACGTGCCGAGGGCAATATCTTCAAGATGCGCCAAAATATTGAGCGCGAACGAGGGGCTTATCTCTCAGATGTGCTGGTGAATTACGTTTTTCAAAAGCGTTGCGTGGTTGATTATGAGGTAGATGTTGCTACGATGCTCGGTTTGCAGGTTGCTGTGGATTCTCTTGCGCGAGTGCGCAAGAGCCTTGATACTCTGCGCTATGACTATGCACCTATCGAGATTAAGCGTCGCTACTTCTTGAATTATGTACCGTTGGAGTTTTCGACCAAATATATCTATACATCGAAGAATCCCATGCCGGAGTGTGAGGTCTATGAAAACGGTGAGATGTATCGCATCAAGCTCGGTGAGTTTGCGGAGCGTCAGCCGCTGTCGAAGTTCCGTGGTTTGGAGCCGGTGGCATATCTTCGCTCGGAGGATGGCGGGTGGATTTACTACGCAGGAGGCTACCCTACGGTTGAGGCTCTGGAGCGACATCTTGTGACTGTCAAGCGTCTTGGATTCCGCTCTGCGGATGTAGCCGCGTGGATTGATGGTACCTATGCCGGCTCGCGTGACGAGATTAGTGTGCTGAAGAGTAAGTCTTACACTATCGAGATTACGGGTGTCGATGCTCTGCCCGAGAGTGTGCGTCGCGTTATCGCGCAGATGTCCGAAGGTCATGAACTTTCGCGTGTAGGCACTGATACCTATCTCGTTACAGGATTTCGCTCGCGTGAGGCTGCAGAACTGGTTGTGAGAGGTATCGAATCGGCTGACTCGTCGCTCAAGGTGGGTATCACTGAGGCCCAATAGGTTGAAAAATGTTCTGATATTTGCATCTTTCGCAATAATTCATTAACTTTAACCGACTAAAAGGGTTATGTTATGTTTTACATTGTTTTATTAATTCTTCTTGGAGTTCTCTTCTTGGTTGCAGAACTCCTTGTGCTTACGGGCTCAGTTGTTGGAACCGTGTTGGCTATGGTGTGCTACGGAAGTGCTATCTATTTGGCATTTGCGCAGTACGGAACTACTGTTGGTATTGCTGTCATCGCAGTTATAGCCTTGCTTTCGCTTATCGCGACCATCGTATCGCTTAGAGCTAAAACATGGCGCAAGATTTCACTGCAACAGGAGCTCGACTCGGCAAGCATGCCTCTGCCTGAGCAAAAATTGCATGTGGGTGACCGAGGTGTGGCTCTCTCGCGTTTGGCGCCTGCAGGTAAGGTTGAGATTGACGGCGCTATCTATGAGGCTCGTTCGATGGATGTGTTTATCGACCACCGTTCGGAGGTTGAAGTTGTCGGTTTTGAGAATTTTACGGTACTTGTGAAGAAAATCAACTAAAATTTTAGAGATATGGATATGCACATTGGAGTTATCGCTTTGTTGGCCTTTCTTGCGCTGGTTGCGCTGTGGCTGATTTTTTACTTTATTCCGGTAGGTTTGTGGTTCTCGGCTTTGGTGTCGGGTGTGCACGTTAGCCTGCTTCAACTTGTACTGATGCGTTGGCGTAAGGTACCACCCTCGATAATCGTATCGTCGATGATTGAGGGAACGAAGGCGGGTCTTAAACTCAATCCGAATGAGTTGGAGGCACACTATCTGGCCGGTGGAAATGTCGTGAATGTTGTTCATGCACTTGTGTCGGCTCAGAAGGCGAGCATCATGCTCGATTTCAATATGGCTACGGCTATCGACCTTGCCGGTCGTGATGTATTCGAGGCTGTGCAGATGTCGGTAAATCCGAAAGTTATCAATACGCCTCCCGTGGCAGCCGTTGCGAAGGATGGTATTCAGCTTATTGCCAAGGCTCGTGTGACGGTGCGTGCCAACATCAAGCAGCTGGTCGGAGGTGCCGGCGAGGAGACTGTGCTGGCGCGTGTTGGTGAGGGTATCGTGTCATCTATCGGCTCGGCCGACTCGCACAAGACCGTTTTGGAGAATCCCGATTTTATCTCGCGCGTAGTGCTGGAGAAGGGTCTGGATGCCGGTACGGCATTCGAAATTCTCTCGATTGATATTGCCGACATTGATGTGGGTAAGAATATCGGTGCTCAGTTGCAAATGGATCAGGCCGATGCCGACAAGAATATTGCTCAGGCAAAGGCAGAGGAGCGTCGCGCTATGGCAGTGGCTCTCGAGCAGGAGAATCGTGCTAAGGCCGAGGAGGCTCGCGCGAAGGTTATTTTGGCAGAGGCAGAGGTGCCGATGGCTATGGCTGATGCATTCCGTAATGGTAATCTGGGAATTATGGATTACTATAAGATGAAGAATGTGATGGCCGATACTTCGATGCGTGAGTCTATCGCCAAACCGAAGAAGTAGGCTTGATATAGCATTAAACAGTATGGGCTGTCCGACTTTTGTGTCGCGACAGCCCATATTTTTATTAGCTGAAGGTTGGCATTACTTGCCGTATGCCTTCAGCGCGAGTTTCTTGACCCAGATAACAAAGATGCCTGTGAGTATCAAGTTGAGTACCAATGTCAATACCGAGATTATCAGCGCCGGACCGCCAAGGTTATAACCGAGAGCGATGAAGATAACTCCGGCACCGACCTCTCCGCGAGTGAACATACCAATCGAGAGAGCCAGACGCTCAATGAGTTTGTGGTCGCGATAGAAGAACATTGGGAACAATTTTCCGATATTCGATAGTAACGACACGGCCAGAACGTGTAATGCAATCTCGCCCCAAGACATCATAGGTTGTGAAGCCGTTATGGAGTCGGCATCGGCCAAAGTGGAGCTATCGAGGCCTATAAAGAGCGGCATGCTCAATCCTACGAGGAACATGAAAAGTATCGAAATGGTATCCGCTGCTCGGTGCTCATGCTTTGACTCACTATGCTTGGTTTTGAGAATCATTCCCCAAACAAAGGCCGGAAGCAGGACCTCGATATGTATGCCACCATCTTCACCAAAGAGGTGTGTTGTGGCGAGATATATTCCGTGTGTAAGTCCGAAAATGACAATTGCATAGAAGAGGATAGAGTACCATCCTTGTGGCATTTCGTATGTGTCGAGCTTCTTCCAGCCGAGCCATAGCAATAGAAAGACTATGAGAACAATGGCGAATAGTTGCCAACGCATACCAATCATCATAATCTGCAATGGTATCATCAAGATTATGGTGTCGAGGTCGTCAAAAATGGCAAGTACCTGAATTTTGCGATACATCCATGTTTCGTTAAGCTTTAGAGCTGCCAGCATCGTAAAGAGAATGCCGGCAGATGTGGGAGC
>JAFQFG010000089.1 GCA_017398695.1 Alistipes sp.
TGAGAATTGTTTGGCCACTGACTCTTAATTGACAATTGATAATTGTGAATTGTGAATTGTGAATTACAAAAAAAAGAGTCTGCTTTCGCAGACTCTAAACCATATTGAAGGATTCTACCCCAGCCTAAAAACTTTGAAATGCGCTCCATGAGCTATTTGTCTCGGCGGCATCCTCGACCGCATCGGGCAGATTGGGGAAGAAATCCATACCAAGTTTCTGCTCGATCTCATCCACGCTGACCGCAAACGATTCGTAACCGGCCGAGTGGCTCTTGTTGGTAAACCAGAATCCGATGGTCGATGCCGAGGTGGGATTTGTGGTCGAGTTGACCTTGAGTACCACCTTGTAGAAGTATCGCGGCACGGCAATCTCCTTGCCATTGCGGTCGTATGTTCTCGCCATCGTGCCTATCTCCTCGTTGGAGCCCTTCTGCAGTGCCGTACCGGTCACAACATAGAGGTCATCATTTGACGACAGGCTCTGCAATGCAGCCTCGAGATACATCCACACGCCACCGTTAAACCCATCCTGAATCTGAGGCACAAGGTTCACCGAGAGGAATGTCTGCTCGTTCATCGTGACCGTACTCTGTCGCGAGTTCGACGGCAGAAGGTGTCCACGCGAGTAGTTGTTCGTGCCACCGCTGCTCGATGAACGATAAGAGCCATCAACGATATTCTGCTGGTAGGCCTCCGAGAGCAACGAACTCGACACATACGCCCACGCCTCATTTCTGCCGGCAGAGCCTTTGTGCGACGAGTTGAGCGGATAGGCCACCCAATAGGTCGTCAGCTTGCTCTTGTCGTAACATACGGTGTAGTTACGATTGGAGTCGCTCTCCGAGCCGTAGTAGAACGTGTGGGTGAAGAGGTTTGATGTTGTCACACCGCCCATCTCGCTACCCTTCATCACGGCCGGAATCTCGAGCCACTTGAGTCCGAGTGCCGGCTCTACCGCAGGCTTGGGAGTTGTGAAAGTGGCCTCCGCAGATTTTACGGCTGTGCCATTAGTGGCTGTACATGTCGCATAGAGAGTGTAATCCTTTCCTGCGCTCAATCCACTCAATGTCGCCTCGGCGTAGGTTGCCTGAACTCTTACGGCATTGACACTATTTGAATAGCTACCATCCTTTGCCTGGTAATAGAACTTAACTCCGTCGGCAGTGTAATCCAAGTTTGTACCGTTCACACCCACCGAAGCGTAGTTCTCGCCTATCGAAAGCGCAAATGGGGCGCTATCAAATCCCGGGGTAGGGTCTGCGACGGGAGGGGTTACCTCCCCTCCCGATTCGCCCCCCGTAGATCATTGATAGGTTACCTCAATCGATTCGAAGCGTACCTGATCAGGTGCCACAAAAGCGATTGTGCTTTCACCAGAGCAGGTATATGTACCCACTGCGCCCGAAAGATTAAAGGTTCCCGAACCTGTATTTATAGTCAACGCTTTATAAGGCTTACCATCATTGTAGTTGAATACAATCTTGGTAATCTTCTTCGAATTTGCAGCTGTGAATGTCATCTTATGATTCTTGTAGAATCGCAAGGGAGTATAAAGAGCCACATTAGTAGTAGAAGTATTCTTTTCAATAACGATAGAAACTACACCATCAGATGCGGTCAATGTTGAGTTCGTAAGTGAGAACTTATTATCCGTAACGAAGGTTGAAACAGTAGCACCTGCAACCGGCTTTCCTGCCTGATTTACCGACACGGTAGTCGATACCGAACCCGATGTCAAAGTAATAGTTGCAGTACGGTCTTCAGTCGACTCATTTGCAGCAACGGTAAATGTAAGGTTGCTACCACTAACTGCTGCATTGGTAATCCAATTAGCACTTGGTGTAGCTGTGATGGCTGCAGTCAGATTACGTACAGTCAACGCAACAGTGACATTAGCACCTTCGTAAGCAACTCGCTCGGGCTGCTCAACAACCACCAACTGAGGACTCTTCGAGTTTGTAAACACACCCTCAGAGTCAGCCTTGTAGGTAACAACCATATTGGTAATATATGTTGCATTTGTTGTACCGGTGAAGGTTACGCAGTTCGACTCTCCAGTCCAAACACCACTTGCGTAAGTGCCATTATCAGCTGTAAGTGCTCCCTTCGACGAGCTCGAGAAAGTAAACTCAATCTTCACAATCGTCTTACCCTCAACAATAAGTTTATTACCATTGTTAATGGTTGTGTTCTTGTAATTGGTATTGTAGCTGGGAGAATAGCTATAAGTACCCTTGACGAATACCAAAGCGATGTTAGAGTTCTCAACATCGTCAAACCAAAATGCATCATTACCCTCATAATTGCAGTAGTTTCCGCTTGCAGGACCAACAAACGAAGGATTTACAGCTGCCATGTTAAATGTAGCAGTAGCTGTATTTTCTACAACAACCTCTTTTGCCTCCTGCGAAACTGCTACACTCTTCGAGAGATCGCCGGCCTTGATGGTGATGGTAGCGGTCTGCTCTGTGCTCTCCTCGTTAGCAGGAGCAGTCACAGTAACAACATTGCCCGAAACCGAAACCGTGAAGTGGCTGTTGTCAGACGAAGCTGTGATAGCGCCATCGTAGTTGGTAGTGGTAGCCGTAACGGTCTGCGAGCCACCCTCAACTGCAAATGTCAACTCGCTCTTATCAACCGAAAGGGTCGGAGCATCGGGATCTGCCGGTACCTGAAGCTGATAGAGGCTCAAAGTACTGAGGCGGCTGCCTGACGCATCCGCTGTAGTCATCTTATAGCAACGCCAATCGGTTGCAGCACCACTGTTATAATAAAGAGTCAATCGACGTACATCCGTAAGCGGATACTGCAAGGTAAATGTTCCATCGCCATTATCAACAATATTCCAAGCAAGGCCATCGCCCGCGCCGAGTCGCATACCGTTGTTAGTATCAGTTACATACAACTTATCCGAGCCACCGAACTTGGTGATGGTCATAGCATCAGCAGTACCGCTGAATGTCCACTTCATACCATCAGCAACCGTACCAACGAGCTTACCGTCAGCAATCGACACATTGTTCGAAGCGATTGTCTTTGCGAGAGGCTGACCATTGCCACCAATTGCATCATTGGGGCAATAGAAACCATCACCAACAATCACGTATGTTCCGGCAGTAACATTAGCCAACGATGTAACCTGTGCCCAAACATCAGTCGAAACCTCAGCAGCCTTGAACTCTGCAGATGCCATATCTACGCTCAAAGTGTTGTAGCGGTTCTGCATAAACTTGATACCGCCATCGCGAGCTGTGATAGTGCGAGTGTAGGTACCGCGAGTAGTCTCAACAGCAATTGTCAGATTTGCACCTGCTGCGATAGTTGCAGGAGCCGAGCAGAACCATACGGGGAGCTCGGTGAACTTAGCTGCAGTGTTGGTGGGAAGAGTTACAGCAACAGTGTTGTTGTCGAGATCCGACATAGCCTCATCAACAAAGTTGATAGTACCATTACCGGAGAGCTTAACACTCTCGGGAGCAGTGAAAGTAACAGTGTAAACGGTCTCCTCCTCCTCTGCGGGCAGGTTCTTCAGGGTTACGCAACCGTGAGCAACCATACGATACCATCTAACCGAAATCTCGGTCACGGGAGCAGCTACTACATCCTGAGCAACACCAAGCATAATGTCGGCATTAGCATCGAATGTGCCGAGCTTAGGCATATTCTGCTTGGTCGGAACCTCCACCGAAAGCTCACCTGCATTAGGTGCGGTTGTATTACCACCACCGATAGCATTCTTCGGATAACCTGCATAGAAGGTGTAGGTACCCTCAGTAGACTGTGCAGGGAACTCAGTAAAGCCTGAGAAAGTTGCAGTCGAGCCATCAGCCGAGATGTTATTCGTGGTCGAAGCATAGTACTTACTCCAAACACCTGTGCTGTGGTAGTAGCAAGCACGAATCTGATCGCTTGCGCTCCAGATAATCGAACCATTATTAAACTCGGTACGCGAATCGCTCTCCAAAGCGGGTTTCTCAGCCGAGATAACCAACTCGAAAGTCTCATTCTTAACATTTACATCCTCGAACTCATTCGAGCACGATACGAAGCTCATAGCAGCTACTGCAACGAGCATCATGATTTTCATAAGATTTTTCATTCTGTTCATTGTTTTAGCTGTTAGTAATCTCCGTTAGCATTCTCCTCATACGAGCCGTCGCTCGCCTTGTTGAGGAACGAAGAGGTTGCAAAGCCCGCCTCGACAGCAAACTCGGCAATCTCCACAGAAGGAGCAACGTAGTTGGCTCCAAATGTCAAATTGTTGATTTTCATAATAATAAATTAAAAGTTTAAGTGTTAATAATATTTATACCATTCTCAAAAAGTCAATTCGGACTGCAAAGGTACTACACATATATATAATAAACAAACTTTTTTGTGGTTATTTCTGCCGATTTCATTGACAATTCGAGATTGTGTCGGATGGGGAGGATATCGTTCGGATTTATTTTGTATATTTGCCATCGATTTGCGGAGTAAAAAGAGTTATTCTATGAAACACGCTTACGTATTTCCCGGACAGGGAGCCCAGTTCTCGGGAATGGGCAAAGAGCTATACGACAACAACTTGCAGGCTCGCGAAATGTTCGAGCAGGCAAACTCGATACTCGGTTTTCGCATAACGGACATCATGTTCTCAGGCTCGGCTGATGAGCTCCGCCAGACCCGTGTAACACAGCCCGCCGTATTCCTCCATTCGGTAATTCTCGCCAAGAGTCTCGGCATCACTCCCGATGCTGTCGCCGGCCACTCGCTCGGTGAGTTCTCGGCATTGGTGGCCGCAGGTGCTCTCTCGTTCGAGGATGGCCTACGACTCGTTGCCAAGCGTGCCGAAGCGATGCAGGCTGCCTGCGAGGCAAATCCCGGAGCTATGGCTGCAATCATCGGCTTGGATGACGAGGTGGTCGAGAGGGTGTGTGAGGAGGTCAATTCACAATTCTCAATTCTCAATTCTCAATTCTCAATTGAGGATCAAGAGCGTGACAAAATTGTCAATTGTCAATTATCAACTGTCAATTCGAATGTGGTGGTTGCTGCAAACTACAACTGCCCGGGTCAGCTTGTCATCTCGGGAGCTGTCGAGGCGGTGCAAAAAGCATGCGAAAAACTCAAGGCTGCAGGGGCCCGCAGAGCGTTGCCGCTACCCGTGGGTGGAGCCTTCCATTCGCCACTGATGGAGCCGGCACGCAAGGAGCTCGAGCAGGCCATTGCCGAAGCGACATTCCACACGCCGATATGCCCTGTGTATCAGAATGTTGATGCAGAGCCGCACACCGATCCCGAAGAGATAAAAAACAACCTCATAGCCCAACTTACAGCCCCCGTTCGCTGGACTCAGATTGTCCGTCGAATGGTTGCTGACGGAGTCGGTGAATTCACCGAATTAGGCCCCGGAAATGTGCTCCAAGGATTGGTGCGCAAGGCCGATGCTGAGGTTGCCGTCGAATCGAAAGCAACGATGTAAAATAACCCCAAAAAGATATGGAAAAATACGAATCAAAACAGCAACA
>JAFQFG010000090.1 GCA_017398695.1 Alistipes sp.
CGATATAAGATAAGGCAACCATCCACAAAGGAGTGCTAACAGGCATAATCATAGGAATCAAAAGACCAGTTACCAAATAACCCTCGGCAACCTCCTCCTTACGAATCTGTGCATAAACAATCTCGATACCCAAACCTACGATATAAGATACGGCAACCATAGGAAGTACACGTACCAAACCGTAAATCAAAGCAGCGAAACCCTCCAAACCTACTTGAATACCGGTATTGAAACAACCGAACAAGAATGCAGGCAAAAGGGCCAAAATAACCATAGTCATTGTGCGCTTCAAATCGTTACAATCGCGAATGTGCGCACCTTTCTTTGTAGTAGTGTTGGGTACGAAAAGGAATGTTTCGATAGCATCAAAGAACGATGCAAGGAAACCAAGCTTACCACCCTCCGAGAAAGTGGGCTTTACATTATCAACAATTTTTCTTAGTCCCTTCATAATTAACACTCCTTAATCATTAAGTTAATACCATCGCGAACCAACTGCTGAATCTCGGTCTTTGAAGGATCGACAAACTCGCAAAGAGCCACGTCCTCCTCTACGATTTCGTAGATACCGAGATTCTCCATCTTATCGATATCGCCAGCCATAATAGCCTTAAACAGATACATAGGATAGATATCCATTGGGAGATAATCCTCGAAAAGACCTGTTACAACAAAGGCACGGACACCACCATTAACATTTGTATCGAGTTTGTACTCCTTCTTTGGGCAAAGCCAAGAGAAGTATGAACGTGATACAGAGAATTTGTTGAATCGTGGAGCAATCCAACCGAGCATCTCATACTTATCACCCTCGGGGATAACAGTAATCTGAGTTGCAGTAGCTGAGACGTAGCCGTCAGCAGCAACCTTCTTACCGGTAAGCACATTACCAGAAATGATACGTACTGAATCACCCTCAGCCTGAGCCTTGATATTACCATCAACGATAGATGCTACGGGAGCACCGCTGATGATGCGGTAATATTGAGGATTCTCAACCTCACTACCAGTAAGGGCAACAACCTTGTGAAGATCCACCTTTCCTGTGAGGAACAAACGACCGATAGCTGCTACATCCTGAATTGCAACGGTCCAAGCGATATCGCCCTTTGCCATAGGATCGATGTGGTGAATCTGAACACCCACACAACCAACGGGGTGCTTACCCTCAAACTTGTGGATTTCCACACCATTAAGCGAGGTCATCTCACCCTCTGCTTTAACACGAACCGAGAGGTGAACCTTACCGCCAGAGATCTTGTTCAAAACCTCCAAACCCTTCTGCAAATTCTCCTTCTCACCCTTCAAAGCGAAGTTAGCATCACCAGCCAAAGGCGCAGAATCGAATGCTGAAACAAATACAGCCTTAGGAGTGTCGCTAGGATTAGCAACAATACCATAGGGGCGTTGCAGAATCATAGTCCACAAACCCGATTTGAGCAAAGTCTCAATCACATCCTCACGGCTTGCCTTCTGCAAATCGAGAACTGCAAACTCCTCAGACTCCTGCTTGGCATCGGCAGCAACCGTAACGTTGAGAATCTTACGCTTCTCGCCACGATTCACAGCCGAAACGGTACCACTGACAGGAGAAGTATACAATACGCGGGTATTGTTCTTATCGAAGAACAAAGGCGTACCAGCCTTCACCTTGTCGCCCACCTTCACCAACAGTTTGGGAGTAACGTTCTCAAAATCCAGAGGCGAAACGGCATACTCCTTAGCCATTGGCACTTCAACCAACGACTCTGCAGCCTTTCCCTGAAGATTGATGTCGAGACCCTTACGTAGTTTAATGATTTTCGACATAGATTTGTAATTAAATGAATAATATTTTAACTGTAATTTGTGTTTTTCAAAATAGTTGCGAGGCTCAAAAAACTTTCACCTCTAAAATCGCGCACGAAGATACGATTTTTTTTGCTGTTTTCATAAATAATTAAGGTATTATTTACTTTTGATATCGAAATTTATTATTTTTCCTTACTTTTGTAGAGTTATGAGCCGATTTATCGACATACACACCCACCATCCGACTCACTTTCATCGTGAGCCTAAAGCCGAGGGGCGACACCCCTGGGATGCAGAGCTATTGACCCCTATTTCAATCTCCGACAATACCAAAATTATAGGAGAAATAGGATTGGATTTCGTGTGTACAGTCGACCGCAAAAAACAGGAAGAGGTTTTCCGCCAGCAACTCACCATAGCACAATCGAGCAATCGACCGGTAGTACTTCATTGCGTAAAAGCATTTGAGCAA
>JAFQFG010000091.1 GCA_017398695.1 Alistipes sp.
CACAAGGTACATTTGAGGCTACCGAGGTAGTCGTGTCGGCTGAAGCGAACGGAAAAATTCTCAATTTTGACATTGAAGAGGGTATGACAATCGAGGCAAATAAGACAATAGGCACTATTGACAGCCTGCAACTCTATCTGCAACGTAAACAGCTCACTGCCCAACAATCGGCACTCCTTGGTTCGCGACCCGACATAAAAAAGCAAGTGGCTTCGTTACGCGAACAGATTGCCAAGCAAAAGAGCGAACTGAAACGTGTTGAAAATATGCTTCGTGATGGTGCTGCAACACAAAAGCAGTATGACGACATCAATGCTCATGTCAAGGTGTTGGAAAGTCAACTCGAAGCCACACTATCGACACTCGACAAAAACACTACAACTATCAACAACAACTCAACGGCGATGGAGGCACAAATCGCCGCACTCGACGACCGTATATCAAAGTGTCGTATCACCTCTCCCGTAGATGGTACAGTGCTGGTGAAATATGCCCAAGCGGGAGAACTTGCAAGCATGGGCAAACCTCTGATGAAGATTGCCGACCTCGACAACATCTACCTCCGTGCATACTTCACTTCCGACCAACTTGCCCATATTAAATTGGGGGATACAATTAAGGTTATTGCCGATTTTGGTGGTGAAGAGCGATATGACTATGAGGGCCGTATTGCATGGATCTCGTCAGAGAGTGAGTTTACTCCCAAGACCATCCAAACAAAAGACTCGCGTGCCAATCTGGTATATGCCGTAAAGATTGCAGTAAAGAATGATGGCCGATTAAAGATTGGCTTAGCCGGTGAAGTAGTGTTGTAACATGGGTGCTATTGAAGTACATAATCTATCGAAGAGCTACGGTAAGGTACAGGCCCTCGACAGCGTATCGTTCTCGGTCGAGCGAGGTGAGTTGTTCGGCCTTATCGGACCGGATGGAGCAGGCAAAACCACGCTGTTTCGTCTACTGACAACCCTTCTTAACCCCGATTCGGGTAGTGCAGAGGTGGATGGCTGCGATACAGCAAAAGATTATCTTGCCATACGCTCGCGTGTGGGTTATATGCCCGGACGCTTCTCGCTCTACCCCGACCTGTCGGTAGAGGAGAATTTACAGTTCTTTGCCGCCCTATTTGGTGTAACCATTGAGGATTCATACGATCTTATTGCACCTATATACAAGCAAATAGAGCCATTCCGCACACGCCGCGCCGGGAAGTTATCGGGTGGTATGAAGCAGAAACTTGCACTCTCTTGTGCACTTATTCATCGCCCCAATGTACTGTTTCTTGATGAGCCGACAACGGGTGTCGATGCGGTATCGCGCAGTGAGTTATGGGAGATGTTGTCGGAGTTGAAAGAGCGTGGCATAACCATTCTCGTCTCTACTCCATACATGGATGAAGCATCGCGTTGCGACCGCATTGCTCTCTGCAACGAAGGACGCATCCTGAAAATCGATACCCCCGAGGGTATTGTGCGCGGATTTGATAAACATCTCTATGGTATCAGTGCTAAGAATATGTTTGCTCTACTCGAAAAGGCCCGCACAGCCGAAGGCGTTGAGGATTGCTATCCCTTTGGTGAAAAGCACCATTTGGTTGCGCGTGAAGAGTTTGACGAGGCAAAATTCGTGGCTCAACTTGGCGACATAGAGGGGTTACAGATTATACGCACTGCACCTACAATTGAGGATATGTTTATAAAACTGATGAAACGATGAACGATATAGTTATATCGGTACGCGAACTGAGCAAGCGTTTCGGCAACTTTACGGCTGTCGATCGTATCTCTTTCGATGTTAATCGAGGCGAACAATTTGGCGTCTTGGGAGCAAACGGAGCGGGTCAAACGACCGCTATGCGCATGCTGTGCGGACTGAGTTATCCCACATCGGGCAAAGGCTCGGTAGCCGGCTACGATATAATGCACGAGGGAGAGCAGATAAAACGTCACATCGGATACATGAGTCAGCGTTTTTCGCTCTATAACGACCTGACCGTATGGGAAAATATGCGCCTGTTTGCGGGTATTTACGGACTGAACAAGAGCCAAACCGAGCAACGAGCAACCGAACTGCTCGAACGCCTGAATTTTTCATCGGAACGCAATACATTGGTAGGCTCGTTGCCATTAGGTTGGAAACAAAAACTATCATTTGCCATCGCTACGATACATCGCCCTGAAGTAGTTTTTCTGGACGAACCTACAGGAGGAGTCGACCCCATTACGCGTCGTCAATTTTGGGAGATGATATACGAAGCCGCCGAAAGTGGCACAACAATATTTGTAACCACTCACTATATGGACGAGGCGGAATATTGCACAAGAGTATCGATAATGGTAGATGGTAAGGTACAAGCACTTGACACCCCTACCCGCCTTAA
>JAFQFG010000092.1 GCA_017398695.1 Alistipes sp.
GTGGGACAATAGGGATTGTTACCGAGCGAACGGTCGATGTTGGCCTGCATCTCGGGGAAGGTGATGGCCGCGTAGCTGGGGCAATTTAGAGATGTGGCCTCAAACTGCCAATATAGACGATTCTGCGCCGAGAGCTCATCCGAATAGACCAAATCGACTCCCTCCTGACCTAGATAGCGGATCGACTTCTCGTTGAGATAGTTCAGATCGAAGAGAGGAACGGCATCGGTACCCCTGATCTGCACATAGTCGGTGGCCATATCCTCCAAATCGGCATCATCCGAATCATCCATGCCGAGATTGCGCACGCAACGTACCTCCCATTTAGTCATTCGGCCCCAATCGGTCGATCCCTGCAAGTCACCGATTGATGAACCCTCCTCGGCCCACACAACATAGGGTGAATTGCTGTTCGAGCCGTTGCGGGTACTCGAGACAACATGCTGACGCCATTGAGTCTCGTCATCGCTATCTTTCTC
Source organism: Alistipes sp. (assembly GCA_017398695.1). Taxonomy (GTDB): domain Bacteria; phylum Bacteroidota; class Bacteroidia; order Bacteroidales; family Rikenellaceae; genus Alistipes. The sequence continues at coordinate 480 of JAFQFG010000092.1, forward strand.
GCTTGCCGAGCGTTTGTAGAGACGTGCCGTATTGTCGATACCGTCAGCTCCCATCCATATACCGATCAACTGCTTGATCGAGGCCATATACCAGCGCACCTCACCCGGCTCGATGGTGCCGTTGCCGTTATTGTCGCGATTGCGGCTCATGCATGAGTATTGCAGATATTTGTAATTCGCATCGTTCTTGGTGCCGTCACGCAGCACTGATTCGCTGTTGGTAGCCGTGAGGTTAAGGTACTTATCCCAACGTACTCCCTCGGTAAAGGCTGTGTTGTTAGCGCCTACAAGTCCCCATTCGCGCAGCGTGTTGAGTCGGCCGTTGTAGTCACTTCCGTTGCCTCGATCCTCCACGACTCCGGTGCCGGCCGCGTTGTAGCTCAGGCGTTCATACTCATCGAAATGCTCCATGCCCCACGCATTCTGCAGATCGGCATGATTCTGATTGTACACAGACTGTATGGAGCGTTGCTGAATGGTGTAGGAGGAGCCCACAACGCTGCTCTCCTTGTCCAGACTCTCCTTGGTGTCCGATAGGATGTGCATCAGTCGCATGTTGTCTTGGTTGACAACTCGTTTCCACAAGAGAGGGCCTGCCGCCGAGGTAAACGGGTGCTCATCGTAGTAGAATTCGTTGACAAATGCCGTAATCACAATCTTGCCATTACGGTCGAATGCATTAGGCTCTCCGGCATCGTAAGCTCTCTTCTGCTCTCGCAGGAACTTCACCAGCTCATCGACGTACATCGTCTGTCCATCGGCCGAGGGGTAGGGATTGCCCGAGGCATCGAGCTTTGTCGAGTGGGGGATGTAGAGCATGCGCTTTTCGGAGTAGGTGTTGCTCCACTTTTCGTTCAACCTGAACTCTACCCACTTGAAGTCCAGACCTGTGGTAACGTCTGTGCCATTGACAACGGTCGGTTTGCCCTCGCTGAAGGGCGTGCGAACGTACCAAGTGACGTCATCGGCCTTGATATACTTCTGGTCGAAGCTCATGACGTGGGTCTCGTAGTGAGCATCGCAGTCGAAAATCTCCTGCAGGGCAATCGTCACCTCACCGGTAGCTCCCGGAGCATTCTCGGTGATGCCTTCAGTCTCGTCGTTCGAGCTATCCACCTCGACACGGATATCGTTTACTCCGTTGACTGTGATGGTGTAGGTGTATGCCGTATTGCGTTCGGTCGAGAAGTCGGCAGGGCCTGCGTGTGAGAAATCGCCCAGATGGACCACATATCGCACCTCGGCATTGAGCGTACAGCCATTTTTGACTTCGCTATCCGATATGGCGTAGTCGGTTCTCATCGTCAGACGACCCGTAAGCACTACGTATGTCGAGTTGTCGTTGGCGTACTCCCACTCTCCATTCATACCGGCAGCATCCTTCACCTGACGCTCGCGGTCGCTATATGTTGTAGGACTCTTTTTGGGCTGCAGTGCGTTCTCCAGCAGATAGAACGAGAATCCGTAGCGAATCTTGTCATCCGAGATATCGGTCGCGTTACCCGCCTCATAGACCTCTTCTTCCTCGACGTTCTTTGTGGGAGTATCGAAGTAGCCTTGTGCCGAGTCGGCTGTCGATAGCCCATACTTATCGCGGACACTTCGGTTCATCAGGTACGTATCGCCCGAGACGTTGAAAATCTGCCACTTCTTCAGTTCGAACGACTCGATGTCGCTATTGCCGACCTTTACCCAGAAGCGAACCTTGGCATCTATGCGGCACAGTTGCAGCGTGCCCGAAAGTGATGCCGTATTGACAGGTGACAACTCACCGGTCATCGGGAAGTATCCGCTGCGCTCGACGAACTCCTGATTGAGCGAAACGACCATATCGAGCAACTCATTCTCATGCTGTATGCGGCTCAGCACCTCGGGCGAGATGCTGACCATCTTCGAGTCGATATTGGAGATGCCGAAGATTTTGCACCCCGAGCGAGCTATGGTTTTAATCTTTACCGTGCCCGAGCAATCCTGACTGTCGCCTTCTGGTACCGTAACGTACCAAGCATCCTCGTCGGAGTTGGCAACGGCATTGGCCGAGTCCAATACGTCGGCAACGTCGAAATATCTACCATATAGCTTGTTGCCCTCGCTGTCGAAGATGTAGATGTAGAGGTTCCAGATCTTCGCCTCGTCCGAGATCTCGGGCATGGTCTGACGTGTGACGATAGTATGTTCGATATTCTGCGCACCGAAGTTCAGGATAAGCTCCACAGGGTCACCCTCCTTTACCGGTGTGGTGCCATCGACGGTGTCGGTGGTGCAACCGCTCCAGCAAAGCAGTGTAAGCAGTAGTATGTATATCAGTCGCCTCATCATATTGTTCTCTTCAATTCGTTAGTAATAGTCCCACGTCCTAATTAAATTCGACCTCTTCGTTCTTCTCCGTCCAAGGCAGTACGACAAAGTTGAATTGGCCATCAATGTCGTTGTAGTAGGCATTGATAACAACCTTAATATGTTGGTTGCGCAGCTGTTCGGTCATGGGTGTCACAGCAGCTGTCGCCATGTCAATAACGTTAATCTGGCTGTTGTTGATGGATGCTGTCTGTTCTGTGCTCTCCATCTTCTGCAAAATCCAATCTCGATATTGGGTCGTAATATTAGCAAAGCTCGGTGAGCCGTTATTGTCGCGCAGATAGTAGCGACTGTTATAGTAGATTCGCAGGTAGCTACTCGAGAAGGTGAATGTGAGGTTGCTTCCCGAATTTGCAGCTGTGGTGCTACGGTAGAATCGGTTTCCTGTAGCCACATTGGTCAAATAGCCGCTTCTGGTTGCGCTGAATCTCCACATGGCATGGTCAGCGCTCAAGGCCTCGTCGATGGATGATACCATAGCCATCCTACCCGAGCCATTATCCACAAGGTAACTTCCGGTTGCACGGTTCTTCAGTGCGTATGTCGAAGATGTGCTAATCGAAGTAGCCGTAACCAGCTGTGTGCTGCCCACCTTCAAGGTGAGACTCATGGTGTACGATGGTGCGCGGTTCTCGAAGAGTGCTGTTTCGTAGATGCAACTCTCGGTAGCCGCAGGGACAACCACATCTTCACCACCCGAATATGTGGTATATAGCGGTAGCCCACGATAGGTGACCGACGAGGGAATTGCGCCATCTTTGGATAGAATGTAGCTTGTCGAGGGGTTGAAGTTACTGAACGACACATCGTCTACCTGCATCGGATAATCCGAATGGTTGAATAGTCGCACCTCAAACCAGACAATCGGACGTAGCATGTCGATAGTTGTCGATGAGTTCTCGACACCGACCGACAGAGCCTTCGATGCTGTCAGGAGTAGGGGATTGGTGCTGTCTAATGTCGGAGTTTCGCGATTGGTCAGCGTAGTGAAAAGTGCATCGTATCGCGAACTGTCGAACGAATCTCCGACCTCGAGTGTCGCGAGCATATCTCTAACCTCGCTCAGTAGCGAGCGTTCGGTGTTGGCATAGGCATACAGCATGTAGTTGCCGACATCCAGATTGACAAATGTAACACTCTTGATGCGTTGCTCCTCACCGGTGAGCGAGAGTATCTGCTGGATTTCCGAGATGTAGCCCATCGAGTTGACCAGGACAAGCGTCAGATCCTCCATGCCTCCACCATTGAAGATGTCGCCATCTCCCGGAGTTGTAGCACGGGTTACAGAGGTCGCATTGATCACAACCGACAGCGAACCCTGTTCCGACGGGAGGTGCTCGGTTTCATGCGGTGTACATCCGGTGGCGATACACAGCATAATGCTAATCAATATGTAACAAATCCTCTTCACTTCTCTTAAAACTCTATATCTCCGACTGATGCATCGACCTCATCCCACTCGGTGGTTCGCACCTCGATGTCGAACTTGTCGGGCTGCACAGTGATTATGTATATATATTTCTTGCCGGCTCGCCATACCATAGGCTCTCCTGCACTATTGGTCGTGGGCAGTGCAACCGTCATCGTGATGGTGTCGACCGTTGCCCATTTGACATCGATCGTGAAGGTGATGCTTGGCGGAGCAATGCCACTCTCGACCTGCAACGATTGCGGCAGGAAGAGATCAAACTCCTCAGGGTAGTCGTTTGCCGATGCGGGCGCCAAGCGACCCTCTGTTGAACTCCACTCGCGCAGACGCTCCGAGGCCATGATATTGTCGGGATTGACATAGCTGCGTGCACCGTCGGCATATACCCACTCGTCGGTGACATCCGGGTTCGGGTCGGTTAGCTCGTATGGTAATGCACCGATGTAGTTCAAACTTGTGAAGAAGAGATTTTTGACACGATATTCGCACTCGGCATTCGGGGCCTGGAACTTCACAGCCACGGCTGACAGTGTGTGATGGAAGTTCAGCCCGACGGGTTGCCCGTTATTTTTGGTCGGACAATGGACGTAGGCAACCATCATATCGTCATTACGTTGCAACATGTTATACTCCAACGCCAGGGTCCTTGCCGTAGCCGTGCCAAGCACCACTGACGATGCGGGCCAATAGGCTCGGAACTCGTAGTCGCCAATCTGCTGCCAGTGCTGAATCGGGTCATATATCCAGCCGGTGGGGGCCTTGTCGTCGGTCGTGTAGCTAACCTTCACGTCGTGGAACATCTCTACGCGCGCACCGTTTTGGTTTATCCAATCGCCATAGACCGAGAAGGGCTCGGCACGGAACGACTCCTCGTCGGAGTTGCTGATGAGCGTCGCTGCACGTGAAGTGTTTGTCGGTACCGTGCCGAAGGTGATAACATCCGAAAAGTCCACACTTGTCGGGGTGTTATCCTCCCTGCTGCACGCCACGAGGGCCACTGCCAGAGATAATATGTATGTTACTCTTTTCAACATCAAGTTTGGGGTGCTTGTTTGTCTCTTTTTAGTTGTGGGCATTGAGGGTAATCAGCCCTCAATACCCTGTGTCGTGCCTCAAAAGGTGAGGCTGTGGTTGTTAGAACTGGATTACACCATCAATGTTCTCCCAATCAACAACTGCGGGTGCGAAGTGGATCTCATCACCTGCGGGGTCGATCTCGATAGTGTAGGTAATGTTCTTACCCTGCTCCCAAGCGGGAACTGCGGGGAAGTCGCTGAAATACTTTGTAGCCTCATAGTCTACGGTAGCAGTCTGACCTCCGGGGGCGTTGGTCGTAATAGAGTAGTTAATGGTAATCGACTGAACACCAACTGCAAGAGCCTGGGGCAAGATAAAGTAGTTCTGTGCAACGTCTGCAGTACCTGCACCGTAGTGACGAGCTGTGGTAGTCAGCACCTGATCGCAAGTCCATGCCTTCGAAGTTGTCGAGCTGGTGTTCGACCATACGTTGTAAGGCACCGAGGTGATGGTGTTGCTCCACTGAACGGTAGTAGCACCGGCATCGTGAACGTTGCTGGTTGTCATAGTCAAGCTACCCTCATCGTAGATGCTGTTCAGGGTGATGCTGTGAATAGTAACCGACCAAGTAGTTACAGCATCGGGCGACTCGTTGCGGTTGTCAAGACGGAATGCCTTAACCAAGATGTTCAACTTTGCCAATGCGTGGTGGAACAGAGTGGGAACACCGGTGAAACCATAGTTAACGGTGTTTGCAGTCTGCTGCATAGCCTTGTCCGAGTAGAGAAGGTCTACAGGATTGGCTGCGTCAACCTTGAAACCATCGTACTTGAGTGTCTGCTGTACGTCGCTGTCGCTAATCTTGGGAACGGCAGGCGAGGTCGCATCGTCATTGTACGGTGCATAGCTGATGAAATCCAAGTGACCCTGAGTAGGCCAGAAGTAGGTCTCACCCTTTGCCGCCCAGTAGCCGTTGCCGTCAACAACTTTGTAGACGATCTCGGCATTGTCGATGTACATAGAGTGCGTGCCGGGAGTCAGCGCATTCTCGTAGTACGAGTAGGCACCGAACGACTGATCGGTGGGGAAAGCCACCTCAGCACGCGATGTCGCCTTGTACTTTGCCACCTCGAAGGTGATCTCGTTTGACGAAGCTGCCTTGCCGGTCAAACTCTCATTCTTAACGCAGCTTGTAAATGCTACACTTACAGCAGCTGCCAACAGGAAAAATTTTTTCATGTTTTTTTTGAATAATTGGTTAATAATAAGTGAATTAATGTGTTTGTTTTTGTCTAGTTTTTTACTTCTCTTCTCTGTTTGTGCTTTTATCGTTTTAATGTTTATGTTTTACTTAAAATCTGTCGTACATTAATCGTTGTTCATCTTACTGTTGGGTCGCGGGCCGATGGGGATAGTCTCCTCGATATCCTCCCAATCTTCCACGTCGGGAGTAAATCCGCCACCTCCCGAACCTACTGGGGAGGGAATCTCCCACTCTTCGTCGATGAGCAACCAATGACGCTCGCGGGCATCCTCGGTTGCGAATACAGGCCCCATGTCAATCACCTTCTGATGGGTTTTGCCATCGCGTGTCAAGACACTCATGGTGATGTGCAGTTCGCTCTCCGCATCGGGAATCTTGCCATAGGTGTTGAATACCGCGCAGAGCACATCCTCGCTCAACCCCTCGGGGGTGTTGGGGTCGGTGTTGTGGAACATCTCGAAGTAGAGCGATGCCGGCTCGTTGTTGGTTCTGATGTTGGGGCCAAAGCAGTTCGATGGCGAAACGCCCGAGAGCACTGCCTGACATCCTGCACTCTGTGCCATATTGTGAGCTCCCGTAATTCTGATTTGAACGTAGTATGTATCAACAACTGTGTGGGCATCCAATTCGATATATCTCACACCGCTGTGAGGTCGCACCACCAACTCCGGCTCGCGTGCTACCATAAGGTGGTCGGGGGCGTAGCATATCTTGCCCAGCTCGTCGGCACGAGAACCGAAACGGCTGTAATAGTAGCGAGGAACTTCAATCGTTGATGCCTCGATTGTGTTGTAGTCGTTCTCGTGCTGCACCTGCGTGACGTCGAGGTCGAAGTTGTAGCCGAGCAACTTATATTCTCCTGTCGAGAGTGTCAAGGGGCCACTGAATACCTCATAACCCTTATCGTCTATGCGCTTTGTCGAGAGGAAACCTTGCGAGAGAATCGGTGTGCCATCCGGATGGTATATCAAGACACGCAACATGTCGGAGGTGATGACCGGAACCTCCACATTGGGGTTGTAGATATCGCAGGTGACGTTGTGAATACCCTCCGTGACGAGCCTGATCTTCAACATTGCCGACTCCTCGGGGTCGAACAACGGACGACGAATGCATGCCGAGGAGGCTGCTACCAGGCATAGGAACGCTATCTTCATCAACTTTCTCATAGCGCACCTCCCTTCTTCTTGTATGGTATGCGCATGGGCCATACCAAGGCAATCTTGAGCTTCGTCGGGCCGAAATAGCCGATACGTCCCATCTTTGACTTATCGCGCCAGAGCAGGCTGTAATCATCTGCAGGGTAGTAGTGGCGATAGGAAGAGGAGAGCCAGCCTGCCGAAATCGAGAACTCCATGTTCAGATGGCGAGTCAGCTTCAGTGAGTAGCCGTAGGTTAGTCCCACCGACCAATACTCTCCCTGATAGCAGATGTCCCAGTCGTGCTGGAAGTCAAATCGCGACGACATCGCGTAAGCACCGAGGAAGTGACCACGCAGCTTGTTGACGTAGTATTTGTTGTTGCTGAACCAATAACGCGCTTCGGCACCCATCTCCCACATCTGCAGGCAATACTTGTTGCCCTTCTCCCACCATGGGAATACATCCTCAACCGCTATCGACCAATGGTTGCCGATGGGCAGCTCCATCTCGAAGTTGAGTGCCGTGATGGCATCGTAGAGCAGGTTGGTCTTGAACGCGAATACCAGAGTATCACGAATATAGAGCTGTTTTGCGAGGGGAGGTAGCGGCTCGAAGCCTTTGTCGGCAAAGGTGAGCTTGTGTGCATCCAAATTTACCTTAGGCTCGGCCAAGGGCAGATATTGCTCTCGGGTAGTTTGGTAGACAATCTGTATTCTCGAGTTACGGATGACGGGGTAGTATGTCGCGTAGATGTAGCGGTATACCTCATCTTTCGATATGCGACGTTTCTTGACCTCGATAGGCACCGAGTTGTCATCCATAATGCGCAGAAAACGCTCCTTCGATGCATCTTTGAGCTTGGTATCACCAATCACATATTGACGCAGCTGCTCCCACGACTCACCATCGGGGAAGATCGTCATACGCTCTTTGAGTTCGGGGTGTCTGTGCTCCATGTATGAGCGCATCGTAGCGGCACGGCGCTTGGAGAGGTTGTGGTTGTATCGCAATGGGCCCTCGGGCGAAGATTGTGAAACGATAACAACAGAGTCGATCTTCGCTACGCCTATGGAGTCGATATGCTTGTCCATCTGCGAGAAGACACGATTGTTGCCGAGGTACATCGTGTCCAATCTGGATTTATCCCATCGGAAGTGGATTTCGTATGAGAGCGTGTCAGCTCTGGTCACGGAGTATTGAGCTCTGACCGACACTGTAATCAATGTGAAAAACAGGAGTAATAGATATGTAAAAACTCTATTCAAAATGCGTTTTTTGATAAAACCACACAACGCCCCTATTTTTGTAGTTATACAAGATAGGAAGAACTCACCATTCTCAAAAAAACGATAGTCGCGCAAATATACGAATAAATTCCTAATCTTCAATCTTGGATTTTCGATTAAGAGTATTTTTTATAAAAAAAACTCTTTTCCTCCTCGCGGCTCGGCAAAACAATTCACAATTAAGCCTCTTGCAGAGGCTTTTCCTCCTCGCGGCTCGGCATAGTGCAAACAAGTTTGCCCTCTGCTCTCGCTCCGCAGCGTCGGTTA
>JAFQFG010000093.1 GCA_017398695.1 Alistipes sp.
AGCTATACAAGCGTTTGCGTGACCATGAGCGAGAGTTGCCTGTGGCTTCGTACGATTCGCTGCGTTTCTTTATTCGCAATCGTGAGGGGTATGAGGGTAAACGACTTGCTTTTGGACTTATCTCCGATCAAAATCCTCCTCGCCTGCCGGATAGCCATTGGTACCGATTCCTCAATCGCGACACGCTCTTTTTTGAGGGTGGCGAACAGCTGGCTATGAAGTTTGGCGTGCCGGTGTTTTACGTCAGTCAGCGTAAGGTGCGCAGAGGCTACTATGAGGCGCGTATGGAGATGATTTATGATGGCGTGGAGCAGGTAGAGCCGCATGAGATTACCGAGAGGTATGTGCGTCTGCTTGAGCAGGATATAAAGAGTTGTCCCGAGATGTGGGTGTGGTCGCATCGTCGATGGAAGCATAGCCCCGAGGGTAAGTACCGACCCATAATGCGCCCCAATAGAAAATTGTAAAATATGAATCGCACGGCAGTCGTCATACTCAATTGGAACGGAACGGCACATCTGCGCCGATTTCTGCCGAGTGTTGTCCTTAACACTCCCGAGGGGGTGCGTGTGATTGTTGCCGATAATGGCTCTACGGATGGTTCGTTGGAGGTGTTGAAGCATGAGTTCCCGACAGTCGAACGCTTGCATCTGGAGCGTAACTACGGTTTTGCCGAGGGGTATAATCGTGCATTGCAACAGGTTGATGCGGAGTATTGCGTGTTGCTCAACTCGGATGTCGAGACGCCCGAAGGGTGGTTAGAGCCGTTGACGGCAAGGCTCGATGCGGATGAAAGGGTCGCGGCTGTGGCTCCGAAACTGTTGTGGAGCGAGAATCGCGAGAAGTTTGAGTATGCAGGTGCCGCAGGCGGATTTATCGACTATCTGGGTTATCCATTTTGCCGAGGCAGGATTATGAAGAACGTGGAGTGCGATTGTGGTCAGTATGATGATGCACGCGAGGTCTTTTGGGCAAGTGGGGCAGCCTTTTGTTGCAGACTTGAGGTGTTTAAGGCTTTGGGAGGATTTGATTCACACTTCTTTGCTCACATGGAGGAGATTGACCTCTGCTGGCGCATGCAGTTGGCCGGTTACAAAGTAGAGGTTGAGCCCCGCAGCAGTGTTTATCACTTCGGAGGTGGAACGCTGGCTGTCGATTCTCCGAATAAAATTTTCCTAAACCACCGCAATAATCTGGCTATGCTCTATCGTTGTGCAACTTCGGGACAGAGGGCCGTTGTGGCAGTTGTAAGACCGATGCTCGATGCGCTGGCTGCATTGAGCTATGCCGTCAAGGGCAATCTGCGTGGAGCTTGGGCTGTGGTGCGGGCATATTGCGATTTCCTGCGTTGGCATGGCCGTTTGGCAAAGGAGCGTCGGCAGATTCGTTCGATGGCGGTGTGTGCAGGACGACCGAAAACCATCTATCGCGGCTCGATTGTGTTGCGATATATATTGGGAAAACAGACATTTGAAAAGTTGATGTAAAGAGATATGCGTAAACTTGTAATCATACCTACATACAACGAGCGTGAGAATATTGCAGCGATGGTTGCAAAGGTCTTTTCGCTCGAGGGCTATTTTCACCTGCTTGTGATTGATGACGGTTCGCCCGATGGCACGGCAGAGATTGTCCGTACGTTGCAACGCTCTTATCCCGAGAGGTTGTTTCTTGTCGAGCGTAGCGGTAAACTCGGACTTGGCACAGCCTATATTGCAGGATTTCGGTGGGCTCTGGAGCGAGAGTACGATGCTGTTTTTGAGATGGATTGCGACTTCTCACACAATCCCGACGATTTGCTACGCCTTACGAAGGCTATGGAGGATGGTGCCGATGTCGTGGTGGGCTCGCGCTATGTGACCGGAGTCAATGTTGTGAATTGGCCTCTGTCGCGCCTGCTGATGTCTTATTTTGCATCGAAGTATGTGCGCCTTATTACACGTATGCCCGTGAATGATGCTACGGCCGGTTTTGTCGGTTATCGTCGCGAGGTGTTGCAGGGTATCGACCTCGATGGCGTGCAGATGGTGGGCTACGGATTTCAAATCGAGATGAAATATACAGCCTGGCGACTCGGCTACACAATTCGTGAAGTGTCGATAATCTTTGTGGATAGGGTAGCCGGTGCATCAAAGATGTCGAGCGGAATCTTCGGTGAAGCATTCTTCGGGGTGCTGAAGTTGCCATTCCGCCGCATTAAACGCAGAAAGTGAAGAACCATATAAATTTATTCCATATATGAAAATAGGTTTCGATAACGACAAGTACCTGAAAATCCAATCCGAGCAGATTAAGAAGCGTATCAGCCAGTTTGGAGATAAACTCTATCTTGAGTTTGGAGGCAAACTCTTCGATGACAACCATGCCAGCCGTGTGTTGCCGGGATTTCTGCCCGATAGTAAATTGCGAATGTTGATGCATCTGCGAGATTGTGCGGAGATTATAACCGTCATCAGTGCTATTGACATCGAGAAGAATAAGATGCGTAGCGATCTGGGTATCACCTATGATGAGGATGTGTTGCGTCTGCGTGGCGAGTTTGAGAATGCAGGATTCTACTCGGGAGGTGTGGTTATTACTCACTATAACGGTCAGGCGAGTGCCGATGCCTATCGTCAGCGACTTGAGCGTATGGGGATAAAAGTTTACTTCCACTACACCATTGATGGCTATCCCAATAATGTGGCTCTTATCGACTCGGAGGAGGGATTTGGTAAGAATGATTTTGTCGAGACATCGCGACCCCTGGTTATCGTCACAGCACCTGGCCCGGGTAGCGGCAAGATGGCTGTCTGTTTGAGTCAGCTCTATCAGGAAAATCGCCGTGGACAGAAGGCCGGATATGCCAAGTTTGAGACCTTCCCTGTGTGGAATTTACCACTTAAACACCCCGTGAATATGGCCTATGAAGCAGCTACGGCCGATCTGAACGATGTAAATATGATTGACCCGTTCCACTTGGAGGCATACGGCAGCATTGCAGTGAACTACAATCGTGATATCGAGATTTTCCCCGTGCTTAATGCTATATTCGAGGGTATCTACGGTGAGAGCCCCTATAAGTCGCCTACCGATATGGGTGTCAATATGATTGGCTACTGCATGTCCGATGAGGCGGTGTGTGAGAATGCTGCTCGCGAGGAGATTATACGTCGCTATTATTATGCCCTCTGCAAGCTTGCCGAGAAGGGTAGCAACGAGCATGAAGTCAATAAGATTGCCCTAATCATGAAGCAGGCAAAGCTGACTACCGACTTCCGTCGTACGACTGTCGCTGCCCACCAGAAGCAGGAGGAGAGCGGTGGCGCATCAGCGGCCATTGAGTTGCACGATGGAACGATTATTACGTCGCGAACAAGCTCGTTGCTCGGCTCGAGTGCGGCTCTGTTGCTCAATGCAACGAAATATTTGGCCGGTATTCCTCACGACAAGAAACTTATTGCCGAGGATCTGATTGCTCCGATACAGAAGACAAAGGTAGAGTATCTGCATGGCCACAACCCGCGTCTGCATACCGATGAGGTGTTGGTCGCATTGTCGCTGCTGAGCAATCGCGATGAGGATTGCCGCAAGGCTCTCGATGAGTTGCCTAATCTGAAGGGTTGTCAGGTCCATTCAACGGTGATGTTGAGCGAGGTGGACCATAAGATTTTCAATAAACTTGGCGTAGGATTGACCTGCGATCCCGTGACGAAAGTCGAGTAGAGAGCCCACTCCAAAAGAATAGCCCACCAAGTCACTTGCTTGGTGGGCTATGTCTGTATTATAAGGGGACTATTTCTGCCACTTGGCTGTGAAACTGCGCAACCAATTCATTGCAAAACGAGGCAGCATCAAGCAGAAAGGTATGAACAAGCGCATCCACCAATCGGGGACAATGCACTTGCGCTTGCGCCACAACGAATTGAGTCCGCGACGTGCACAGAATTTGGGCGTCGAGAGTGCGTGCAACTTGAGCCCGATGCCCTGCCATTTCTTGGTCAAGCCGTAGAGGTCGGTAGCAATACCACCCGGGCAAACAGCTGTGACATAGACCTTTTTGTCGCGCATTTCCTTCGCATAAGCGACTGAAAAACTCTTCAGGTAGGCCTTGCTTGCGCTGTAGAGCGACAGACCCGGAAAGGGCATCCAGATCGAGAACGATGACATATTGAGGATATAACCACCACCTCGCTCCGCCATGTCATTTCCGTAGAGTTGGCAGAGTAGGGTGTTTGTTATGTCGTGTAGCGTGATTGCTCGCTTGATGCGCTCTGCAGGTGTGTTGGCAATGTCGCAGAACGAGAACATTCCCGCATTATTAATCAGTACATCAACCTTCAGAACCTCTTGCTCTGTCCATGCGAAGAGCTCCTCGGCTGCGGTCATTGTAGCCAAATCCTTGACATGGACAATAACCTCCACACCATACTTCTCGCGTAACTCCAAAGCCAACTCCTCGAGTAGCGACTCTGTGCGACTTACGACAATAAGGTTATAACCCAATGCAGCAAGTTGCTCGGCATACTGGCGTCCGATACCTGTCGAAGCACCCGTGACGAGTGCACGTTTCGACCCTCTTATGACCTCTCCTCTGCGCATTACTACTCGATTTTGGCAAGTTCCTTCCAAACTTTGTCGGGAATCGGCTCCTTGCAGTTATGACAGCACTGCATATCCTTCGAGTACATGCGTGCAATACAGTAGTCGCGGTGATCGCAGCCCGAGCGAGTGGTGATGTCGCCCTCCTTCATCTTGTTGACAAAAGCGGGGTCGTTGATAAGACAACGAGCCATCTGTACCATCTCGAAACCGGCATCCAGCACCTCCTCGATACCCTCACGCGATACAATACCTCCCACATAAACAAGCGGGCCCTTCAGCGCCTCGCGGAACTTCTTGGCATTCTCAAGGAAGAAACACTCCTCGAACTTATAATCTTTAATCATCCACTTGCCGAACAGATCGACCACAATCTTCTGCAGCCACTCGTTCCAACCCATATAGTAACTCATGGTCTTGGTCGGGATGCGTCCGCGCATAACCGCCATCGGAGCGCGTGATACGAAGCCTGATGAGAGAACTATGCCGTTCACTCCGAATTTCTCGATCTCCTTGGCAATCTCGATGCTCTCGGGTATCTGGATACCACTGCGGAATCCATCCTCCATGTTGTGCTTAACGAGTACCGCCATATTATCCTTCGCTGCAGCCTCCATAACCTCCGTAAGACACATCTTCATAAAGCGCATGCGGTTCTCGAGTGAGCCTCCAAACTCATCGCGACGACGATTGGTCCAAGGCGAGAGGAACTGCGAAATCAGATAGCCGTGGCCGGCATGAATCTCGACACTGTCGAAACCTGCCTCATGGGCGGTGTGTACAGCTGTGCCAAAATCCTTTGCAGTCTGCATAATCTCATCCTTCGACATGCGGCGATGGAAGGTGGGAGAGTAGAGGTTGAATCCGTTCGAGGCCGATACGGGAAAACTTCCGGCTGTTGACCAATGGGTCATATTGCCGCAGTGGCCGAGCTGGATACCAGCAGCCGCGCCTTCAGCGTGAATGGCATCGGTAATATCTTTAAGCTGAGGAACAATCTCATCCCTCATCCAAAGTTGCGAGTTGAACGACACACCGCTACGGTTGATTGATGCGTATGCAAGTGTGGTCATGCCGACACCACCGCGAGCCACGCTCACGTGGTAATCCTTGAGGGCCTGTGTAGGTCCGAAATCCTTACCCATAGACTCGAATGCCGCTGAGCGAATTGTGCGGTTACGAAGGGTCACAGGACCCATTTGGTAAGGGGTAAAAAGTTTCGAATCTTTAAGATCTTTAGCCATTGTCTGAAACTTTTATAGTTTAACTTTCGGTTGGTTTTGACGATGTAGGTTAATATATGAACGGAAGAATGCGTTTACGCTTGAGCGAGGTAAACTCCTCTCCGAACTCCTTTTCATAGCGATTGTAGAGCGAACGTGCGCGAGGTGCGAGGTTGGCAAATGTCCACCATGCGAATACCACTCCCGACCACGACCACGATGCGATGGCAAAGCCTACCCACTCCATAAACTCGCCAAAGTAGTTTGCCGACGATACGTAACGGAACATTCCGCCTTGGGGAATATAGTGCTTCGTGTCACCCGGCTTACGCAGGTGACGGATGATGTAGTCCGACTGCAGGTTTACAAAGAAACCGAAGAGGAATACCGCCAAGCCGATGTAGAAATAGGGTTTTGAGAACCAATCAGCGTAGTAGTTCTCGGGTGATACGTAGAAGAGCCAGCCTCCCTGCATCAGCGCATTGAGCGTGTTGAAGGTCATACCCATAAGCACAATGCCGATAGGCATCTTAGAGTTGCCGCGAATCAACATCGGAAAGATGAACGAACGCTGGAAATAGTGAGTCTGGAATATCAGCAACAGGGCGAGTAATGCCGGATTGCACACTCTGTCGGAGAGGAGCCACAATGCCAGCATTGCAAAGAATACGGGCGACTCCATCAATATCCAACCGACTCTGTTCGGCACGGGAAATCCGAATTTGGGGTTGAATAGGTATCCGTAACCAGCCTCGAAGAAATATAATGCGATAAAGACAAGCAATGCCATTGCTGCCATCACGATAAGAAAGAGCGTGAAGTTGTTTTGCAGAAAAATAGTGAAGTCACTCATAATATCAGTTCTCTGGGTTAATTTTCAGTATAACTCCACAAAGATATGTAAAATTTCGGTTAATACATCAAAAGGTTTGCTATAATTTTGACGGGTAGGACTTTTTGAATATAAAATATTGCAATGTTATCATGATTTTAATACATTTGTGTCATTGTTCGAATTGTCAGATTTAATTAATCCAGAGCAGTATGAGAAGAGTGCTTCTAATGTTAATTTCGTTGGTGGCGGTTGTTGCTGCCTATCCGTCCGAGGCGACACCTGCGCTCTGTCCGGAGCCGCAGAAGTATGATATTTCGCGCACGGAGTACATCCCCTACGAACTGGTGTCGATTGTGTGTGCGGATGTCGCAGCCCCGGATTGGGCAAAGCGTCATCTGAAACAGTGGTACGGAAAGACTGCACCGCGGGTAAATGTGGTATCCGGAGATGTCGCTTCGATGGCTGACGAAGAGTATCGAATAGAGGTTGATGCCGGAGGTGTGACGGTTACTGCAAAGAGTCTTCAGGGTGTTCGCTATGCACTATACACCTTGCGACAATTGGCTATTCCGTCGCGAGGTACGGAGAAGGTCGAAGGGTGGATTGTCCCCAAAGCCAAAATTGAGGATAAACCCGCAATGGAGTTCAGAGGAATCCATATCTGCTGGTTCCGCGAAAATAAAGTATGGGAGATTGAGAGGCTTATTCGCCTTGCGGCATATTACAAACTTAATTATGCCGTTGTCGAGACTTGGGGTGCATACCAGAGCAAGGTTGCGCCTTGGTGGGGCTGGGATGAAGGCAAGATGACTATCAAGGAGGTAAAACGACTCAAAGCTCTGGCTGACGACCTCGGGATTACGCTCATCCCCCAATTGAATGTGTTTGGTCACGCTTCATGTGCCAGAGTGGGAACCGGTAAGCACGCTGCTATTGATGTGCGCCCTGAATATCAACCCTATTTCGAGCCACTTGCAGGATGGAATTGGTGTCTGTCGAATCCCAACACGAAGATACTCCAAAAGGCGTTGATAAAAGAGATGTACGAGGCGTTTGGTTGTCCTCCATATTTCCATATCGGTTGTGATGAGGCTATTGCTCCGAGTTGCCCCGATTGTGTCGAGCGTTCCTACTCAACACTCTTTGTTGCACATGTGAAAGAGATTTCGGATTATGTAAAGAGCCTCGGAGCGCAGACTATGATGTGGCACGATATGCTTATCGAGAGTGGCGACCCGCGATGGGAGGGATTGTATGCAAAAGGTTCCAAAGAGACGGTTGCAATGCTTAACGAGTTGCCACGCGACATCATTATCTGCGATTGGTACTACCGCCAGCCTCGCACGGAGTATCCGAGTTTGGCCTATTTCAAGAATCTTGGCTTCGAGGTGTTGGCTTGTCCGTGGGATAAAAGGAACGGTACCATCGATTTGATTGCCAATGCACATAAAATCGGCATAAAGGGCGTTCTTGGCACATTGTGGCACCACTACTACGGAAAGTGGATGGTTGACATCTACTTCGACGTTGCCAACCTGACATGGAATCGCGACGCTTCGCTGAAAGTCTATGGTCATAATTCATACCGATTATACACGCTGCATACCCATCTGCGCCATGTCGGCTGGGATATGAAGTTGCGTAATCCGCAACATTTCGGGGTCTATTATGACGAAGTTCCGACGGAGCCCTATCAGTCGTATTAGAGGAGAGTAAGCGGTTTGATTAAAATTTCTCACAAATATAACTAAACCGATAATAACCTTTGCTAATTTTTGCTATCTTTGTGGCGGAAAATTCAATTTTTAACCTATAAAAGAGAAAAAACAATGAAAGAGGCTATTGCAATTCTTACCGGTGGCGGTCCGGCTCCGGGTATGAACACAGTTGTCGGCAGCGTTGCCAAGACCTTCCTGGCGAAGGGTTATCGCGTTATCGGTCTGCATCACGGCTATTCGGGTCTTTTCAACCCGTCGCCCCGTCATGAGGATCTCGATTTCGTGAAGGCCGACTTTATCTTCAATCAGGGTGGTTCGTACCTCACGATGAGCCGTTTCAAGCCGACCGATAAGGATTTTGAGGAGAATTTCAATCTCTCGTTCTTCACCGAGAATAACGTAAAGTTGCTCGTAACCGTGGGTGGTGATGATACTGCTTCGACTGCAAACCGCATCGCGAAGTTCCTCGAGGCTAAGAAATATCCCATCGCAAATATCCACGTTCCCAAGACTATCGACAACGACCTTCCGCTTCCGGCAGGCTCGCCCACATTCGGCTATCAGTCGGCAAAGGAGGGTGGTACGGTTATCGGTCGTGCAGTCTATAACGATGCACGCACATCGGCCAACTGGTTTGTTGTAGCGGCTATGGGTCGTTCGGCAGGTCACCTTGCATTCGGTATCGGTTCGGCTTGCCACTATCCGATGATTGTTATTCCCGAGATGTTCAACAAGGCAGAGATTACGGTCGAGAAGATTGTAAATCTCGTTGTATCGTCGATTATCAAGCGCAAGATTATGGGTATCGACTATGGTGTTGCAATGATTTCGGAGGGCGTATTCCACGCTTTGAGCGATGAGGAGATCAAGAACTCGGGTATCAACTTCACCTATGACGACCACGGTCACCCCGAGCTTGGTAAGGTGTCGAAGGCTCACATCTTCAACGAGTTGCTCGAGAAGAAACTCAAGACTCTCGGTATCAAGGTTAAGTCGCGTCCCGTGGAGATCGGTTATGAGGTACGTTGCCAGACCCCGATTGCATACGATTTGGTTTACTGCTCGGAGCTCGGTATGGGCGTATACAAACTCTTCTCGGAGGGTAAGACCGGCTGCATGGTTTATATCTCGCAGGATGGTTTCGTGTCGCCGCTCTATCTGAAGGATCTCCAGGATCCGACAACCGGCAAGATTCCTCCCCGCTTGGTCAATATCGAGTCGGACAAGATTCAGCAGGTTATCGGCAACATCATGCACTATGTAACTCCCGCAGATTACGAGGCTGCTAAGGCGTATGTTGCTAATCCCGAGGAGTTCGATTTCCACAAGATTCTGAATTGGTAGTCGATTTATTCTCAAAAAAAGCGAAAGGTAGTGCAAACCTTTCGCTTTTTTTGTACCTTTGTTACAAAGAATAACCTAAAACATTATACGACTATGAAAAAACTTATCTTTACCCTTGCCGCATCGGTGTTGGCATTGGGTGCATCCGCGCAGTATTATCAGGATGCTGCAAACCCCGACATTCTTCACATCGAACAACCGCGTACACAGCAGCGAGCCGTATTTAATGTGCCTCAGATCAATGGATACAATGTCTACAAGGCAGATCTCCATACCCACACTATCTTCTCGGATGGTCATACTACTATCGACTACCGTATCCGTGAGGCTTGGATGGACGGACTCGATATCTATGCCGTTACCGAGCATGCGGAGTATCGCCCTCATGAATCGACCTTTATCAAGTGGCTGAAGGGGTATGTTCGCCCCGAGGTGGAGCGTGCCAAGAATCACCGTTTGGTTAATGCTACTGCCGAGAAGGGTGCAGACAAAGATGGCATCCAGGTAGATTTGAACCTTCCCTATGTGAAGGCGCAGGAGGTTGCCAAGCAGTTTGGCATTACGGTTATCCCGGGTATTGAGATTACTCGTACTCCGGCAACCATTGGCCACTATAACGCTCTCTTTATCAAGGATGCAAACAGCATCTTCGATAACGACCCCGAGCAGTCGATTCGCAATGCTCGCGCACAGGGAGCTCTCATCATGCACAACCATCCCGGTTGGTCGCGTACAAGCCTTCAGATGACCGAGTTCGAGAAGAATGTCTACTCAAAAGGTTTGATTGACGGTATCGAGATTATGAACGGTGTGGAGTTCTATCCGAAGGCTATTGAGCGTGCAAAGAAATACGACCTCTTTATGTCATCCAATACGGATGTTCACCGTACGACGTATGAGGTATATGCAATGAATGGTCACCACCGCAATATGACACTGATTTTGGCGAAGGATAAGTCGCTTGAATCGTTGCGCGAGGCGTTGGAGGCAAAGCGTACGTTGGCATACTCGTTCGGCACGGTTGCCGGTGATGAGAAGTTGCTGCAAGACCTCTTCAACGCATCGGTTAAGGTCGTTTATTCGGCAGTCGAGAAGCCCGGACGCATCTACCTACAGTTTGAGAACCGAAGCTCTATCGACTTTCTGCTCCGTCTGGGCGAGGGTGGAGAGTTGATCCGCCTGGATGGAGGAAAGAGCGTATCGGTGCGCCACAAGGATAGCTATGGCAAGAACCTTATTGTGGAGAATATGTGGAGTGAGAAGGGTAACACCGTTACTATCGACCTTACACCTCACCTCGAGGCTGCGATGGCTGCCAAATAGAGGAGTTGCACAAAAGTCCTACAAGAAGAGGGTGCCCAATAAGTTTTTGGGCACCCTCTCTGTTGTGATCGTATAAACTATTTCAGGCCTATCTGCTCGGGCGAGAATATCTCGATAAAACGCTTGCGCTCGGCACTCCAGGCCTCGGTCATTGCCAGATAGTGACGGAACGACTGCTCGGCGCGTTCGTCAACTCCGCGCTCAGCGTAGAGCAACTGCGACATCACAATATGACCTCCCATCTCGACCAAACGACGCTGGTGGAGCGTGAAGAGGTCGTTGCCGCGCTCGGTGCAGTAGTTTACGGCATGCTCCAACTCATCGGCAAGATGTGTAAATCGCTCTGCCAACTCCGGCTCCGAAATGGACGCGATACGTTCGCGAATCGAAGCAGGAAGCTCTCCGTTCGATATGTACTTCACTGCGGCAACTACTTGCAGTTGCGATGTGCCTTCGTATATGGTTGTCACGCGGGCATCGCGGTAGAGGCGTGCAACGGGGAAATCCTCGACCACTCCGGAGCCGCCAAAGACCTGTATGGCATCGTATGTTACCTGATTTGAATACTCGCTGGCGAGCAACTTCAAGATCGGGGTGAGCATATCGGCATTGCGCTGTGCCCACTTATTGCGTTGGCGCTCATCACCCTCCAGACCTTCGTTTTTGGCCTTTTCGGTGTAGCCTTTCGCTAAATCGACAAAGCGTGCAGTCTCGTAGAGCAGAGCACGCGAAGCGTCGACCTTGGCCTGCATTACAGAGAGCATCTCTGCCACAGCCGTAAGCTCGATAATCGGACGTCCGAACTGCTTGCGCTCCAGAGCGTATTGGTGTGCAGCCTGCAGTGCCGCTTCCGAGATGCCGACAGCCTGAGCTCCGATACCAAGACGAGCTCCGTTCATCAGCGACATCACATACTTGATAAGTCCCATGCGACGACTGCCGACAAGCTTCGCGGGGGCATTGTCGAAGACGAGCTCGCAAGTGGGCGAACCCTTGATGCCGAGCTTGCGCTCGATACGACGTACGGTCACGCCTCCCCAATCTTTGTGGTAGACAAAGAGCGATAATCCGCGAGCATCGGTAGTACCCTCTTCGCTACGTGCCAAGATGAGTTTGATGTGGGCATCGCCATTGGTGATAAATCGCTTAACACCTGTCAGTCGCCACGTTTGTGTCTCGTCATCCCACCATGCACGCAGCATGGCCGATTGCAAATCACTGCCGGCATCAGGCTCGGTGAGGTCCATCGAGCAGGTCTCGCCACGAGCAATGCGTGGCAGCATCTCGGCCTTCAGCTCCTCATCTCCGAACTCGTTGATAGTCTCAGCGCAGTCCTGAAGTGACCATATATTCTCAAATCCGGCATCTGCGCGAGCGACCATTTCGGCAGCCATTATGGCAGCCACGGTCGGGAAGTTCAGACCATCAAATCGACGTGGGAGCGACATTCCGTAGAGTGAGGCTTCGGTCAGTGTGCGGTGGTTCTCCTGTGTGCCGTCAGCATAGGTTACACGGCCGTTGGCACACGAAGGGCCCTGACGGTCAACGTACGGAGCATTTGTGGCTATCACATCGGCACATATTTCGCCGAGAAGTGCCATTGTGCTGTCGTAACACTCCACAGCATCCTCAAAGTCGGTCGGAGCGTAGTCAAACTGCTCACTCTCGGTATAGTTCTTTTCGCGCAAGGCTACAATTTCGTGCATCAGAGGATGGGTGAATTGTCGCTTTAGGCGTATGTTGTCTTTATAGAAATTTCCCATAATTAACTGCTATTTTGAGAGTTGGTCGATAAGATGAGTAACACATTCGCGGGCATCTCCCACGATAACGTAGTCTGCAATCTTGTTAATCGGAGCCTCGGGGTCACGATTTATCGAGATTATTGTACCCGATTTCTCCATGCCGACCGTATGTTGCACCTGACCCGAAATTCCGACAGCGATGTAGAGTTTGGGTCGCACGGTGACACCTGTCTGGCCAATCATTGTCGAGTGGTCGCAGTAGCCCGCATCAACAGCGGCTCGGGTAGAGCCGACCTCTCCGTGCAGCAACTCAGCCAAGCGGTAGAGTAGCTCGAAGTTCTCTCGGCTACCGACGCCATAACCGCCTGCCACGACCACTTTAGCTCCTTTCAAATTGCTCTTACGAGCCTCGACCTCGCGTTTGAGGATCGACACAGCGAAATCCTCTTCGGTAAGTAGAGATTGTGTATTTATGGTGATTATCTCGCCTGCAACCGGATTGTCGACACGCTGTTTGCTTACAACGCCCTCGCGCATGGTAGCCATCTGTGGACGGCTGCTTGTCGAAACAATGGTCGTCAGTTGGTTGCCTACAAAGTTCGGACGAATCTGCAAGAGGATATTCTCATGCTTTACACCGGCAGTATCTTCGCACTCGCCAATGCGCAGCTCGGTGCAGTCGGCTGTGAGCCCACACTGCAGTTCTGCCGCCACGCGCGGAGCAAGGTCGCGACCCACGTTGGTCGCACCGGCCAAAAATATCTGCGGATGTTGCTCTGCAACGACAGATGTGACTATGCGTGTGTAGGGTAGTGTTAAATACTCCGATAGACGCTCATCATCAGCGCAGAAAACCCTATTTATGCCATATTCGAAGAGTGTCTTGGATAATGAGCTTACCTCCTTGCCGATGACTATTGCATCGACTTTGCAACCAAGCTCTTCGGCAAGCAAACGAGCCTTCGTGACAAGTTCAAGGCTCACATCGCACAACTCGCCATTGCGAGTTTCGCAAAAGACTATAATATTCTCCATACGAGTGCTATTCGATTGTGTGGTTAGAACGAAGCTCGGCAACTAAGGTTGCGATATCCTCAATTGATGACGTGAGTACCACGCCACCCTTGCTCTCGGTGACAATGGGCTCGGAGTAGAGTACCTGCGTAGGTGAGCCGGCAAGTCCGAAACGGGATAAATCCCCATCCAGGTCGGCTGCCGACCACGTCTTAATCTCTGCTTTGCGGCTGCGTAGCATGCGTTTAGCATTGCAGAAACGGCATTTGGCTGCCGAGCTGCCAACTGTGATGAGAGCCTTTAATGGCGATTTGACAACCTCAAATCCGTCATCAAGGCGACGTTTAACCACTAATGAATCACCTTCGAGTGCGACCTCTTCGGCATAGGTGATTTGAGGAATTCCAAGTGCTTGAGCCACCTGTGGTCCGACATGCGCCGTGTCGCCATCGATAGTCTGACGGCCGGCAAAGATGAGCGAGGCCCCAACTTTTTTTATCGCGAGTGCGAGTGCGTATGATGTTGCCAGTGTGTCGGCACCTGCGACTTTACGGTCCGAGATCAGCACCGCATCGTCTGCACCGCGCCATATACATTCGCGCAATGCTTCAGCTGCACGCTGCGGCCCCATTGATATAGCTACAATCTCGGCATTGCCGCCAAGCTGCTCCTTGAGTCGCAAGGTTTGTTCGAGGGCATGCAGATCCTCGGGGTTGATTATTGCCGGCAGAGCATTGCGGTCGACCGTTCCGTCCGCACCGGGTGCCCAACCCTCAGAGATTCGCGTGTCGATGACCTGCTTGATGAGTAGTGCAATTTTTATTTTAGTCATAATATAAATGTCTGCATTTTTGACGAGGCAAAAGTACTCAAAAACTGCGAGTCGATGGCTCTGATGTCGCTAATTGTGGCGAAATCCGCCACAAAATAGGCCGATTTGCCACACAACGCACCAAAATGGCGTGTGGTGGCTCTAAATTGACTTGTAGTTAAAGCTCGGCTCCGGATGCAAGGATGTTTGATGGAATCTCGCAACGAACGTAGATGTCGACATAGTCGGGATTGTCGAGCGCTCTCCAAACCATACGTTTCGACGTCAGATCGCTGACGACATAGCGGTGTGTCCATGCCTCATTGCCGTAGTCGTAGTTGCCTCGGATTACAGCACCGGCCTCCTCATCTGTGTAGATAAAAAAGTGACCCGTTATATAGCGAGTAGCGAAGCTGTCGGTATTTTGATAGATCTCAAACGAGCGTTCCTTGCGGTCGAAGTCGATATAGACATAACACCCTTCGGCAAGCGATTCTCCACAGCTGCTCTGCAAACGCCAACTGCCTGAGATGTTGTTGGGTGTCACCTCGAGATATTGCGGAGTCTCGATCTTCTCGTCACAAGCGATAAGGATCGACATTATCATTGCCGCAAATGTAAGTCTGAGTACTCTTTTCATATAGGTATCTGTGTTTTTATTATTCTGTTTTGGCTCTAATCATCAGCTCGCGGTTGCGCGGTGGGAGATTGGAGTTATCTATAAATAGACGAAGATTGTGTGGTGTGACACTCTTTGAGGGGGTGTAGCGGATGACGATATCGCCCTCCTCTCCGGCACGAAGTGTAGTCGGCTCTGAAGTGAGTGTAAGAGATTCCGACGACAGCAATGTGTCTTTTTTGGGGGTTAATGACTCGCTGCTGCCGTTCATGCACGCTATACGAATGGTCTGCACACTGTTCGAGGAGCTGTCGATGCGGAGCTCGCGACTGCGCAGTAGCAATGAACCGATGGCGTGCGGATAGTCGCCACGTCGGTCGGCCGATGCTTTGACGATGCCCTTGATGTCAAGAATTGCCGTAGGCATCTTGGTAGAACGGTCGGTGTAGATGAAGATGCGGTGGCGCATCGTGCCGGGATGCCCTTCGGGCGCGTAGGTTATCGCAATGCTGCTTTGGTGACCGCTCTCAACCACTTTATGCGGATAGTGGCAGCGTACACATCCGCAACTTGAGGTTATGCGAGTTACGGTTATAGGCTGCACTCCGCAATTTTTCCAAGAGACCTCCTTGGTCTGCACACCGCCATCCTCCCTGATCTCTCCGAAGTCGATGGAATACCCCTCCGTAAAGAGCATATCCCGACTCTGCAAACTTTGAGGATTGGCCACACTGTCACGCTTTTCGCGTGGAATTATGCGTATCTGCGCAGTGGCAGAGGTTGTAACTATCGTTGCAACCATGAGCATAATTATAGACTTCGCCAACCTCATTCTCAATATCATTTATAGCCAACCGTTGTCGTTTGTCGATGGGCGAACCGTGATGCCGAACAACTGCTCGACAAGAGGTGTATTGTTGTTCAGAATCTTGATTTTCGCAGAGGTAGAACCTATTTTAAGGCCCTTGAAAGCAATCTTGCCGCCTTCGAGTATCTCACATGAAGCGATGTTGTTATTGGCAATCTCGATCAATATCTCCGCATTCTTGGCCTCAATAAAGTATCGCGACGGAGCCTCAACGACACATCCGTCAAGTGCAACCGAAATATTCGGAAAGCGCATCTCGCATCCCGCACCGGCAATCTTGGCAAGCAGTTCGGCTGCGTTGACTTGACCCGCACCCATCTGGCCTTTATAGGGCGCAAGAGAGAAATTCATCGGCTGAATAGCACCCAAGTCGGCCACGTAGCGGTAGTACTGCTTCTTGCCGGTCATATATTGGTCGATAGGCGTAGCTGTCTCGTGCATCAATTTATAGAGTTCCGAGGCTGTCAAATGACGACGCAGTTGTGTTGCATACGAGATGGCAAGAGCTGCCACACCCGACACATGAGGACATGCCATTGATGTACCCTCCATATAGCCATAGCCACTCGGGCTGATGTGGTTGGGCAGGGTAGAGAGGATGCATCCCTCTTCGCCATAGTTGTGCTCCTGGTCAAAATATTCAAAGTAGTAATCCTGGTCACCACCCGGTGCAGAGATTGTTGTGCCGGGGCCATAGTTGGTATAGACCGCAGGCGTGAAGTCGGCAGCTGTGGCGGCAACCGAAACGTAACCCTCGGCTGCGCCAGGAAATCCTGCGGCTGCAGCACTCTCGTTACCACCGGCAAAGATGGCTATGCCACCCTCGATTGCTCCGTTGGGTGAGCCGGCATTGTGTGTGAAGTACTCGAGTGCGTCCTTCTCCAGGGGAGAGCCCTTCTCCCACTCCTCTTCGGAGGCAAAACCCACCTCGCCCCAGTCGTATACATTGGCTACAGGCGAAACATATCCCCAACTGCACTGCAGAACGACAGCTCCGTTGTCGGCAGCATATTTGATGGCGCGCACGGTCGAGAGAAGGCTGGTGGCAGTGTTGCCCGAGAAGATTTGGCAGACCATAATCTTCACTCCGCTCTCTTTGGTGCCATCACCTCCGGCAATCGAACTTATGCCATAACCATTATTATTTACTGCTGATATAACACCCGCAACATGAGTGCCGTGGCCCGAGTCGAGAACATTGTTCCAGGTAATTACTCCCGAATCGTAGACGAAGTTGTAGCCATTGATGTCGCCCTTATAGCCGTTGTTGTCGTTGTCCTTGTCCGAGCGTGCGAATTCGTCCTCGTTGATCCAGATATTATCTTTCAGGTCGGGATGCTCGATAAATATACCCTCATCCAAGACCGCTACAACGACCGACTTGTCGCCACGCGAACGCTGCCAAGCACCTTCGCACTGTACATCGGCACCTGCCACCGATTTTTTAATCTTGCCTTTGTTGAATTTGTCGCCACGATTGGCCAGATTCCACTGTTCGGTGAATAAAGGGTCGGCCGTGGCTGTGCGAGTGGCCGAGGTTAGCGATTGCAACCTCTCGACCGACAGAGGAGTCGCCTTGGTGTTGTAAGCACGCTTGATGGTGCGGTTGAAATCGACCTTCTGAACCTCTCCGAGAGTGGCGAAACGTGCCGCCACGGCTGCGGTCGACATCTCCTTATCGAATCGAATGACGAACCAACGATGCAATCCGTTTGCGCGAGTGCGAGCCTCGTTAGCCTCGTCAATGGGGAATAGTCGCTCAATATGGCAACCTCCGACAATCTCCACGACCTCATCAAGAGTCGGTACACCGCTGCGGGTGAGTTCGCCACCACGTGTAAGACCCACATTTTCGAGAATCTCCACAACTTCGGGTGAGAACTTCACGAGTAGCTCTCCCTTGATGTATGCGTTCTCGCTCTCGGGACGGTTTTCTACGGCCGATTGCGTAGTATTATCGGTTGTGCACGAAGCCATTGCCAGCATCGCCACTCCGAAGATCGTATATAAAAACTCTCTTTTCATCTTCGCACTTACTTTATCGAATCGGTAATCTCATCCTCGCCTGTGGGTTTATTCTTGGTGGGGTAGAGTGTATAGTAGTATTCCAGACTTGTCGGCTCGTTGCTAAATCCGGCTTGCTCTCCGCTTACGGTCTTGCCCTCCTGATTGAATATAAAGCTGTAGGGCTGCCAAATGTCGAGGGCCGGATGGTAGAGCAACCAATCGGGGAGTTTACCCGTCAGGCGGTTATAGTTGAATGCGAGCATTTTGGTTGTCGGCATCACCTTCTTCTTGCCGATAAGAATCTCGGGCAGTGAATCGACAGCCTCGACCTCTTCGCGTCCCCATGTCGGCACCTCCGCATCATCCTCGAAATCGGGTAATGAGCCATGCAGGTAGTTTACCGACAGAACCAAAGTGTCGAGTTTGTTCCACTTGAGAAGGCGTTTCGGGAACTCCTTCTCCTCGACAAATCCACCGATATTACTCTTCACCGTATTGCTCAAGTCGTATATTGCGTGACGCTGGTTAGCATTCATAATCAACGTGCGCAGATTTGGGAAATTCTCGGGTGTAAGGATGTCGGGTATCGACATGAAGTTATTTGAGCCGATGTTGAGATACTCGAGATTCTTCAACGCCGTAAGGCTTTGTGGCAGCTCGGTAAGACCATACGCACCGATAGTCAATCGTTTGAGCTGAGTGAGGAGTGCAATATCATCACCGGTCGATAGGCTTAAGAGGAATGTGTTGGCATTTCCAAAGAAGTACAACTCCTCGGCAGCGGTCAGGTAACGGACCTCAAAAGGCAAGGCCTCCTTGGTGAAGAAAAGTGAAAATTCTGCCGAACGAACACGCCCCTTCTTCTCCTCGGTATAGCCCTCCATTCCCTCCTCCCAGAGGGTCACATTGTTCCACATGTCCATACTTGATGAGGTATCCCAACTTGTCATCGTGTTGAGCGAACGTGCGATGCAAATCAACGCTACTGAGTCACCCTG
Source organism: Alistipes sp. (assembly GCA_017398695.1). Taxonomy (GTDB): domain Bacteria; phylum Bacteroidota; class Bacteroidia; order Bacteroidales; family Rikenellaceae; genus Alistipes. The sequence goes on from JAFQFG010000093.1 coordinate 19,087, forward strand.
GCGAGTGTTCTCGACAATAGGCTCAGCGGCAGCCTGGGTGACGTTCAGATTATCCTGACGTGCCAATGTGACGTTTGAAGTCAGGGGACGGAAAACAACCTCGGCCAGTCGCTCACGCGGAGAGGTGTTGATGTCCCAATTAAAGCGTAGCACAACCTCACGCGGACGAGCTCCTCGGTTGAGATTGAGTGCAAACTTCTCACATTTGAGCCAACTTGCGTTGGTCGGTATGTCGACCTTGAAATCGACATTCGAACGCACCTTGACGTCGAACCATCGCTTGCCGTAGGAGTCGAAGTTGGCCACCTCGACCTCCGGTTCTTCGACCTCAATCGCATAGGGGAAACCCTCTTGCGTTACAGCTATATCGGTGTACTTTTTTGTTGCGACATTCTGGATGCGGACAACACCGCTACGCGATTCGGACATTAGTGCCGAGTCGATGATAAAGGTGCAGGGTGTCGAACCACGGCCATTTGCAGGCGACACTGTTATCCAGGGCTTGTCGGTCGAGGCAATCCACTCATCGCTCGAGGCTACGCGAACAATCTCACGCCCTCCGACCGCACCGACCGTTATCTCTTTGCGGTTGGTGCCGAATTCGACAATGTTATCTTTGGTGCATGATGCCAAAAGAGCTATTGTCGCAAATGCTATGTATATAAATCTCAATTTCATACGTCTTATTCTACGAGGGTTAGTCCAACATGTAGTCACAATTTAAGATGTTCTGTGTCTTGTCGTAAATGAGTATATAGGCACCATTCATCCACGCATAGCAGATGTCCGAAGCATCGAATATGATGTTGGGATTATCGCTGATGTCGAGGTAGTAGATGAGTGTCGATATCGTGTCGTCAATGCGTCGCAGATCGTTTGAACCGATGTAAAAACCTCGCAGTCCGCGATGGTTGAAGAGTCCCGTCGGCCACTCCTTGAGGCAACGATTGCCCTCTGCATCGCGCTGTGAACGCACCGAGAGTACAGTCAGTCCCGAGCAATCAAGCGGCTCTTTGGGGAACTCGCTAAATCGGTTGAACGACAAATCGACTCCGTAGAGATAGGGCATATTGCCGGCATGCATCTCATGCGGCAGCTTCTCGAGTCTGTTATACGACAAATCGAGCGACATGAGGTCTACCGAGTTCTTGTACGTGAACGAGCCCTTGGGTATCTCTGTAATGCCACAGGCACGCAGAATAATATACGATATCAAAGAGTTGCTCTTGGCCAAAGCTATGGGATATTTACCCAAGTTGTAGTTCTGCGATAGGGTCAATGTTTCGACCTTGATGCCTTTGAACTTCTTGGCCTCGTCACTCTCGTTTTCGCCCTCGAATGAGCGTATGTCATTTCCCGATAAATCGACCGATTTGATGGTGAAGTTGCTCGATGCCGAGAAGATGTTGGGGAACTCGGTCAGTTTGTTGTATTTAGCCGAGAAACTCTCCATATCATCCATGCCACAGAATGGCTCTGCATCGTGCGGAAACTTGGTTATCTGGTTGTGGTCGAGATAGAACTGCACGGGTGCAAACTCCTTGCCCATCGGGGCCTCGATCGAGGCAATCTTATTGTAGGCGAGGTCCAGCAGACCCATCTTCTTCATATTGCGCATCTCCTTGGGCATGACAGCCAGCGAATTCTCGCGAGCGTAGAGAATCTGAATTTTCTCTGCCGAGGGGCCTGTTGCCAACGCCTTAATACCGGCCAGAATATCGTCAGAACTCCACTGTTTGTTGTTGGAGATGTTGAGTGATATGAGCGAAGGCATCTGGGCTATGGCCATCGGGAATTTTGTCAATTTGGGACAGTTGTAGATCTCGATGTCGGTACACGCCTCGAGGTATTTCAACTCCTCGGGAAGAGATGAAATCTCGCTATTGGCAATGTAGAGATACTCCAACTTGGTCAGGTTGCGAATCTCGGCCGGAATAGATTTCAGTCCGTTGCAGAGTGTCCCGTGGTTGGTGTCGTGTTTGACAATCTCGCGCTGCGAGCCACTCTTCATATCGAAAATCTCGCTCTCGCTCATCGTGTCGTAGAGTGATGTGGCGGCTACGGAGATACCATTCTCTTTGAGCGCGCGTGCGCAAGGCTCCGACATCTGGCTTGCCGGATAGATCTTTCTGAGTAGGCTTTTGTGGTTCTCCAAACGATTGCGGTTGCGCTCAAGCAACGATACCGACGCATCGAGTGTGGGGTCATAACCTATGGCGTTGGCGTCGTTGTGAGTGCCGAGATAGAGCTCCACAATCTCGGTGAGCTGACCGATAGCGGGCGAGAGATCGCCTTTGAAGCCGAAGTCGCTGATGTCGATACGGGCTACGCGACCATTAGAGTGCAACTCGACACCCGGCTGGTCGCCCCATAGGTCGACATCCTTGTTGAAATTCCAATTTGCACCGCGTGTGAAGTTTTCACCAACGTAGTACCATTTCTCGCCATTAAGACTCTTCCAAATCTCGTAGAGCGCATAGTAGTCGCGGATGTATGCATCGGCTTCGTACAGCGATACGGGGACCGAGACTTCGCTCTTGTGGTTGTCCTCGATCGTGAAGTCACACTTTTTGGGTGCTGTGCAATCCTCGAGAGTCACTTTGCGCTCATCGAGGGTTTCGTAGCGTGTTACACGATATTTTCCGGCAGGCAATGAGAGTAGTGTGTCGCAGAGAATCGAGGAGGTCTGATAGCCCGGCTCGGGACTCTGTTCGTCATCCTCATCGAGGTGTAGCGAGAAGGTCGCCGGCAGTCGCTCGAAGCGGGTGGGGTTGGTCGTACTTCCCGATGGCATCACCTCGGCAACGGTGATATTTACGAATTTGATCTCATCGAATGTGTATTGACGCTCCACGTTCTTCTGTGTCGGTTGGTCGGTGAAATCAGACATATCTTTCTTGAGCGAGAACCTTACACTTCCTCGTGGTGTGACATTGACCGTCAGGTCGTGCACGAGCAGTCCGCCTTCGGTGATGGAGAAGGTGTTATTCTCACCGACAGTGCCGATGTACAACTCCTCATCGTTGGTGTCGTAGAGGCGGAAATTGAGAATCTTATAACTGCCTACAAGCAACTTGAGGTTAGCACTACGCATGCCATACTCTGCACTCTCGGCATTTGCCGACTGCAAGGTCAGAGTCTGTGCAATCGTTGTCGAGTTGTAGGATAGGGTGACCTTCACCTTGCAAGCATCGGAGAGGTACTCCAATCGTGAGGTGAGGGCGCGGGTCGAGTTCTGCTCGACACTATTGCCTGCATCGTATGAAGCCTGCTTGTAGAGTTTGAACTGGACGTATCCGTAACCGTGTTCGCGATTGTCGATAACCTCTTCGCTACAAGCTACTGCGAGGAACGACATCGCGGCCAAGAGTACGCATACGGTAAATCTGTAAAGTTTCATCTTCTTAAAACTGCTCGTTCTGTGACCATTTAGCACTTTGCAGTATGGTCGTTTTGCTGTTCGGATTGGTTAAAAGACGATGCCCCGCCCCGAACGAAACGGGGCATCGTGGAGGTTTATCTGCTTATTATTGAGCGATGTTGAGTGTGCATGCGAGAGCCATCTTGGGGACTTGATTGTCATCCGTGAAAATCAAGATGCCAGTCTTGCCGTTGCCCGACTCCTTCATCGTAACGGTAGCCATCTCACCAGTCTCGAAAGTGAGCCACTCCTTGTCGCTGTCGGTGTGGTAGATGTATGTCCATGATGTATTAATGCCCTGAAGTGCCGACATCGTGGCTGCACTCTTGACATAGGTGAGTTGCCATACCGGAATCTCTCCATAGTTGCTTACAACTGTATTGTAGATTGTTCCCGAAGTGAGCTTCTCGAGTTTCGAACCATCAATATCGGTTGCATACTGAGGGTACGAAAATGATATGTCTGTGTTGGCAGAACCGCCCTCGCTATTGAGGTCATAGCCCTCGTTATAGAGCGCGCTGATTGCGGCAACCACCTCGTCACCATTCTTGAATGCGATGTAACTCCAATATGCGCCATTGTAGTACGATTCGCTCTTGTAGTGCTTGTTGGTCGTAGCGGTCGGTTTCATCGTGATGCGGAAACCACCGGCAGTTCCATAGGGTACAACCTTGATCCAACTATCATTGTCGCTCATCTTTTTAAGATTGCCACTTTCGTTATCGAAATAGGTGTACTCGACCGATGTGTAGGTGCCGTCGAAGATGAATGTTGCATCATCGCTATCATACTTCGAGGTGTAGAGCAGCTCATAGCCGTGCTTTGCCATGGAGTAGTCGTATGCAATGTCGCTGTCGCCCTTGGTTGCGACTTTGATCATCTTGACTGTGGTCACAACATCGGGATTCGAGAGCGAAATCGGGCCCGGATTAGCCGACTGCTTGATGGTGGTCACGAGATATTGCTCATACTCGGCAACAAGCTTGCCCGAAGCGCCCATGCCGCCCTCTGCCATCTCAATCATCTCATAAGGCTCATTCACATCCTCGAACTTCGCGGTTGCTACCGCCTTGGGGACGATGATAATCATCGCCTCGCGGTCTGTATCATCGTTGGTTTTGACGCCAATCGAGATGTCGCGCTTCTGGATAAGGTCGCTGTTCTTGTCGTCCCACGCTGCAATTTCGCAATTGACCCAATCGTGGTCGTTGATGGTGGGGAAATAGGCTCCCTCGGCAAAGCCGGCAGGCTCAAACGAGAGGGTATATACCAGCATCTCGTCGTTGGTCGAGGTTACCGAACCCTCGGCATTGCCCTCGTAGTAAGAGCTGCTCAATGCGCTGTAAATCTCGCCTTTGTGGTTAAATTGATAGCTCTCATCGAAGTCGTTGTAAGAGAATACGGAGTTAACTGCCGGAATGGAGACTTTCAGCGTTGCAATTGCGCCTACACTCTCATCGTTTGCATCGAGGAACGACAACGTAGCAGTCGAATTTTGAGCCGGATAGTAAGCTCCATTGCCCTTAATCCAGAGCTCGGTGATATTCTCGGTATTGTTGCTGATGGGCTGAATCCACTCGGGCGTGCCGTCAACCTTCCATGTGAAGTTCGACACAATCTTTACACGGTGGGTGAACATCGTCAGTCCGTTCTCGCCCCAATTGAGCGTGATGCCCTGCTCGCCAACCTGCTCTGGAACATACTCGAACTGTGTTTCGCTGCCATAGAGCCACTCGTTGTCCTCGAGTTTGACTTCGTAGATCTCGATGCTGCGGGTCAACTTGCCAACGGTGAGTGTAGCGATAGTTTGAGTCGATTGGCCCATCTTCATCGTTACGTCGCACACCTGATCGCTGTTGAAGTCGCTGAACTCGGCAACTTTAATCTTAATTTCGAATGAGCCTTGCTCGCCACTAATCGAGTATACCTCATTCTCGTTGTCGAGAATAGTGAAGTAGGTAGACTCCTCGGGAATCGAGATTGTCCAAGCCTGATTAGGCTCGATTGCGAGGGTGTAGACCTCTCCGGCTGTCACCTCGGCGTTGACAACTGCGGGGAAGTTCGGAGTCGGGAGCTTCTCCTCGGGCTCCTGTGTACATGCTGCACCGAGCAACGCAAATGCTGCCACAGCGCAACCTAACACGTTTGTAAAAAGTCTTCTCATAACTTAACGTTTTTTGTGATTTATTGTGAATTTATCTATGGTTGTCAAAGGAAATAATTGTGAATTGTGAATTGTGAATTGTGAATTATCCTACATTCCTTCTTCTCGTTGCAGACGTTCTGCCTCCTCGTCGCTGACCCATTCCAGGATGTGGTAGAACTGGCCTACCGTGCCGATGGGGTCGCCCAAGTCGTAGACATAGACGTTGAGCCACAAGGTTGCAAAACGCTGGCAGGAGTTGAAGTACGAATCGTTGTACGGGCTCTCACCGCAGAGAATGTGGTTGTCGCCCAATATCTGCCCGAATACCGATGCTTCGTCACTCAAAACCTGGTCATTGTCCATCTCGAGCAGCATCTTTGCCGGATTTTCGGCATTGAAACGAATGGTCACATCGTAACCATCATAGAGGAAATCGCGCACGATGATGCTCTCCGCCTCGGTCGGGTGCTTCTCGCACTTGACAAGGCGCTGATAGCTGGCGTTGGTGCCGGGGTAGTTGTAGAGCATCAGCGATGTGACCACACACCAACCCGTGAAGTTGTCGATGGAGTAGGGACACACCTTCGCCATCGTCACCTTGGTGCGGTCACTGTCCTTGTATAAGGTGTCAAATTTTAACGCTTCGGGCATCACAAGGCGCAGTCCGAAACCGAGTGAGTCGGTGGCCTCGATATTCTCATAGTAACCGTGCACGCGCACCTCGGCCGAGAGTTTGCCGGCGGGGATGGTCACATTGTTCGAGAGCAGACGATAGTGGTAGCCTTCGATGGCATTGCTGCCCTCGTCAATCACCTCGACTCCGAATGTGCGGTCATAGTCGCGAGCCACGGTTGACGATACGGCCACCGTGAAATACTCTTGACCTTCGAGTACGACATTTGTCGATAGCGAGTCGGCAAACATCACATATTCACGATCGGAATAGGTGGTGTACTGCTCTCGGCAGGAGATAAATCCTGCAGCAAGTGCGCCCGCAATCAAAATATTGATAAATTGTTTCATATACGATTTACTTATAGTCACACTTTAATTGTTAAGGTTGCTGTCGTTTGGCTCGATTTGTGACCCGGGAGCCTCGATCTCGTGCTGGGGAATAGGCCAAACAAAGAGCGGGTTATCGGCCTTGATCTCGAGCGAGCTGCCTTCGTCGAGCGAGGAGGTCTGTGGTGTGCGCTTGAAGCCTTTGCCGTCGTTGTAGAGGTTGCCCCAACGCTTGAGGTCGTTCAGACGAAAGCCCTCCATATAGAGCTCTCGTACTCGCTCGTTGGATATCTGTTCGATAAAGTTATCCTTTGTGATATTGATATTTCCGCCACTTGTGTAGCGTGCTTGTCGCAACTTGGTGAGGTCGTTGGCCGCCATGGCATAGTTGGGATTCTCCGAACGGCAGTATGCCTCGGCACGGATGAGATACTGCTCGGCCAAGCGGAACGGTTTAGGCATGTTGACATGGTATATCAGCGAGTTGTTGATGAAACTCTCGTTGCCGAAATACTTTATCAGCAGTGGCCACTGCAAGCCGTGGTTGTAGCCGGTGGTAACGGTGTAGAAATAGGTGTTGTAGCGGGCATCGTTGCGGTCGTAGAGGTCGAGAACCCACTTTGCCGGCACGTAGTCGGGGTAGTAGTTGTAGTAGTCGGTGGTGAAATTGAGGAACAGCGAACCGAGTGCACCTCCGAATGAGGTCTCGGTAAATCCGATGCGCCAGATAATCTCGGTGGCAATGTCATTCGACCACATATAGTCGAAATATGTCTGCTCCGAGGTGTAGAGCGTCGATGCGCTCGAGAGTGTGAATGCCTTATTGGGGTGGTCGATAAGGCGCGAGGAGTAGTCGATCGCAGCCTCCCAATCTTGCATGTTGAGCGCTACGCGGGCATGCAGAGCGTATGCTGCTGCCAGCGTGATGCCCACACTACTGTATGTGTCGTTATCGACATCGAGTCGCGCCTCAGCCTCGGCAAGGTCCTCCAGGATAAATTGGTACGAACGCTCGAGTGAGGCACGGACAATTGGCTCCTTCTTAAAGTAGGATGTGCGCAGGACAACACCCTTCTCCACAGCTGCTGTCGCGGGGTCGTAGGCTTTGCAGAAGCACTTTACCAACTCCGAATAGGCAAGGGCACGAATGGCGTATATCTCGCCCGTGTACTGCTCCATGGCGTCGATATTGTCGTCGTTTGTCTCATTGGCAACCACCTCGTCAATCGTGTCGAGGAAGTAGTTGCAGTTGCTGATGAGGTTATATAGAGCTGCGTACACCGACTCAATCTCGGAATTGGTCGGGCGGATATCCCATTGCCAGATGTTGCCGTGAGTGTTCGAAAAGCCCTCGACTGCGTATACCAAATCGCACTGTATGTCGGGCAGCAGCGTGAGGTAACCACTGTAAAGTGCTCCGCTCTTGAGCATTGCATATATGCCGACACGCAGTTGCTTGACATCGTCGTAGCTCTTGATTGCCTCCTTCTCACCGATGGCCGACTCGGGCATCTTGTCAAGACATGAGGTCGCGCAGAGTGCTGTCATCACAGCCAGAGCTGCCGTAAAAACCTTTATATTGTTGAAAAATCTTCTCATAGCCGTTTAGAATGTTAAGTCAAGACCAAAGGTGAATTGGCGAGCCATGGGGTATTGTGCCGCATAGATATTCGAGGTGCCCTCGGGGTCAAGACCCGAGAACTTGGTGAAGGTAAATGGGTTTTGCGCCTGCGCGTAGATGCGTACACCCTGGAATACGCGACTGCGACGGAGCAGATCCTTCGGTAGCGAGTAGGCGAGCATTACATTCTTAAGTCGCAGGAACGATGCATCCTCCAACAGACGGCTATCAAACTCGGTGTAGACACCATGACGCGGGATGTCGGTCACATCGCCAGGCTTTTTCCAGCGTTCAAGCAGTCGCTTCGATTGGTTGTATGAGGCAAAACGACCGTTCGACTCGTCAAAATAGCGGTCGTTGTTAATCATCCATCTATCACCGACCCAGCTGAACTGCACTGCAAGCGAGAGCCCTTTCCAGGCGAGTTGCGTGCCGAAACCACCCTGCCAGGGGGCATGGTAGCTCTTGCCGATAAGCACTTTGTCCTCATCGCGCAGCTCGGTCGTCAGATTGCCGTTCTTGTCGTACCACAAAGCATCTCCATTTGCCGGATTAACACCCGCATATCGGTTGATGTAAAACTCTCCAAGCGGGTGGCCGACAACAAGTTTGGTGTTGGTGTTGGCGAGCTCGTACTCTTGTACACCGTTGTAGAGTTCGGTGATTTTGTTGTGGTTGTACGATACGTTGGCATTGACCGTCCAGACGAAATCCTTGACGGCGAGCAGTGTGCCGGTAAGGTTGAGTTCAACACCCTTGTTGACCATCGAGCCCACATTGTCCCAATAGTAGCCGTAGCCCGATGCCGAATAGGATTCGGGTACCTGCATCAACATGTCGGAGGTCTTCTTGTAGTAGAACTCCAAATCGACATTGAGCCTATTCCAGAAGCCGAGGTGGAATGCCAAGTTGGATGTCCACGGCTTCTCCCAGCCGAGGTTCTCGTTGCCCGGTTGCATCAGGCCGATACCCGCATTGCCGGCATAATCCAGACCTCCGCCCACAAGAGCCAGGTGCTCGTAGTTTGGAATTGAGGAGTTACCCGAAGTACCCGTCGAGAGGGCTATCTGCGCATTTGTGAGCCAGCGCGATGCCGAGTCCATAAACTTTTCATTGCGCATATTCCACATAAAACCGAGCGACCAGAAGCCTGCCCAGCGGCGTGATGCTCCGAAGCGCGAAGAGCCATCGGCACGAGCCGTGGCCTCCACAAAGTAGCAGTTGTCGTAGTCGTAGTTCACACGACCGAAGAACGATACGAAGCCATAATCCGAGTCGGTCGTATCGTTCCACGATGTCACGCGCGTACCGTTCGAGATGTCGGTCAGACGATCGTTGTTCTGACCTCGCGAGAGTAGGCTGAAGGCTTCGTAGTGGTAGTCGACGCCCTCCTGGCCTGCGAGGAACGTAAATTTGCTCTTGTCCGAGAGTTCCCACTCGTAGGTTATCGTATTGGTGATGTTGAGCGTATACGAATCGGTCGAGCTGCGCGATGCGGAGCCTTCGCCCTGATTGGGAGCATAGCTCGGGTAGGATTTGCCGAATCCGGTGGTGTGCGCGTAGTCGACACCGAACTGCGAACGCAGAGTCAATCCCTTCACCGGATACGCTTCAGCAAAAATCTGCGATACGAGCTTGTATTTCTTGTACTTTACGGGGTTATTGACAATCCACTCAAGCGGGTTCTGACCTGTGCCACGCCACGAGCCATCGTTTATCGAAGCCAACGAGCCATCGGCCTGGTAGGGGCTGATGTATGGCATCATGAAGCGTGCTGCCGAGATCGGGGCGACCAGGCTGTATGAGCCTTCGTCGGCCTGTTGGATATTCTGGTAGTTGAGCATGTTGCTCGTGCCGAGCTTGAGCCACTTGGCTGCCTTGCGTTCGTAGTTGGCACGCAGCGAGATGCGCTCAAACAGCGAACTCGGAGCCGTACCGTCCTGATTGTAGTAACCTCCTGAAACGTAGTAGTTGTTCTTCTCGTCGGCTCCCGAGATGGAGAGCTCATAGCTCTGCAACATCGCGGCATTGTTGAAGACCTCTTTGGCCCAATTGACATCGGTCTTGCGTAACAGGTTGTAATCTTGGCCATCGGTCATACCGATCTCCTTTTCGTATTGAATGCGCTCGGCAGTGTTCATCAAATCCCACTTGCTGTAGTCGATCTGCGAGAAGCCAAGCTGCATGCGGTACTCGATAGTAGGGTGGTCGGACATCCTACCGCGCTTGGTGGTGATGACAATAACGCCATTTGCTGCGCGTGCACCGTATATCGAGGTCGAGGAGGCATCTTTCAAGACTGAAATCGACTCGATGTCTGCGGGGTTTATCGTGTTGAAATCGCTGCTCGAGATGGGCATGCCGTCAAGGATATAGAGCGGTGCTGTGCCCGAGTTGATGGAGTTTGCACCTCGAATGGTCATAACGGCCGATGCACTCGGCTCACCCGTATTCGAGAGGACCGTAAGACCCGGAACCTGACCCTGCAACGCCTGGTCGAATGCTGCTGTGGGGGTTGACTCGATCTTCTCGGCCTTGACCGACGATACCGAGCCGGCAACCGTGCCCTTCTTGCGAACACCGTATGCCACAACTACAACATCTTCGAGCAACTCGGTGTCGGATTGCAGTTCGACATTGAACGTCACCTCGGTCTTGTCGGCCGGAATGGTCCAGTCGACGGTTTTGTAGCCTATAAACGAGAATGAGAGAGTCTGCCCGGCATCGGCTTTGATTGTGTATGTGCCATCGAGCAGTGTGCTGACGCCATTCATTGTATCGGTTACAACTGTCACTCCTGCAAGGGGTTGCTTCTCCTCAGCGGAGGTTACCAATCCGCTTACTGTCACCTTCTGTGGGTTCTGTGCCACGATTGATAGCGGCACAACCGCGAAGGTTAGCAGTAGCAGAAAACGTAGTATGTTTCTTCGCATTTTAATAAAATATGCCCCTTTTCCTCGCGGGGATAGGGGAGTTAGTTCCTGTTTTTCGGGTGGCAAAACTATAAAAAAAAGAGCAAAAATCAAATACATACCATATATAAATAACAAAACCGCTCGCAAAACGAGCGGTTTCTGTTAGAATGTCGTTTAGTTTATAAGAGATTTGGACTATTGCAGCTTCTCCAATATCCACTTGCCGTGGTCACGCTCGAGTTCGGGGTAGGTGTAGTGGCCTATCTCCTTGTAGATGAGCAACTCTGCCGGCTCGGGAATTACATTCAGGGCCGAATAGATCGAGGTCGGGCAGCAAGTTGTGTCGTTGTAGCCGAACGCAACCTTTACGGGGACTTTGACCTTGCGTGCGAAGTTGACGACATCGTAGTATTTCAGATTCTCGATAATCGCCTTGTCGTCGCGGATGTTTTGGTCGTTATCACCACGGAAGAAGTGAGGCCAACCTCCACCACGGCCATTCAAGTAACCCGTGAGGTCACATAGTGCAGGATAGTTGGCATACAGACACTTAACCTTCGGGTTGAGAACTGCTGTCGTGAACGATAGAGCACCTCCCTGGCTACCTCCGCAGACTGCAATCTTCTCGGCGTCGACACACTCGAGTTCGGCAAGGAAATCGACTGCGCGAGCACATCCGAGATAGACGCGATTGTAGTAGTAACCACTGCGATCGTCAACGCGGAAGCGGTTGTAGTTGCGCAATGCACCGCGGTCGAGAGATGTGTAGACCTCGCGGGGCATATTTACCGGTATGCCGTTGATTCCGAGCTGCAGAACGACAGCATTGTCGTTGGGCATGTTGCCGTATGCCGGCATCGGCTTTACGCCTGCTCCGGGGACTCGCAAAATTGCGGGATATTTGCCCTCCTTGACCGGAATGGTTAACACTCCATACATGTATGAGCCTGCGCGGTAACTCTGAAAACGAATATGGTAGGCGTTGTAGGTGCCGGTGCAGAGTTCGGGCATCAGGGTCATCGTGGCATTCATCGGTATCTTCTTGTTGGCAGCAACAGCCTCGCTCCAGAAGGTGTCGAAATCTTCGGGCAGGGTTGTTGTCGGCTGAATCTTCTCGGGCTCGAATGCTGCGGTTGCCATGCCGCGGTAGGTGTTGCCGCAATCCTTGGCGTAGACCGTGCAACGCAAGAATCCAGGTGTCTTCATGGTTCCGATTTTGATTTTACCCTCGCCGGTTTTAAGTGTCTCGCTCTTTTCGAGGTGTGCGGGCATCATATCCTCTGAAACGAGGTACGAAATCTCCACATTCTGCATCGGGACGTTATCTTTGAGCACCAATACCTTAAACATCGGCACCTCACCACATTTGTAGGTCCAATCTGCATGGTCGGGCATTACGATAATCTTCACCGGTTGTTCGGCAGGTGCAGCTGATGCTTCGCCTAAAAAGAGGGTGCAGGCCGCAACCACCATTGATAAAATTGTTAAAAATCGCTTCATTGTTGTAGTTGTATTGATTAAAATTTGGTACGAATTTATAAAAAAAACTGCAGGATTGTCAATAAACCCCGATTTTTTTTTATTTTTGTCATCTGAATAATAATATGAATTTAACCTATATGCCCCAAATCTCGATAATCATAGCTACATATAACCGTGCCCGACAACTGCTCGATAGCCTGGAGTCGCTTATTGGACAGGATTTGCCGGCTGAGGAGTGGGAGTGTGTCGTGGTTGATAACAACTCGCAAGATGACACGCAAACGCTCTTTGCCGAGTTTGCGGATGCCCATCGGGAATTTAACCTCCGTATCGTGAATGAACAGCAGCAAGGCCTCTCCTATGCTCGCAATCGCGGTATCGAAGAGAGTCAGGGCGAAATCATTGCTATAATCGACGACGATGAAGTTGTAAATAAGGAGTTTGCACGCGGTTATTTAGAGTTATTCAACAAGTTTGAAACAGCCGTTGCAGCCGGTGGTCGGGTAGTGCCTCGATACCCATCGGGCAGACCCTCATGGCTGTCACATTTTACCGAGGTCCCGATTGCAAATCCGACCGATTGGGGTGATAGTGTCCGCAAATTTCCTAAGGGTCGCATCCCTGCCGGAGGGAATATGGCTTTCAGGCGTGAGATTTTGCTCAAGTATGGAGGCTTCGACACATCGCTTGGCCGTGTTGGGGGTAAGCTTACGGGCGGAGAGGAGAGCGACCTGTTCGAGCGATTGGCTCGTGATGGTGTAGAGTTCTGGTATGTGCCCGATGCCGTCATCTATCATATTATTGGCAGTGAGAAGTTTACTGCCGACTACTTCAAGCGACTTGCGTATAATACGGGAGTTAGCCAGCATCGTCGTGCAGAGCTGCACAACAG
>JAFQFG010000007.1 GCA_017398695.1 Alistipes sp.
ATCTATCATACTCTTCGATAAAAAATAGTGCTTTTGTTAATAGTCGTTTGTGATCTCAAAATTTTCGCTACAACTACGAAAGAAGGGGACTCAAATCGTCCCCTTCATCCTATTCGTCCGTTTTCACGATGCAAATATAGTGAAAAAATATGGTTATACAAATATTTATATGGATATTATTCGAAATTTACACATTTTCTCGCAAAAATCCTCCGTTACAGCGTTACATCGACGTACAGAGGTCGGTGATCCGAGGCAACAGGCTCGGCTACTACCGTGGCATTCTTGCCCGTTACGTTTGGAGAGTTGGTCATGATGTAGTCGATGCAACATGTGGGAGCATCAGCGGGGAATGTGAACTGCTCGGGATTCGAGAGTGTGGTCATAAACTCCTTGAAAACCTTCATGGCCTGACTCTCGGGCTCGGCATTGAAGTCACCGGCGATGATTACCGGTTTGTCGAGTTTTGCAACGAGATCGCGGATAATGCCGGCAGAGGTCACGCGATCCTCTTCATTGAGCGAGAGATGTGTGCAGATGAAATAGAACTTCTCGAACTCGGCAACAAGCATCGTGCGAGGCTCCTTGCGGCAGGGAAGTGGATGTTGAACCAATGAGAGGGCCGGCTCTTTCGAGAGTATGCCGATGCCGTATTTGCCTCCCTTGTAGTCGATTGAGGGGGCGTAGTAATCGTGCATTCCGGTGCGTTTTGCGAGTTCGCCTAATGCGTAGTAGCCTTCGTAGCGGGTGGTCATGCTGTCGAGCTCTTGAACGGCTACTATGTCCGGTAGTACATTGTTGATAACACCGGCACTGCGGTCGTAATCGAGTTGTAGATCCAAACCCTTGCAGTTGCGTACATTATAGCACATTACGCGCAGAGTTTGGTCGGCGGAGTCGCTTGTGTTGCACGATGAGAATGCCAATGCAACGAGTGCGAAAAGAGATAAAAGTTTTTTCATTGTTTAGAGGTTTTATTGGTTGATATTATCTGTTTTACGGCTTATGGCAAACATGCCTGTCATGGTCAATAAGGCGTTGATTATCAGTATCTCAAACCCGAAGTCATAGCCTGCGAACCATCTCTCGGAGTTGAGGTCGAGCAGTAGGCTTATAAGTGGTGCCGCTATTGCCACCAATGGCATCCATCGGTCGCGAACCGAACGTTGGGAGAGAATGCCGAAGGCGAACATTCCGAGTATCGGCCCATAGGTATAGCCGGCTATTGAGTAGAGGGTGTTGATGATGCTGTCGCTCTGGAGCTGTTCGAAGAGGATTATTATAGCTGTTAAAAGTATTGCCGTGCCACAGCCGACTATGTGGCGAATGTGGGTGAGTTGCTCGTCGTTAAAACGCTCGCGCCCATGCAAGATGTCGACTGTAAAAGAGGTTGTGAGGGCTGTCAGTGCGGATCCGGCCGCAGAGTAGGTCGATGAAATCAACCCCAAAACAAAGAGAACTCCGACAATCGTAGGGAGTGCACCCGAGGTGGCTACATAGGCAAATACATGGTCGGGCTTGGCTATTGCGGTAGCACCGCTTGAATCCGACATCGGAAACTTCCCGCCAAGGCTCATGGTTATGCCCGAGTGTTCGAGGTAGATATATAGCAGAACACCCAACGAGAGCATCAGTACGATTACTACCGATTGAAGTAACACCGCGACGATCATATTTTTCTGAGCATCACCTTTCGAACGGCAGCTCAATGTGCGTTGCATCATCTCTTGGTCGAGGCCGGTCATTGCGATGACCATAAAAACTCCGGCCAGGAGTTGCTTGGCAAGGTGGCGACTGTCGTTAAAATCGTCCGTAAATAAGCTCTTGCTGTAAGGATGCGAGGATATTGCAGAGATTGCTTCCCCAAGCGATAACTCTTCGAATCTCAAGATAAAGACGATGCATAAAACAAGACTACCCACCAGGGCGAAGGTTCGTAACATATCGGTCCAGACGATGGTCTTGACCCCTCCGCGGTGAGAATAGAGCCAGACGAGCAGCATGAAAATGATGACATTGACAGAGAATGGGATTCCATATCTGTCGAATAGCAATAGCTGCAATACGGTGCATGCGGTGTATGCCCTCAATGCCGACATCAGTGTGCGAGAGAGCAAGAAGAAAGAGGCACCGGTCAGGTGGCTGTTGCTGCCGAACCGCCTGTCGAGATATTCGTATAACGAAACTACTTTCAGCCGATAGAAGAGCGGAATCAGAACGAATGCAATGATCAGATAGCCAATGATGAAGCCGATGACCATCTGCAGATACGAGAAGTTTGATATAGCTACCGAGCCGGGCACCGAGATGAAGGTGACACCCGACATTGCGGCACTCACCATAGCGAGCGTGGCAACCGGCCAAGGGGATCTGCGACCTCCGGTGAAGAAGTCGGCATTGTCGGCCTTGCGTCCGGCAACGGCTGCCACTGCAAACAGGGCTGCGATGTAGAGTGCGATTGTTGCTATAACTACTATTGGCTCCATCTCTCTCTTGTCTTACAGCGTGGTGAGCTACATAGGTCTGCTATCTCTCCGATATGCGGTGCACGATAGGCTTTATGTCGATTATGCTCTCCGAATAGTCGTTATTTACGCCCTTGTGATGTGCTAACCACAACTGAGCAAAGAATGGATTGCGTTTGGCTTCGGCATCATATTGCCACGGCTTGGAGAAACACTCGGGACACCAGTGACCACCCAGCAAAACGACGGTCGGAGATGTTGTGAAGCGATGCCCGCATGCGCACTCCCACTCGAGTGGAGTGTGGAGGTCGCCTTCTGTCATCGTGGGACTTAAGCACTTGCCACCGCGGAATGTAGCAGCCTGCTGCATGTCGTCAATGTTCAATTTGGACAGATCTTTCTGCTCGTCGTATCCGTGATTGAGTCGTACTGCATCCTCTTCGTTAGCGAGTTTGAAATCGGCCAGAGTCTTCCAATCGGGAATCTTCTCCCACTCCTCTCGCGAGCCGAAGTAGGCGGCAATGTGCTCCTTGTCATCGTTGCGTAGCCATCCGAGCGTACCGAAACGCTTGTGGTGGGCTAAATATCTCAAGAATAGACGCATGAAGATGGCCGGAACATATCTCGCCAAGGCAAAGAACCATGGTAGCTGTTTTTGCAGACCTGCGAAATACTCTTCGACCGGTGTGCCTGCCCGAAAGTGGAGTATCTCCTCCAGACGGTCGGAGTCCAAATACCACTGACCGTGAAAGTTGCGCGTGGCGAACATGTTTGATGCAAAGAGTTTTTCGGGTGGTAATCCGAGTGAGTTTTTGAGTAATAATTGCTCAAAACGGTAGTTTGTCAGGCGATACTCTGCACCGCTGCCAATATTGTAAAATTTGCCCCAAAATGTTTCTGGTACACTATCTTCGCAGATATTGGCGAGCAATCTGCCCGAATCCTCGACCGTGGCCCACTCCAAAACCTCGCGGATGGGAACGTGGAACATTATCGGGTCAATGTTGCGCAGAATGCCTGCATAGAGGATGCCCGACTGGCGCAGGCTGACCCAATATTTAAGTCCCGACTCGGCAAAGATGCGTTCGGCAAGACACTTTGATATGGCGTAGTAGTCGAATACCGATGGTGCAATGGGGTCACCCGTGCGAGCCCAATGAAGCGGGGCTTGGCGGTCGCCTGTCTGTGCTACGCTACCGATGTAGACGACCTTGACGGCATCGGGCTTTGGCTGAGCTTTGACGGCACGGACGATGTTTTGAGCTGCCAAAGTGTTGACATGTAGCGTCTGCTCGGGGTAGTGGTCGGCAGCCGGTGAAACCATTCCGCCGACATGCAGAACGTAGTCGGCGCCCTCGACAGCGCGTGCCACATCGTTATAGTTGCAGAGGTCGCCCCAAACGATATTTATATTCTCGCACGATGTGTAACTCTTCATCAATTTGCGGTTCTTGCGCGAAGGGCGCACCAACAACGTAAGGTCGAAACGCTCCTTACGGGCGTGAATCTCGCGCAGACCGGCCTCTCCCATTGTGCCGGTTGCTCCGGTAAGTAAAATTCTCTTTCTCTTCATTAAGTTCAGGTTTTCTTTCGCAAATGTACAAAAAAGAGTGTACAATGCAATCAGCGAGGATTTTTGTGGATAACCTACTCGTAAATGTGAGGTTATTTGTAGCTTCTGTGTCCAAATATTTTGGAACCGACACGTATCATCGTGGAGCCACATTCAATGGCCAGAGGATAGTCGTCCGACATTCCCATTGAGATGACATCGAATGTCTTGCCAAAGTATGGTGCAACTTCGTTGCGATAGGCTATAAGTCGTTCAAAATCATCGCGTACAGTATTCTCATCTTCGGTGTTGGTAGCTATGCACATCACACCGCGTATACGCACATTCTCAAAGCGCGAAAAGGAGCCTCGTTGCACCTCTTCGAGCAGCTCGTTGTAGTCCCAACCGGTCTTGCTCTCTTCGCGGGCAACATGAATCTCCAAAAGGCAGTCGATCACACGTTCGCACTTGCCTGCTTCGCGGTCGATGACCTCCAAAAGCCGGATGCTGTCAACCGAGTGGATAAGCGAGATGAATGGAGCTATATATTTAACCTTGTTGGTCTGGAGATGACCTATCATGTGCCACTCGATATCGTGGGGCAGAAGCTCATATTTTGATTTTAATTCCTGCGGGCGGCTCTCTCCGAAGATGCGCTGACCACCATCGTAAGCCTCTCGAATGGCCTCTGCGGAGTGTGTCTTCGAGACTGCGACAAGAGTCACTCCATCGGGGAGTTCAGTGCGTATTTTGTTTATTCTCTCTGTAATGCTCATTTTGTTGGTGTTTGCTTACACAAATATATGGAAAGAAAACGGTTTTTTGAAAATATTTTCGTACATTTGTCGAAATTGTGGATTATAAAACTATTATTGATATGAAGAGATTGATTTTGACTTTTGTTATGGTTGCTGCAGCGTGGAGTGCTGATGCCTGCACCAACTTTATTGTGACCAAAGGAGCCTCTACGGATGGTTCGGTGATGGTTAGCTATGCTGCCGATTCGCACCAACTCTACGGAGCATTGTACTTTGTGCCGGGAGGTAAATTCAAGGCTGGCGATATGCTGCGCGTGGAGGAGTGGGATACGGGTAAGTATCTTGGCAATATTCCGCAGATACCGACAACGCATACCACAATCGGCAATATGAATGAACACTCGCTTATCATTGCCGAGACAACCTACGGTGGCCGTCCGGAGTTGGAGGACCCGAATGGTGTGATGGATTACGGTTCGCTGATTTATATTGCATTGCAACGTGCCAAGACGGCTCGCGAGGCTATTGCGGTCATTGCCGACCTGGCAGCAACACACGGCTACGCATCGAGCGGTGAATCGTTCTCGATTGCCGACCGCAACGAGGCATGGATTATGGAGCTTATCAGCAAGGGTAAGTATGGCAAGGGTATCGTTTGGGTAGCTCGCCGTATCCCTGACGGATATGTGTCGGCTCACGCCAATCAGGCACGTATCACAACCTTCCCGCTCAACGATAAGGAGAATTGCCTCTACTCGGAGGATGTGATTTCGTTTGCTCGCGAAAGAGGTTATTTCTCGGGTAAGGATGAGGAGTTCTCGTTTGCTGATGCCTATGCTCCGCTCGAGTTTGGAGCTATGCGAGGTTGCGAAGCTCGCGTGTGGGCATTCTTCCGCACAATAGCTGACGATATGGACAAGTATGTCGATTACGCGATGGGCCACAACCCTTCAAATCGTATGCCTTTGTATGTTAAGCCCCGCACAAAGGTTGCTCCGAAGGTGGTTTTCGATGCTATGCGCGACCACTACGAGGGTACTCCGATGGATATGACGACCGATATCGGTGCCGGAGGCAGCCACTGCCCCTATCGTTGGCGCCCGATGTACTTCAAGGTCGATGGCGTGGAGTACTGCAACGAGCGTGCTACGGCTACGCAGCAGACAGGTTTCTGGTTTGTGGCGCAGGCTCGCGAGAAGAAAGAGGGTATTTTGTGGTTTGGTACGGATGACGCTGCAACCTCACCCCTTACGCCTATCTATGCCAATTCGACCGCTATTCCCTGGTGCTTCTCGGAGCAGAACGGCTCGATGCTCAAATATTCGGATGAGTCGATGTTCTGGATTACCAACCGCATTGCACAGTTCGCCTACCTGCGTTATGACGTTATCGGCAAGCATGTTCGCTCGGAAATCGACAAGTGGGAGGGTGCTATGCTCGAGCAGGTTAAGGAGATTGATGCAGCTATTGCCAACGTATCGAGCAAGCCCAAGAAGGCTGCCAAGATTGCTACCGCCTTCTCGGTGGGTACGGCACAGCGACTCTTCGCTAATTGGAAGTCGCTTGATAATTACCTGATGGTTAAGTATATCGACGGCAACGTCAAGAGCGAGGACGAGAAGGGCTTTATTGAGAATGGTAACGGTAAGGATATTCCTGCCAAGATTCAACAACCCGGCTACTCCGAGAAGTGGAAGAGAGCCGTGGCTGCCGACAATGGCTCGATTTTGAGGGTAGTAAATAACTAAACGACTAAATATCAAACCCCAAAAATGAAGAAGGCGACTTTATCGGTTGTTTTGGCCATTTTAGCAGTGAGCGTGCAGGCTCAAATCCAATTTCCTCGCTCGCAAGCCGAGGATACAAAGGGTTATATGAGCGAGGCATATTGGAAATTATGGAATCCGGAGGAGCAGGCTCGTATTGATGCTGATATCGAGAAGTATCGCAAAGCCGACGGAGAGTTTTCTGTTGTAGATATCAAGCGTAATTCGGAGGTCAAGATTGAGCAGGTGTCGCACGAGTTTATCTTTGGTGCGCACATCTTCAACTTCAACCAACTTGGCACGAAGGAGCGTAATGACCGTTATAAAGAGATGTTTGGCACACTCTTCAATCGTGCCACAATCCCCTTCTATTGGAGAGAGTTCGAGTTGGAGCAGGGCAAACCCCGCTTTGCAACCGAGTATCGCGATACAGAGGAGTTCTGGAACAACTGCAAGGAACCATACGACGAGTTACACTGGCGTCGTCCATCGACCGACCAGCTTGTCGAGTTCTGCGAGCAGAAGGGTATTCAGATGCACGGCCACGTATTGGTGTGGGGTAGTCGTCTAATCCGCCCGCGGTGGTACTTCAACCTCTTCAACAAGGAGGAGTTGGCGGCTCACAAGCGTCTGTTCCCGAATGAGCCCAACCGCTATCAAAGCAAGGATGTTTTGAGTGACGAGTGGAAAGAGATGTCATTTGAGGAGGTTGCCCAAACATTCCCCAACTACGTCAAGACAATGCCGTTGGTTATGGAGAATCGTATCAAGCAGATTGCCGAACACTATGGAGGCCGTTTGCAGAGTTGGGATGTAGTGAATGAGAGCGCACGTGATGACGATCAAGGTTTTCTTATAGAGAATCACCCTGCATCGAAGAGTCGTTATGGCCTGCTCTATGGCGATTACCCATACCACGCATTGAAGTGTGCCGAGAAGTACTTTCCAAGCGATGTAGCTCTCAATATCAACGACTATCACCGCAAGCCCGGCTATACGACGCAAGTAAAGCGACTGTTGGAGCGTGGTTGCAAAATTGATATTATGGGAATACAGATGCACCTATTCAATGTCCAACACTGTATGGATATTGCCAATGGTGTTAAAATTCAGACTCCTTCGCAGGTGCGAGAGTATATTGGTTGGGCTTCGGAGGCAAATCTTCCTCTCCATTTGAGCGAGGTTACCATTACTGCACCATCGCAGGATGAACGTGGTTTTATGATTCAGGCAATCATCACTCAGCAGCTCTATCGTTTGTGGTTCTCACAGGAGAAGATGATGGGTATCACTTGGTGGAATACCGTTGATGGTTGTGGTATTAAAGGCGAGCCGTCGGTTTCGGGCATCTTCTTCCGAGATATGAAGGAGAAACCGGCATACTACGCTCTTGACCAGTTGATTAACCACGAATGGAAGACCAATCTCTCGGTTAAACCCGATGCCGAGGGTAAGGTGCAATTCCGAGGTTTTAAGGGCAAGTATCGCATTACTTACAAAGATAAGCGAGGTCGCGAACAGACAATGGAATATATTTTGAAATAGAGTTTTTCCAAAACATAAAATCTCATTATGAGGTACGATTTGATAGTTATCGGTAGCGGCCCGGGCGGATATGTTGCCGCAGTGCGTGCCGCTGAACTAGGCAAGAGGGTAGCGGTTGTTGAGCGTGCCGAGGCGGGAGGTGTCTGCCTGAATTGGGGTTGCATACCGACCAAAGCCCTCGTCAAGAGTGCGCAGGTATACCACTATTGCCATACGGCTGCAACCTACGGAGTGGATATCGAGGGTGAGGTAAAGCCCGACATGGCAAAGATTGTGGCTCGCTCGCGCGGTGTGAGCGACCTGATGCAGAAGGGGGTGCTGTTCCTGCTGAAAAAGCATAGTATAGACCTTTTGCAAGGTTTCGGCTCGCTGAAGGGTAGTGGCAAGGTCGATGTCGATGGCGTGGAGTACGAGGCTGACCATATTCTACTCGCTACGGGTGCGCGCCCGCGCGAAATGGCATTTATGCCTATCGACGGCAAGCACATCATCTCGTCGCGCGAGGCTCTGACGCTCGACCACCTGCCCGAGGATATGATTATCGTCGGTTCGGGAGCTATCGGCAGCGAGTTTGCGTGGATATACTCGACGCTGGGCGTGAAGGTTACCGTTGTGGAGTATATGCCGCAGCTGATGCCCCTCGAGGACGAGGAGGTTGCCCGCGCTATGGAACGCGCATTCCGCAAACAACGTATCGGTGTGATGACCTCTACGACGGTCAAGCAGGTGACGGTTGAGGATGACCGTTGCAAGGTCGAGGTCGAGGGTAAGAAGGGTGTCGAAGCCCTCACGGCAGAGGTTGTTCTCTCGGCTGTGGGTGTCAAGTCGAATATCGAAAACCTCGGTCTTGAGGAGCTTGGTGTAGAGGTTGAGCGCGATAAGGTTAAGGTCGATGAGTTCTACCGCACATCGTGTAAGGGGGTCTATGCCATTGGCGATATTATTGCAACGCCGGCATTGGCTCATGTTGCATCGGCAGAGGCAGTGTGTTGCGTGGAGGCGATGTTCGGACTCAATCCCGAACCTATCGACTACTCGGTGATTCCGTCATGCGTCTACACTACACCCGAAGTTGCATCGGTCGGATTGACCGAAAAGCAGGCTGCCGAGCAGGTCGGCGAATACAAAGTGGGTAAGTATCAGTTTACCGCTTCGGGTAAGGCTGCGGCAGCAGGCGACAGAGAGGGCTTCGTGAAGCTCATTTTCGATAAGGATGACCGCCTGCTGGGTGCGCATCTGGTCGGAGCAAATGTTACGGAGATGCTTGGTGAGCCTACGCTGGCCAAGGCTCTTGGCGCAACCGC
>JAFQFG010000094.1 GCA_017398695.1 Alistipes sp.
AACGCTTCGCACGAGTTGCAAACCCCCTTGGCTGTGCTGGGGAATCGGATGGAGTGGATGCTCAATGAGCTGCAACTCAACGAGCCGCAGATGGCCGAAGTGATGCGCCTGCTGCAGACGCAACGCCATTTGGTGCGTCTCAATCGTAACCTCCTGCTCTTAACCAAGATTGATAATGGCCAATTCCCCGAGAGTACGGCTGTGGATGTGGTCGCTTTGGTGAAGGAGCAACGGGAGATGCTCGATGAAATCTATGAAGAGAGAGGTGTTACGTGCCGTTTGATCCTGCCGGAGCGGTTTGTGGTGCAGATGAATGAGTCGTTGGCGGTGGTGCTGGTAACCAATCTGATGCGCAATGCCTATCTCCATAGTGCTGATGGTACGGTGGTCGAGGTCTTGATGGAGGGACGACAGTTGATCGTCAGCAACGATGGCGAGCAGCCGCTCGATGATCGGCGCATCTTCGAGCGATTCTATCAGGGCTCGAAACGGGAGGGCTCTACGGGCTTGGGGCTGGCCCTGGTGCGAGCCGTTGCCGAGGCGTATGGGCTGCGGGTCAAATACGCCTTTGATGAGGGTCGACACCGATTTAGCGTGACATGGCCGTAAAAAAGTGAGGTTGCTGTTCAAGCAACCTCACTTTTTTTTACATTTTTTTTATCGAGGGCAAAACTTACAGATTCCTTACAAAATCGGGTCGGACCTTTGTACCAGAGATAAACAACAAAGTCTGACTAAAAACGAAAGAACAATGAAAACGAAGAAGATGATGATGACGATGGTCTTCGCCCTGTTTGGATGGCAACTTGCCACGGCAGATGAGGCACGTCCGATTACGATGGATAAACTGCCCAAGGGGGCGGTAACCTTCATCGAAACCCACTTCCCGGGTGAGAAGGTGTCGATAGCGAAGGTCGACCGCGAATTGTTCGAGGTACGCTATGAGGTAGTGCTGATGAACGGAGCCAAGATGGAGTTTCTCAGCGATGGCTCATGGGAAGAGGTTGATTGTCGCTATCAGGCGGTGCCCGATGCGGTGATTCCGCCGGAGATTCTGGCCTCGGTCAAGGAGCGTTATCCGGAATGCAAGATCTTGGAAATCAATCGCGAGAGTCGCACCTATGAGGTGAAGATCAGCAATGGCCTCGAATTGATCTACGACCGCCGATTCCACTTAATTGACATTGATGATTAACTAAAAAAAGAAGTGTCAAACCAATAAAAACAGATGATTATGAAACGCTTTTGGATGTTTTTGGTTGCCGGTCTGGTAGTCTTGGCAACTGCATGTGACAAAGAGGATGATGTGCCGCCCACGGAGCAACTCGATGCTGCGACACGGAGTGTGTTGGAGGGGATGTATCCCACGGCTACGATTGTGGATGTCGACAACTATGCCGAGTATACCGAGGTGGAGATTCTGGATGGTACCACCTATCGTGATCTCTATTTCGACAAGGCTGGAGCCTGGCTGCGTACCGAGACCGATGTGCGATTGACGGATGTACCTGCGGCTGTGACAGCAGCTGTAGCGGCGAGCCCCCATGCGACACTGCCCATCGACGATGTGGATTGGATCGAAAGCCCCACCGGCAACTACTATGAGGTGGAACTCGATAGTAATCCGGATGTCTACCTGAAGATTACGACCGAAGGGGTTATCTTATAGGCTACGATGCAGATTGAGTTAGGTATTTGAGTGTGTTGAGGGCTACCGAATTTCGGTAGCCCTCTCATTTTTTTTAGTGTTGCAGACGGCTCTCGTCACGCAATTTCTGTAATTCGTACATGCGGTCGCGGTAACGGGCTGCTGC
>JAFQFG010000095.1 GCA_017398695.1 Alistipes sp.
AGATTTCGTCGCTCTTCTTCCAATAGACCGAGAAATCAACAATCAGACCCGAGAGAGTCCTGTTGCCAATCCAGATGCAGCAGGCTCTCTGCGTTTCATATCCTAATAAATAAGGATTGTAGAATATATTGAAAAAATGTTACTTTGCATCTCGAAGATGCAACGATTACTCTCGCTGATACTGCTATCACTGCTGCCATTGCACGCAGTGGCTGCCGAGCCCCCGATTGAGGAGCCCGACACGTTGTTGCATATAGGCTCTGTCGAGGTAACATCCATCAAGCAGGGTACGACATTGCGAGGCAAGGCCATTGCCGCTACGCTTATTGATGCTCTGATGGCAGAGCGTAACCACATCTCTGCGCTGAAGGATGCTTCGGAGATTGTCCCCAACTTCTATATCCCCGACTATGGCTCGCGCATGACCACATCGGTCTATGTGCGAGGATTAGGTGCACGCATCGACCAACCGGTGGTAGGGATGAATGTCGATAATGTGCCGGTGATGACCAAAGAGGGTTACGACTTCGAGATGGTCGACATCGAGCGCATCGAGATTCTGCGAGGCCCACAATCGACGCTCTACGGGCGCAACACGATGGGCGGAGTGGTCAATATCTACACCCTATCGCCCTTTAATTGGCAGGGCATAAGGCTCGGTGTGGAGTATGGCTCGGGGAAGACGATCAAGGCAAAGGCCTCGACATATCAGAAGATATTGCCCAGCCTGGCCACCTCTCTATCAGCATACTACACACACACCGATGGTTTTTTCGAAAATCTCCATACGGGCAAAACCTGCGACCGCGAGCAGCAGGGAGGGGGTCGTTTTAAGCTGGCTTGGCGCAGCGACCGATGGAAGATAGAGAACACGCTCGCTTTCTCGCTGACCGAGCAGGGAGGTTATCCCTATGCCTATGCCGGTGAGGATATTGTGGACGAAGAGGGCAAACCGATAATCGCCAACGGAGAGATTTGCTATAACGATCCTTGTGGTTATGAGAGATTTGAGGTTAGCGATGGTCTGACGGTGAGGTACGATGCACCGAAATTCTCCGTATCGAGCATCACAAGTTATCGCTTCCATGACGACAAGATGACGCTCGACCAAGATTTCACGTCACTCTCCTATTTTACACTCGTGCAGGCGCGCGAGGAGCATACCGCCACCGAGGAGATAGTCATCCGTTCAAAGGATGGCGAAAACCGCATCTACAATTGGCTCTGTGGTGTTTTCGGATTCTTCAAACATTGCGATATGAATGCTCCCGTGCAGTTCAAGCGGACAGGCATCGAGGAGCTTATCATCAAGAATGCCTCGGGCTCGTCCGGCATCGACCTTAGATTCGACAACGATGAGTTGCTCTTCGACTCGAAGTTCGACATCCCGACGTGGGGCGTGGCTGCATACCACGAATCGAGCGTCACGCTCGGCAAGTTCCACCTGACAGCAGGAATCCGCCTCGACTATGAACGCGCCCGACTCGACTATCTCTGTGCGAGCGATGCGGAGGGTATGTTCGGATTATCGCCCATAACGCCCGACCGCTTTGACGGCCGTCTGCATAACGATTTCTTTGAAGTGTTGCCTCGAGTGACTGCCACGGTGCGTTTCGATGCCCGCAACTCGCTCTATGCTTCGGTATCGAAGGGCTATAAGGCGGGAGGTTTCAATACGCAGATGTTCTCGGAGGTGCAGCAGGCACGACTAATGAAGCAGATGGGCGTGGCGATGAACCGCATGAGCGTCGACGAGATTGTAAGATATAAGCCCGAGTGGAGTTGGAACTACGAGGTCGGAGCGCACACAGCAACCGCCGACGGCCGTTTAGTTGCCGAGGCCGCACTCTTCTACATCGACTGCCGCGATCAACAACTCACGGTCTTCCCCGAGGGGCAGACTACGGGTCGAATGATGACCAATGCGGGCAAAACTCGCAGTTTCGGTGCGGAAATGTCGGCAAGAGTTTCGCCTTTCAAGAAATTCGATGTATCTTTGTCCTATGGTTACACCAATGCCCGCTTTGTGGAGTTCCGCAGCGGCAAGAGTGACTATGCAGGACAATATGTCCCCTATGCGCCCCAACATACGGCAGCAGCAAGGGCAACATACGAGATTGCAATCCCGACCCGATGGTTGGAGCGGATAACGCTCAGTGTGGGATATAAGGGCGTGGGCCCGATATTCTGGAACGAGGAGAATACGCTGAAGCAGAACTACTATTCGCTACTCGATGCCTCGGTACGCTTCTCGGCTCGCCACTACTCTTTGGAGGTGTGGGGGCGTAACCTTACGGGAACTGACTATGCGGTATTCCACTTTGAGTCGATATCGCACCCTTTCCTGCAGAAGGGCCGTCCGCGAACTTTTGGTGTAACTTTGAATATAAACCTATAAAAGAAAAAAATGATGAAGAAGATTTTGATGATGTGTGTAGTCGCTTTGGCGATGATTGCTTGTGACGACAAGGAGGCCGGAGTTGAAAAACCTGATGTGCTGACCGTCAAGCAGAGCGGCGAAACTGTATATACCGACAATGAAGTTACTTGGCGCATTGTGCCGAGTGTCGCGACCGTAACACCGGCTCTCTATGATCTCCACATGGACGGCACCCGTTTTGTCGAGGCTATGCCGATGCTCGATATGGAGGTACTCAATCTGGCAAATCAGCACGTCAAGCCCGAAGAGCACTTCCTGCACG
>JAFQFG010000096.1 GCA_017398695.1 Alistipes sp.
ACCTGCTCCATAAGTTCGCTCTGGTCTGTCTGCGCCACCTCTTCTGCTGTCACGGGAGGCAATACGCGGATTACAAACTCATTGCGCCAATTAACCATCATCGAGGGCTTAAACATCGTCGTTGAGCCATCCATAACCACGGGCAGAATACCAACACCAGCCTCTTTTGCCAAAGCAAAGGCTCCTGCCTTGAAGCGATGAATCTCGCCATCCTTCGAACGTGTACCCTCGGGGAACATCGCAACCGACACACCGCGGCCGAGCCACATCTGACCCTTCTCCATAACCTTGCGCATAGCCTTCGAACCCTGCTTACGGTCGATGGTTATATCGCCATGCAGCAACAGAAAACGACCAATAAACGGAATGCGATACACCTCGCGCTTGCTTACCCAGCGGAATGTCATCGGCACCAGATAGAGCATCATAATATCAATCATCGACTGGTGGTTAATAACGATAACATAGGGTTTATCCTTCTCGATATGCTCCAAGCCCTCTACCCTGCGTTTCCACATAGGCGGTACCATAACGAACATATAGACCAACGCTCGCGATAACTCATGTACAACCTTGCGTTGCTTGTCAAACGGCACCGTTAGTACAAACGCCACAACCGAAAGCAACAGCATCACCGTACAGATGACAAATGTGTAGATTCCAAATAAAAGTGTAAACATACTACTTATTCCCTTTTCTTCTATTAAACTTATTCGGCATGCCCAATCGTCAAATTCCGCCAGCAAAGTTACAGCACCAAACCGACACTTCAAGACAGAGGATAATCAGGCAAAATATTTCAACTTGCAATTTTAAGGATTTTATCGCAACCTACCCAATTTTCTGCAAAGAAGTTATCAACAATTTATTATTTATATAGGTATTAAGAAGCTGTTTGAATTTTATTTCGAGATTATTTGAGAGCTAATTTCGTGTAAATTTTCATTTGGGGCATGCAGGTAATAGTGGACTATTTCCAATTATCACAAATGAAAAGTTGCCGAAAAGAGCCTCAAAGAAGCCGAAACTATCGTTTGCAGCAACGGACAAACTCTTTCAATAAAATTCAAAACAGCTTCTAAGCCCCTGCAAAGCGAGCGACATAGAACAACAAGAGGTCGCCAAGAGCCAAACACCACCCGACAACCTCCAAAACTCTCAATAAAATCCGACAGAGCTACACAGCAGACAAGGGGCTTACCCCTTATAGAGTATCACAAATTCCCATGGCGCCATATCACGCTCGACATGCTCGGGCAGACAGACCTCTTCACCTGTCATTGCATCACGATACGCTCCTGCGTAAATACCTGTATTATAGTCGGTATGGATAGCCCATGGCGACACATTCATCACACACACAACACGACTATCACCCCTCTCCCGCACGAAGGTCATGAGGCAATCCTCGGCATTGTTGCGAATCTCCACAAACGACCCGCCATCCGCCCCCGAATCGAGTGCCTGAGAGCGATGTTTGAGCGTTGTAAGTCGGAGATAGAATTCACTCCACTCGTTAGGCTCGAGCGACGGCATCGGGTCGCGATCGAAAAACTCAAAAGAGTGATCATAGCCCACCTCTTGACCCGTATAAATCAGCGGCAAAGAGCATGGCAAAACAAAGGTCAATGCCGCCATAATCCGCACAGCATCACCCAAACGCGAAAACTCGCTGCCACTCCATGAATTTTCATCATGATTAGAGGTAAACATCATTCGCAGAGGATGTTGCGGGTAGCGCTCGCGATCGGCATAGAGCCAATTACGCAGCGCATCCACACGGCACTTTCCTTGCGCTATATCACACATCAGATGGTGCGCCTCCCAGCCATAGCAGGCATCAAAAGCTCGATCAAACAGATTTTGCTCCTCGGCCTCGGCAAGCATAAAAATATCGGGCTTGACCGCATGCAAAGCGGCCGAAACGGCCTGCCAAAACTCCACCGGAACCAGCATCGCCATATCACATCGGAAGCCATCTATCGAATGATTCTCAACCCAATAGAGCATCGCATCAATCTGTCCCTGCCACACATCCCGATTGGCATAATTCAATTTGGCCGTATCGCTCCAATCCCACGGAACAGCAGCTGCTCCCTGCGCATCACGCTCATACCAATCGTATGGTTTTTCGCGCAACCAACGAGCATCTCGCGCTGTGTGATTTGCGACCCAATCAAGCAGCACTTTCATACCGAGTCGATGAGCCTCTGCAACAAGCATATCAAACTCCTCGAGCGTCCCGAATTCGGGATTTACAGCGCAATAATCCTGCACCGAATAGTAGGAACCGAGTGCGCCCTTACGTCCCTCACGACCAATAGGATACGGCGGCATAAGCCACACAGCGTCGACACCCATATCCCGCAAAAAGGGAAGGTGCTTGGCAGCAGCCACAAAATTGCCTTCCGGAGTCAACTGACGTATATTCATCTCGTAGAGCACAGACCTGCCCCACCAATTTCGACCAAATGTGTCACTCATTGCCATATCATCACTTTTTGAGGTGTCAAAAATAGTCTAATTTTCATAACAAACACCCTTCCGTGTAATATTTTCTTTATTTTATTCCGTCATGCTTGGAATAATGCCAACAAAAGTGTATCTTTGTGCGATTTATGCGAAATGCATAATAATAGATATGTAATAATATAAACACGATAATAATAAATGAAACTTTTTACAAGAATATTCTGCCTGCTGTCGCTTGTAGCGATGAGCTCATGCAACTTGCAGAAGAAGATTGTCTATTTCCAGGATGCTTCGCAGAATGAAATCATCAAAATGGCGAAGAACTATGAGGTCCGCATCAAACCCCACGACCGTTTGAAAATTCTCGTTTCGAGCAAAGATTACGAATTGGCATCACCCTTCAATTCGAGCGTATCGTACAACGCACTTGCACCCGCAGACAAGGGTTACACCTCCTCTGCAAGCGGTGATATCTCGATCCAGACCCGCACCGTACGTCCTGATGGCAAGCTCGAGATGCCGGTAATCGGATTGGTCGACTGCAATGGCAAGACCCGTTCGGAGTTGGCAGAGGAGATTGCAAGCCTTATCCGCAAGGGCAACTACATCCCCGATCCTTCGGTAAACGTGCAGTTCGCTGATATGAAGATCACTATCATGGGAGAGGTTGAGCGCCCGGGACAGTATGACGTCGTTCGCGACGAGATTACGATTCTCGATGCACTCGCTATGGCAGGAGATATGACCATCTACGGTGTGCGTGACAATGTGGCCGTCATCCGCAAAATTGATGGCGAGTCGGTAGTCAGCTACCTCGACTTGCGCACGAAGGAGGCTTTGGCTTCGCCCTTCTTCCACCTCCAACCCAATGATGTGGTGTATGTCAAGCCGAACCGCTATAAGGCTGCGAATGCCGAGATCAACCAGAACCGTTCGTTCTGGATCTCGATTGTCAGTACGTTGGTCAGCGTTGCAACGCTCGTAACTACCATTATTCTGAATACTCGCTAATCACTTAAGACCATAATCAGAGAAGAACTATGACTGATTTTAATCCGAACATTTATAACGGAGATACTACACAGAAAGAGTATACCAATCCGGAAGCAACCTCGTCATTCTCGATTGAGGATCTTATCAAAACCATATTC
>JAFQFG010000097.1 GCA_017398695.1 Alistipes sp.
AAGTGTTGCGGGGTAGATCATGTAAGCCGTGTTCGAAGGAACTACAGCGGTACCCTCCTCAGCATTGATGGTATACTTCTCGGTGTCGAGAGTATACTTGCCATCATTGAGCAGGACAGCTGCCACCTGGTCACCTTCGTTCCAAGCAAGCTTACCTGCATCATCGCGAGCAACACGTGTGTCCTCAATAACGAGGGTCATCTCAACGAGCTCGCCACGAACGATTCCGTTCTCTTGGATATTAATATCGGTATCGATATCTTTCGTACAGCCAACAAACAACATTGCCAAGGCTGCGAAACCTAAAAATCTTTTCATAATCGTACTAATGTTTTTTGTTGATTGTTAGAATTAGAAACCACCATCAGCATCCTCCTTGGGAAGATCCTCGATTTCATTCTTGCCCTCAGTCTCCGGCAGACCTGTAATTGTGACTGTGTAGCTCTTCGGCACTACATTGAACACCTTGTTGCCGCCCTCGAAGCTCCAACCGCGACGCTCGCCTACCTCGAGAATGTAGGTACCCGGAGTGTCGGTAGTGGTGAGGGTGAAACCACCGGCCGAGAAGTTGTAATCAACCTCATCCAGCGGATCGAAGTAGTAACCCGAAAGGTTCTCGTCCTCTACAGTGTAGAGAACACCCTCAGCATTAGCCATAGTCTCACCGGTAGTGGTCATATTGATTACGAAATCGCCCTGCGGGCTGCTCTTTCTGAGTCTGACAACATTGCCCTCCTTAGTAGCCTCGAAGCTGGTGTAGCCCCACTCCTGAAGGTCGAAATCGATAGCGGCCGGTGCCACGGGATATCCGAGCGGACCGGTAAAGCTACCCTGTACAACAACCAACTCACCATTGGGGTTGCCATTGTCATCTACGCTGGTAGTAGCCAACAGGTTGAAAGTAAACATGTTGTTATCAGTATCAGGCATTAGCGTGATTACGTCAACACCATACTCCTCACCTTGGTTACCAACGAAGTAATAATCCTTTACAGAATCGGTAGCAGCATCGTAGATAGATGCAGAGCTGTAAGCGGGGTTACAAACCACACCCGAACCGGTAGGCCATACAGGCATGCCCATCTCGCCATTTGCACAAGTTACGCTCGGGTAGAAGTTGGTCGAGATATACGAGTAGTTCTCAGCGTTCGAACGGTCAACAATAATAATGTTCATCATAGCTGAGTAGTCAGCATTGTTGAGCGTGAACATGTGACCCGGAGCACCTGCTTGAGAGAGGTTCAATGCGTTGGCGCACTCGGTGAAGTACATCTCTACAACGGGATACTGCGGAGCGGCCTCGGCGGTGGTTACGTGCAACGGCTCGCTCAGCACCTTCTTGCCCTTGTTCTGAACAGCAACGTAGAGATCATACTCTGTCGCGGGCTCCAAGTCCTCAACGAGAATCATTGCGGGCTCCTCGCCATTGAGTTGGTCAGCGGGAATCTCGGTACCGTTAGCGAATACACCGTCAACTGTTACGGTGGTGTCACCGTGACTAACCACTAACCATGCAGCCTTCTCGGCATCGGTAGTAGTAGCGAATGCCATGAAGGCATCTTCGTAAACCTCCTCTGCCTCGAGAGTCAGAGCTACGGTCGGAGTGGCAACATCATCGCCCTTCTCCGGAGTGTCGCAGGCTGTGAATGAAACGGCAGCCGTCAACACCATCATCAGCAAAAGTCTGAATTTTTTCATAGTGCTAATTTTAGATTAATAAAATATTTGAATTTTGTGAAATTTGAGTTCGTAGTACATCTCTATACACCTCTTTCTCTATATTTCATCCCGAAAGTTAGGATTTTTTTTTGAGACTGCAAAATTTTTTTTTCAAATATTGAGTTTGTAGCCATATAATTAGACCCGAATATATGGCAAATAGTTGTTCGCAGACAAGGAAAATAGTCTCCGTGTGCGAATCTCTTTGTGGGAAGGAAAAAAAACGTTGGAGCAGGAGTGAAAGGGGGTTATTCGATATCGGCCTCGATAAAGATGCGCAGAGGCTTTTCGGCTCCCGCGATGTAGAAGTTGGCGAGTTTCATCTGCCAACCGTAGGCTCCGCGCGAGTCGAACTCAAATCGAATCTCGCTACGATTACCCGGCATAAGCGGTTGCTTGGTGTAGGTGATGGTGGCGCAGTGGCAGGTTGTTTCGTGGCGCAGGATAACCAGCGGCTCCGATGTGCAGTTCTCCAATGTGATGCTTTTGACAGCTATCTCTCCCGAGCGCATGCGTCCGAAATGCAGAGTGTCGGTTACACCTGCAGTCAGCAGTGAGTCGGTATATTCGACCAACTGACCTTCGTGTTCGATCCTCTGCTGAGGTTCGGCACATGCAACAGTCAGCACTATCGCAGTTACAATCAATAACAGATGCCCAAAACTCTTCATCCTACAACTCTACTCGGTTTATAAAAGCGATTTACAACAGACCGCGACCACTCTTATTAATGCGGCCCTCTTCGGTCAGAGCCTCGACAACCTTGTCGAGCACGCCATTGATAAAGGTGCTGCTGGTAGGTGAGGAGTAGTATTTCGAGAGTTCGATATACTCGTCGAGTGTGACCTTGACGGGGATAGACGAGAAGGTTACCAACTCGGTCATTGCTACCGACATAATCAATTTATCCATAAAGGCAAGACGCTCCACATCCCAATTGTGGGTGAAACGGTCGAGATAGAGTTGATTTTGTTCGAATTGAAGTGCCGACTTCTCAAACAACTCCTTGGCGAAGAGCAGGTCCTCCTCGCTCTTGAATTTTGGTTGCAGACGCATCTCGTAGTGCGACTCACGCATGTTCGATAGCGTGCGTACAACCATCGTGAGGGCAAATCCGAGATCGTCCGACCAATATATCGACTGCTCCTCCAGAGCATCCTCCAATGCCTCGTTATCCTCAAGGCAATTTACGTAAAAGTCGGTGACTAACTGCAAATCCTCCTTGAAAGAGCGGTTGCCCGACAACATATACTTGTTGTAGAATGTCGCTTGCGTAAGATTGTTATAGATACTCTTGATGAGTTCGGGGTATTGAGCCCAACCGAGCGAGTGTTTCGAAAGGAACGACTGCACAGCTTCACACTCTGCGATGCGTGCCACAACAACATTCTCGACAAATTTGCGATTGGGATTCAAATCTTCGTATGTAGGCAGCTTTTTCTGACGCGCAATCTCCTGACGCTCTTCAGCGTAGTGTGCAACATCGACAATGAGTCCCAACATCTGGATATAGAGTTCGTAGGTTTTGTCAATCGACAATACAAGGCTCTTCTCCGAAGCCTGCAAGTTGTCGGACTCCGATTTGATGTGTGCATAAAGGCTTTTCACGACCTTCAATCTCAACAATCTTCTGCTCAACATATTTTAGAACGGTTTAGATAATTTTCTCTCTATTTCGAGTTATTTCGAGCGCAAAAGTACAAAATAAAGTCGAAATAAAAAATCGGTCGATGAAAAAATATATCGCAATAAATTTGGACTACTCTTCCGTTTGCGGATTGTTTTTAGTAACTTTGTCGCCATTATGGAACAGAAGGAGTACGATGTAATCGTTATAGGTGGCGGTGCTGCAGGTTTGATGGCGGCAGGAACTGCTGCGCGTGTGGGCAACCGAGTGCTGTTGCTCGAGAAGATGGAGAAGCCGGCTCGCAAGGTGCGAATTACGGGTAAGGGTCGATGTAATCTGACCAATGCCCGTCCTCCCGAAGAGTTTGCCGGACAGGTGCGAACCAATGCCGAGTTCTTCTCGGTGGCCTTTGCCGAGTTCAACAACAAGTCGACGATTCGTTTCTTTGAGCGCAATGGCGTGAAACTCGACATTGAGCGCGGTGAGCGCGTGTTCCCGCGTACGGGCAAAGCTTCGGATGTGGCCAATGCCTTGGAGTGGTACTGTCGCGACAATGAGGTCGACATCGAGTGTAACGCGCGCGTAACTGAGATTTTGGCGGTTGCCGGTAAGGTCTATGGCGTGAATTATATGAACAAACGCGGCTTTGTGCGCAAGGTTGAGGCTCCGAACGTGATTGTCGCTACGGGCGGTGTGTCATATCCTGCGACAGGCTCCACGGGTGATGGTTATCTCTTTGCCGATGCGGCAGGTCACTCCATCGAATCGGTGCGACCTTCACTTACGCCTCTGGTGACGTCACATCCTCAAAAATCATACATGAACGGACTATTGCTGCGCAATGTGGCGGCAAAACTATATGTCGATAACGAACTTGTGCGCGAGGAGTTTGGTGAGATAGGTTTCTCGGAGCGTGGGGTAGAGGGCGCTGTGGCTCTGCGATTGAGCCGCGATGCTGTGGATGCTCTGATTGATGAGCATCGTGTGAAGATTGTTCTCGACCTGAAACCCGCTCTCACCGAGGATATTCTGCGCGAGCGACTTAAGCACGAAATTGCCGAGATGCAACCCGAAGAGTTCTTCTCGGAGCTGCTGCGCAAGTTGGTGCCCAAGCAGTTGGTGGTGCCGATGGCGAAGGAGTTGGATGTCCATTCGAAACTCTATATCTCGAAGGTTACCGAGCCTGAGCTGGAGCGACTTATCAAGGTACTGAAGGGATTTGTCCTGCCGATTACCGATTATGCCCCATTTGAGTATGCTGTGGTTACAGCGGGCGGTGTGTCGTGTGATGAGGTCAATAAATACACCATGGAGTCGCTGAAGGTCAAAGGCCTCTATTTTGCCGGTGAGGTGCTCGATATTGATGCAAATACGGGCGGATATAACCTCCAGATAGCCTTCTCGACAGGCCATTTGGCAGGACTGCTCAAGAAATAGCTTTACGATAAAATCAGCAATCAATGAAGATTAGCGGCCGAACCATACTTCAACGTCTGTATGGCGCTACGCGCTGGGGCAACCGCATGTCGCGAGCTCGATATTTTCGTGGCCACGGAGTGCATTCTCCGTATGTTTATGCGATTGTTCGTCAGGTTTTTATGCGCTCGAAACCGGTTGTGTGTGATGGGCTGTTTGATTTGTTGGTGGCATCAGACATTCCGCGTAAGCGTGCTGTGCAGCTGCGAAATCTTGTGGAGCATTGCTCTTATTCGAAGGTCGGTATCGACTGCGATTGTCAAGGGCACGATTTTGTGGTGCTGACGCGACATTTTCCGGATGAAGACCTTGCGCTCGTTGCCCGTGAGGCCCAAGATTGCGGCACAACCCTTGCGATTGTTGCTCCGTATGCCAACCGCGAGCGAGATGAGGCGTGCCGAAGAATAGTGGAGGTGCATCCCTCGACTACGGTCGATAATCGGGGCTATCTGCTTGTTTTTAATAACCATTTACCGAAACAACATTTTAAGTTATGAGAGTATATACCAAATGTGGCGATGGCGGTACGACATCACTCA
>JAFQFG010000098.1 GCA_017398695.1 Alistipes sp.
CATTAACAAACTCGATATTCGAGAAGGTAAACGACGATGTCGAGTCGATAACAATATTCTTCAATACAGTCGAAGAAATTTGGTGGATAAGCGCATCATTTGCCTTCAAGTTCTTGAATGCGAAGTTACCACCGTCGATTTGTCCCTTGAAATCGCCAACATGCTCAGAATCGCCAAGTGTCTTGAATGCTGCATTCGTATCATCATCGAAAACAAGGTCAGCGGTAATCTTTACCGAAACAATCTTTCCGATATACTCGCCGGCATTGTACTTCTGCACAAATGCATTCCACTCTGCAGCCGAAGCGACTGTAATCTCGGTATCTACAGAGGTTCCGGTCGGCTTGAACTCGAACTCGGGCATCGCCTTAATCTCGCCCTTGGCGAGGGTAACAGCCGGAGTCG
Source organism: Alistipes sp. (assembly GCA_017398695.1). Lineage (GTDB taxonomy): Bacteria > Bacteroidota > Bacteroidia > Bacteroidales > Rikenellaceae > Alistipes. Next base: position 406 of record JAFQFG010000098.1, read on the forward strand.
AAAGCTCCATATAGTGACCTGCATTATCGAGTACACGGACAGTAAAACCTTGTGCATACTCGCGTGCAGGAACCACTACAAAGAACTCTGTCGCATTCTCATTCAAACTGCCATTAAATGTTGCCTTAACAACCTTATCTGCATCGGCAGTCGATGCAGAAGTGAGCGTTGCAGCTGCATAGTCGATAGTGAAGTCACCCGACACCTGCTCACCGTTATTACCGCGGAACTCGATGCGGTTGATATCGTGTACATCTGCATTCTCTGCAGCTTGCTTAACCTGCAAGCGAACAACAGCTGCGAGGTGGTGCAACACGATGCCCTCACCGGCCGAAGCAGTGTAACCTGCCATAGGAGCAGCATCTACAGCAAATGAGCCTTTGGTGTATGCCTGAGTTGCAGGCAGAGTGACAGTTGCACCATCCTTATACATCTCTGCAGGATAGAGCACCGAGTAGGGATGATTGAGCACACCTTCGAAATCGAAAGTTGCCACACCTGCGTTAACCTCGTCAATCTTCGCAGCCTCCGACGTAACGCCATTGATTGCAATCTGGTCGCCCTCCGACCAATATACCTTGCGCTTGCCCTCAACGAGGTCGCCAAGGCTTGTACGGGTGTCGGTCAAACCGATAGTCACACTTGTCTTACCTCCCTCGGGAGCGATAATTTCGTCATTGAAATCGGTGGTGCAGCCTGCCAATACTACGGCAGCAAACGCTGCAACGGTCTTGAATATATTTTTCATACTCTTTGTCGTTTTAATATTGGTTAATTACTATAGCCACGTTCCCGGGGTTTCGTTCATATCATCCAACTGCGTCTCATCGGAGAGAGCGAACCCACGCTCCGTCTGGAACAGGGTGATTGTCAATTGCGGCTGTTCGTATGCGAACAAGCCTGTTCTGTGAGTTTTTTTCATAATCTGATAGTTTTTTAAGATTGTTTATGAATAATTTGGTTCTTGATTACTTTCCATTCCAATACGAAACGCCGATAATCTGAGCATCACTCACACTACCCGTGCGCGAGCCCTTACCGATAACATAGCTTGCACAGTTATTTGACGAGATCTCGACATCGGCAATCTTACCGCCATATTGGCAATTCTTAATTACCGTATCCTCATCCTCTGCAAGACCCACAACACCGCCAACAAACTCGTCAATCGAAGTGTCGGTGTGCCATTGCGAGATGATAATATCGCCAAAGAATTTACAACTCTCCAGAGTTGTCGCACCCATAGTCCAAGCAGCCACACCACCGGCACGCATCGGGCACGAACCTCCGTAGTAGCCTTGCAGTGTTGTCGTAGCCATACACTCCTTGACAGTCGAGTTGTGAGCGCATCCTACAATACCGCCCATGTGACAGTTCTGATCATCGGATATGCGGCCATCCTTGAATGTGCAATCCGTAATGGTTGCATTCGAAACAAAGCCTGCAATACCACCCACAAATGCACGCAATGCATTCACAGAAGCCGTGCTGGTACAACCCGTCAATGTGAGGCTCTTGGTAGCGAAGCCCGCGAAAGCTCCATAACTACCGATGATACCGCCCGTGCAGTTCATTGTAAATCCGGTCGAATAACCGTTATTGTTGTAGCCCTGACCATGAATCTTGTTAGTGTTGTGGCACTCCGTAATCTTCGCATCTGCATTACCGATGCGACCCACAATACCACCCACATGGCTGGCAGAACCATTCTGACGATTCTTCGTACGGCCCCACAAAACGGCTGCATTATTTGTCGAGTTGCTGATAGTCAGTGCGCCATCGCTCTTACCAACCATACCACCCATGCTGCTGCTCATCTTAGCCTTGTTGTTTGCTGCAGCTCCTGCGGCCGGTGCCACAAAGGTCGACGTAATTGAGCCATTAGTCTCAGCTCCCTTCAGTGTGAGAGCTCCTGAGATGTGACCAATAAGGCCTCCGCAGTTTGCCTCCTTGATGGTGAAGGCTTCATCTAACAACGAATATATAATCTCGCCTGTCCATTTGGGCGATGTGAGCGAAACATCTCCGGCACAATATCCGAAGTATCCACCGATGCAGGTCGTTGCGTTAGAGACATACTCCACATTGGTTGTTGTGATGGTTCCGCCTACCGTACCTGTATCTGCATTGAAATCGAGCGACATCGGAGCAATTCCCTCGACATAGCCCACCAATCCACCGACATAGTTCATAGCGGCCTTACCCGAAGCGACAATATCCGAAGAGTTACCCTGCGTATTGTTGGCAAACTTCAAGTTGGGGTCAGCGACACAACCCGCGATACCTCCGATGTAGAGATTCTGCACTGCCGAGGTAGAGTTGATATCGCCATCGTTGCTATTGTTCGAAATCTCGCCATTAGCACGACCCACAATACCGCCAACATATCCGTAGAGGCTCTGGCCATTACCGCGAGCTGTGCCACAGGCAATGGCGCCTGCATTGAGGTTTCCACGCAGTATGCTTGAGGTAGATGTATAACCTGCTATACCACCGATATAGGTCGTATTTACCAATGCATTACATGCCACTGCTCCATTGTTGAACGAATCCTCAACGATACCGGCATTGTGCGCCACAAAGCCACCGACATAGAATCGGCTATTGCCGGCAACAGTCGTGGATGAACTCTTAACCTCGACCGCACCGATATTGGTACAGTTCGAAATCTTCGACTTGGCATCGGCCTTGCCGACCAAGCCTGCCACGTAGCTCTCGCTCTGCGATGTTTGGGTTGCGGCATCGAGAGTAACAGATGCTTTGTTGGTACAGTACTCTATAACACTATTCTCGATAGAGCCCGCCAAAGAGGCCAAATAGAGTGTCTGGTCATATTGTGCAGTACGCTCAATGGCAATCGTAGCATCGAGTGTTATTGAGCTGATGGTTGCATCCTTGCAGTAGCCAAACAGAGGCTCAGTGGCCGTAAGGTTCATGAGAATCTTGCCATTGCCGTTGAATTCGCCTGTCCATGGACGCTCGGCAGTACCAATCGACACCCACTCCTCAATCTCGGTCATATCGACATCTCCGACCAGAGTCGGCACATTGTCAATACACCACTGCGAAATATCGCCACCCTCATTCCAGGTCTTGGCAAAGAGTTGCAGACCCAGACCGGTCATCAGACCCTCCATTGCATAGTACTCCTGCTTGATTACAGGCAATGCAATATCGTCGGCACCCGAGAGTAGTGACAAGGAGAGGTTGGTAGTACGGATATGCTGTGCATCGCTCGGATTATCGGCAAATGTCAACATATACGACATCGTATCATCGGCATTCTCTTTGGTTGTATAGCTCACCCATGTCGGCATAACAACATCCTTCACTGTCTGCTTCGGAACGCGGAGCTCAAGCGGAGCAGCTTTTTGAGCTGCCAAAAGAATATTGCCATCAGCATCATAGTTCACATCAGAGCCATACTGCCACACATAAAACCAGCCCTCGGCCTGCTCGGCCTCGCTCTGCATCAGACGAACCGCTCCATAACGCGACTGCTCGTCATTCTCGCTCCACGTAATTGAGAGTTCGGTCGAGGTGATGCCATCGACGGTAGTCGAATTGCCCTTGGTGGCTGTAAGCCAGCTGTCGCAGTCAACATCCCATTCGATGCCCTCAACGGTCTGCACCATGATTGTGCGGTTGCCGGACTTCATGGGAGATGCAGCATACACTTCATTGAGAATAAAGACATTGCCATTGTGTGTCACAGTGAGCTTCTTCTCAGCATAAACACCTGCCTTGAAGGTAATCTCGGCATCCTCACGAGCTTCAAAACTATCATTGGCATTGATTACCATTGTGAACGAGCCGCTACCACGATGCTCCTCCTCAACAATCTGGCACCACGCCTGATTTGACACCGGAGTCCAATAGATTCCATCATTATTGAGTGTTACATCCACAACGATGTTGTGGCTGATGGAGATGAGGTTAAGCTTCTGCACCTCGCGACCTGCCACGCTGAACGTAACCTCAATATCGCCGACCTCCGTCATCTCGGGAGTGTCGGTGACATCGGTCGTACAACCCGCGAAGAGAGTTGCTACGACCATTACCATATATATAAAGTATCGTTTCATTATTCTATTTAGTAGTTAGTTGTTACTGGCGACCCAAACGACGTATCGACTGACTCTCGGTTGTCGAGGCCCACCACATATCGGTTTGCATATTATTCTCTCCGCCCAACCAATCTGCGAGAGCCTCAGCATGCCACTTTGCATTCTGGAACGCCTCGGTAGCGGGATAACGCAGGCGGGTGGGGAGTATTCCCTTGTTACCGGCAGCCGGACCGTTGGTCTTCAGAATAGGATATCCCGTACGGCGATAGTCTGCCCACGACTCTACTCCAACCCAAAAGTTAGCTACGTATTTCTGACGAAGGATTGTCTCGACCGACTTATTATATTCAAATTCGTTGTCGAGATAGTTGATAAAGTTAACAACCTCTGGCGATGCCGCGGTGTAATAGTCGTCTGCGGTCTCCCAGCCTACTTGCCACTGTCTGATCGACTGAAGGTTTGCCTCAAGGTAGAGATCTTTATAGCCCTTCTGGTTCATCGGAATCCATCCACGCGCTCCGGCCTCGGCAAATATAAAGAGCAACTCATCGAAGTTCATCATTGCAGATGCAGAGTCCATCTTCAGGTCTCCGATATGGATTGTGTAGGAGGTATCATCGCCCATCTCGATACCACGAGCATAGCGACCAACCTTCGAATTGCCTGCTGATGAGATATTACTCTTATCCTCAAAATAAGCCTTCATATCCTCGCGCAGAATCTGAGTCGGAGCTCCGAGCGGCTTGGTAAAGAAGCGGAAGTAGCGCGGATCGAACACTCCCTTCGATTCATCCGAGGCATTGTAGTCTATCAGCATCAAATCGGTAAGCGTAAGGCATGCAGCCTCTGCATTCCACGAACCACTCGTTATGGAGTAGAAGGGAGAGTATAGAGCCGAGTCCTTCGAGTTAAACTTTACACGTGCACTATCCTCGATATTGCGCATTACGGGATAGGTTCCACTGCCAGAGAGATACGAATCATAAATCTCGTTTATCTTCGAGATGATGTGGATATCGCCAAACTCCTCACCGAGCGAGATGATACCATCCGACTCCTCGGCCACCTTAAGCGACGAACGCATTAACAGTCGAAGGTACAGCGAGTTGCCGAAACGCTGCCATTTATCGACCTCTCCATTGAACATAAAGTCGCACATCGGGTTGAAGTCTATCGTAGTCAGCACCTTGGTTTCCTTCAGCTCCTTGGCCTTCATAAAACAGTTATTAGCCTCCTCCAACGAGCGCAACAGGTCGATATAGATATCCTTTTGGCGATCGTAAGGTGTCGTATACTCAAAGGTATCACCCTGAATAGCGATAAGTCCAGCCTGCGAATAGGGCACATTACCATAAGTATCGGTAAGCACATGTGCGATGTAGGAACGAAGTATCAGCGCGACTCCCGTCATTGCAGGATTCTCCTCCTTGCGAGCCTGCTCCAACATATATTGCACATTACCGTATTGATTGTAGAGTTGCCACATTCTCTGCGTGTAGTTCTCCGAAATCACGTAGTTATAAGACAACTGGGCCGAAGCCTCGTAATTGGTATTGATCGTATACTGCATAATCTCAGAGAGTACGTCATAACAATTGCTTGTGATGACATGCTGTGTATTATAGAGTACGGGCTGTACAAACGACTCGGCATTGGTCTCGTACAGAACATACGGATTCTTATTCATGTCATCGAAATTGGCACAGCCCACAGTGGCAAAGGCCAAAAGTGACATCAGATATTTTGTGTACTTTTTCATATTAAATCCCTCCATACGATTAGAAAGTTATAGATATGCTACCGCCATAGGTTGCCGTTCCGGGCATCTGCAATAGGTCAAAGCCCGGTGACAGTGCCGAACCGCGCATTGAGACAGCCTCGGGATCAAAGCCGGGGAACTTGCTCCAGCAGTAGAGATTATTACCAAACACTGCTACAGACAGTCCCTGAATAGCCTTGGTCTTGGCAAGCATTTTCTTCGGGAACGAATACTCCAAACGCACCTCACGGAGCTTAAGGAACGATGTGCTCACAAAGTTCGCCTCGGCACATCCACGCTCATATTTCGCCTGATAGTATGTTTGGATCGAAGATGCTGTATGCTCCACATCACAAATCTTGTAGTTGCCATCCGGAAGTTCGATGACTCCTGTTGGAGTAAAGCCTCCTTCACGACCCTCAAGCGTTGCAACACCCTTACCGCGGTAGTTCAACACCCAATTAGTGAGCGACCACACCTTACCTCCGAACTGTCCATCGAATTTAATAGCAGCCTTCAAGCCCTTCCAGCTAAACGACGTACCGAAACCTCCACGCCAATCGGGCATACACTCTCCGATGTAGTCAATCTCCTCATCGGTAACGGGTGCTCCGTTAACATCGTGAACAATCTGACCCGACACGTCAATAATCTTACCCGATGCATCCACAGCATACGAGCCCTTCGGAGCACGCTTATAAGGACGGCCATACATCGAAGTCAACGAGCTGCCAACATAAGCATACATATATGCATATGAGCTATATTGTGCAATCTGCCAATAGTCAATACCCTCACCAAGTGCAAGAATCTTGTTACGGTTCATCGACCAGTTGGCATTAACCGTCCAACGAATATCCTTTGTGCGGATGAGCGTTCCCATTGCCGAAACCTCGACACCTTGATTAAGAATCGAACCGGCATTGGTATATACACGGGTCATACCTGCTGCTGCCGACACCGGCATTGATGCCAACGCATTGGTAGTCTTGCTATTATAGTACGCCACATCGAGATTGAATCGATTGTGGAACATACGCAGATCAAGACCGACCTCCCACGATGACACCATCTCAGGCTTCAACAGACCATTAACCTTGGAGGTTTGAGTTGTCACGTTTCCCGGGAAGAGAGTACTTGAGAGGTACTCCTCAATACGATAGGGCGATGTGTCGTGACCAACCTGAGCCCACGAACCGCGAATCTTCAGCATATTAACGATGCCATTGGTTCGACCAAAGTCGAAGAGCTCGTTCAACACAACGCTACCCGAAACCGAGGGATAGAAGTACGAACGATTGTTTGCCGGCAGAGTGCTCGACCAATCGTTACGGCCTGTCACATCGAGGAAGATGGCGTTACGCCACGACAGCTGAATTAATCCGTAGAGTGAGTTTGTCTGGCGATTATATGCGTAGTTCGACGACTTCACCTGCGATGCAGCATTCGCAAGCGTATAGACACCCGGATTCTTCAGGTTGTCAGCCCACTGCTCATGCTTTTCGTATTGGCGATTTAGGATACTACCTCCGAAGTTGGCGGTCAAATTGATATCATGTACGAAATCGTGCGTGTAGCGGAACAAGAACTCGCCCGAGTACTGCATCGAGCGGATAACCTGCTCACGGAAATAACCATTGGGGTCAGCCTGAGTCGAGGTGGCAGTTTGCTGGGTACGGAAATCGTAGTTCGAATCCAAACCACCGCGCACCATCAGTGTCAAGCCCTTATAGAGGGTAAAATCGAGTTTGATATTACCGTACACACGGTCGCGATTCTGCTTATTAAGACTCTCATTTGCAATGAAGTAGGCATTATTCTTTCCTCCCGAGAGCGAAGCATCCTGCTGCTGTCCCTCCATACCGGGCATCCAATAGTTCTTCACCCAATCCATGTCAATATTGGGAGCATAACACCACAAGCTATACATAATCGAGGTAGCACCATATCCCGACGACACGGGGATATTGTCGCAGTGACGACGGCGATAGTTCAACGACACCTCCGAAGTCATCCACTTCGAAATCTCGTTGGTCGTACGCAACGAGATGTGTTGGCTGTTGCTCGGCGAGTTGGGGATGATACCCTGCGTGCGGAAATCGCGCACAGAGATACGCACCGAATTGCGCTTATTGATACGGCCCGACACCGACACCGAGTTCGACCATGTGTGTCCTGTCTCAAAGAAGTCTTTGAACCAATCTCCATGGCTCACGAACGGGCTCTCGGTACGGCGGAAATCTCCGAGTGCATCAGTCACACCACCTATACCCTTGGCCACATTGTAGTATTGGTATGCCGGAGAGCCATCCATCTTCGCTCCCCACGAAAGCAGGCTCGACGATGAGGTGTAGGTCGGATAGGGGTTAAGACCCACGCCCTTCTGCTTATCGGCATCATAGACAAAATAGTAATAATCGGGGTTATCGCCCTGACCATACTCATACTGGAGATCGGGGCTTGTATTGACACTCTCGAATGTGAGATTTGTCGAGTAGGTCACACTAATCTTGGACTCGAGCTTATTTGCCGATTTGGTGGTAATCACAATTGCACCATTAGCAGCAGCCGAACCATAAAGAGCCGTTGCAGCCGGGCCCTTAAGGATGGTTACATTCTCGATATCCTCAGGGTTGATATCTCCCGTACCATCACCATAGTCAATAGCATATACAGAGCCCTCACCACCCGCATCAGATTGAGTGGAGTGGTTGTGCATAGGCACTCCATCGACTACGAAGAGCGCCGTATTGTTCGAGAAATCTACCGATGATTCACCGCGCAGAGTTACACGGGTCGTACCGCCAGGTCCCGAGTTGGACTGCTGGATATTAAGACCCGCCACCTGTCCGGTAAGGCCGGAAAGCCAATTGTTAGCGTTTGTTGCCGACGAAAGGATATCGCCTCCCACCTTCTGGGCTGCATAACCGAGCGACTTTTCGTCACGCTTGATACCGAGAGCGGTGACGATAACCTGCTCCACGGCCTGCGACTCCTCAATCATCGAGATGTCGATGACGGTGCGGGTGCCGACCTTCACAGTCTCGGTTTTGCAACCGAGGAAACTGAACTGCAACTCCTGCTCGGGGGTAGCCTTAATCTCGTATTTACCGTCGATGCCCGTCACAACGCCCTGAAGTGTCGATGCAATATAGACGGCAACACCAGCCATAGGTTTACCGCTCTGATCGATAACGGTACCCGATACGAGTTGCTGTTTAGATGGGGTTGCAGCAGCCGGTTGAGAAGACGTAATTCCCCCCCCCTCAGCTACTTGCGTCGATGAGGCGAACTTGATGGCAATCTTATCGCCCACGACCTCGAATGTGCGCGAGGTGCCGTCAAAGACTTTATGAAGCAACTCTTCGAGCGGCATTGCCGTAGCATCGAGAGTTACATTCGGAGCATCATTCAGCACCGAATTGCTGTAGAAGAATGTGTGGTTGCATTGTTTCTCTATGGCTTCAAGGAATGTGCGCATAGGCATATCCTTTGCCGAGATTGTTATCTGCCGACGAATATTCTGACTCTCGGCATGAGCCGGAGTCACCGTAGTCAGCAGAGCGAGAAGTGCAACCAAAATTGTCGAGAAGACTCTTTGGGTAGAAATTCTCATAAATTTTAAGATTTTAAGTTAATAATTGTCGTTTTGTTTCATTTTTCTCTTACGGGCCAAACTCGTGTTGACCGCAAATGTCTGCATTCTCTCTGTGTGTAGGTTATTCTCTGGTTTTAGGTTAGTTCCGTTTTGAAATGTAGTACTCCCCATCAAATTCGGTAATGGCAATATTGATTGGAGCTGTGATTGATATCAGGTGCAGGGCTGTGGTGATATCCTCATCGTTGAGTTGTCCGGTATAGGCGATATTCTCAATCGACTGGTGGATATTAATCTTCACGCCATATTTATGCGACAATTGGTTTGCCACAAACTTCAATGGCAGACGCGAGAACTTCAACTGCTTATTGAGCCATCCAATGGAGTTCTCCACATCAACCGTATGCTTCGAGATGCTGCGATTTTCGTCGTCAACACGTAGCTCCTCGCCCGGCAACAACATATAGGCGTTCTCCTTGACTCTGGCCTCGAGCTTGCCGGTATGGAGAGTAATAATCGAGCAGCGGTTATCGCCATAGTCAAAGATATTAAACGATGTACCGTGGACGATATAACTCTTGTCAGAGGTGTGAACCGTAAAACGCTTTGCACTCTTTGCCACATCAAAGTAGGCCTCGCCACAAAGAATTACATTACGCTCCTGATCGTTAAATCCCTCACACTGAGTAAGACGCGAATTGCCATTAAGAACCACTTTCGAACCATCGGGCAGGGTGATATGCTTAAGTTCATTAGCCGAAGTGGTATAGTGCACCGCTTGCGCCACATCCGCCACCGATTCCGCAAGTTCTTGCTCCGCGGTTGAACCCTGTTGTTGAGCTATCATCGTCACATCAGCCGGCTTATTGAAGTGTAACAAGCCTATGACAGCCACAACACATACCGCCAGCACACTCGACACAACCGCTGCCATTTTACGGATATTAAATCGCTTGCCTGATACCTGTACCGGCTGAGCCACAGCTCTACCGGCATCCTTCATGCGGGCCCAAAAGGCCTCTGCCTCTGCGGTTGCCGGCAACTGGTTCTCAAACGAACGACACATCGAACGGAAGTAGCGTGCGTTCTGTGTCGAACTCTTGACCCACTCGGCAAGCAGATTGGCCTCATCCTCCGAGATGGACCCATTCACATATTTCAGAATTAAGAGATTTATGTTTAATTCGTAATCTGAATTCATACTTTTTCGCATTTATTTAAGCATTGTTTGCACCTTTGTATATATATAGACACAGAAAACTAAAATCCCGAACCTGCCTTTTGATAAAAAAAATGATTTTTTCTGCTGATATAGACATTTTTACAAAAATTAGTTATATTTGCAGTATAAGCGGGGAGTATGGAGTCGAACACCAATATTGGTTTTTCGTATAGCGAGGAGGAGTTGCATGATGTTATTGTCAGCATCTACCCTCGTGTGATATCTTACATCCGCAGAATGTTGGGCACTCATAGGCTTACCTATACAGCCGAAGATATTTTCCAGGAGGCGATATGCCGATTTATGGAGAAACGACCCTATCTCTCGCGCGACAAAGTGGCAGCATACATCATCCAAATCGTCCGCAATCACACGCTAAATCTGTTGAGTCGCAACCAAATAGAGCGGCACTCCGTAAGCGTTGATTTTCAGCATATATCAGCATTAGACACGCTTATTGCGGCAGAGTCCGACGAAGAGTTTGCTCCGCTTGATATGGATGCTGTGGCGGTGCAAGATATCATCAGTTTTTCGGACAGTTTTTCACCTCGAATGCAGGAGGTTTTCTATCTGAGTCGCATCAAGGGGCTGACTCATCACGAGATAGCCGAACGCATGGGCATTTCGACCCGCATGGTCGAGCGATATTTGGCTCAATCCGTAACGCTCTATCGCCAATATTTTGACTGGTCGCGCGAGGGTGAAAAGATCTCTTAACATCTCTCTTTATCCAGGTCTCCGATTGGGATATTGCAATTCATCTGTTCCCCAAAAAATCACCATTGAAAAAATTGGCAGTTAATTGTAAATTCCGAATAGTTTTCATATATTTGTACATATTATATGTAAAGTGAATAAAAAGTCTGATTTTTTATGGATAACAACGTATATTGCGTGATTATGGCAGGAGGAGGCGGAGCCCGTTTGTGGCCTCGCAGTCGTCGTTCGATGCCCAAGCAGTTTCTCGACATCTTCAACACCGGAAAATCGTTCTTGCGCATAACCTTTGAGCGTTTTGCAAAGTTGGTTGCGCCCGAGAATTTTTTGGTTGTCACCAATGCCGGGTATAAAAACCTTGTTTTGGAGCATATTCCCGAACTTAAGGAGCATCAGGTGTTGTGTGAGCCCATCGGCCGCAATACCGCACCCTGCATCTGCTATGCGGCATACACTCTGCGCAAGCAAAATCCCAATGCCAAGATGATTGTCACACCTGCCGACCACATAATGTTGCAGGAGGATGAGTTCCGCTCTATCGCGGCTGAGTTGCTGGAGTTTATCGACTCAAATGATGTGTTGATGACTGTGGGACTTACCCCGACACGCCCCGAAACCGGATACGGCTATATCCAAAAATCGGATTCAAAGAGTATCAGTCGAGTGAAGTGCTTCACCGAAAAGCCAAACCTCGAATTGGCGCAGACCTTTGTGCAGTGTGGCGAATTCTTCTGGAACTCGGGAATCTTCATCTGGAAGGTGAAGGATATCATCGCAGCAATCGAGAAATATCTTCCCGAGCACCACGCTCTCTTTGATGGAATTGCCGACACCTATGGCACCGAGAGAGAGAAGGCAGCCATCGAGCAGGTATTCTCGCAGTGCCGCTCGATCTCGATTGACTATGGAGTGATGGAGAAGGCCGATAATGTCTATGTTCGTTGCGGTGATTTCGGCTGGAGCGACGTGGGGACGTGGGGTTCACTCTACCAACTGTCACGCAAAGACAAATATGCCAACGTCAAGCCCGAAAAGGGATGTTTCACCTACGACACTCGCAACAGCATCATCTCTCTGCCCAAGGACAAAGTGGCTGTAATCAACGGATTGAGAGATTATATCGTGGTCGACACTGACGATATTCTGATGATATGTCCGCGTGGCGAAGAGCAACACATTCGCGAGTATATTGATGAGGTGCGTTTCAACCTCGGTGACAAACACGATTAGTGCGATGAACGATATCGAGCAATTATATGATCTCTTCAACGAGTGCACGGGCGTTGCTACCGACTCACGCAATGTGAGCGAAGGCGCGCTCTTCGTGGCTCTGCGCGGAGCATCATTTGACGGAAATAAGTTTGTGTGTGCAGCTCTTGAGGGAGGTGCAAAGTATGCCGTTACGGACTCCGATGAGCCGGCAACCGAGCGTCCTGACCTTGCCGAGCGCATCTTCAGAGTCGACAACTCGCTGGAGGCCTTGCAGGCGTTGGCACGCGAGCATCGCCGTCGTCTGGCACTGCCGATTATCGGCATTGTCGGCAGCAATGGAAAGACCACGACAAAGGAGTTGGTCAGTCGTGTTTTGGCAGAGAAATTCGAGGTCTACGCCACGCACGGCAATCTCAACAATCATATAGGCGTACCGCTGACACTGCTCGCCATGACACGCGACACCGAGTTTGGTGTGGTCGAGATGGGCGCAAGTGCCTGTGGCGAGATTGCACTACTTGCATCTATCTCGGAGCCTAATTACGGCATAATCACCAACATCGGCCGTGCCCACCTCGAGGGTTTCGGTGGCGAGGAGGGTGTCCGCAAGGGCAAAGGCGAGCTCTTCGATTTCTTGGCAGAGAATGGCGGCAGAGCCTTTGTTCCCGACGAGGATGCAACATTGATGATCATGGCTGCCGAGAGGGAGAACCTTGCGGTCGAGCACTACTCACGCACCATTGCCGATGGAGTCGTAAGCCACCTCGAGGGAGAATACAATCATGCGAATATTGCTGCGGCTATTGCTGTGGGGCACTTCTTCGACATCCCACAGGAGCGCATGGCCGATGCAATCGCCAATTACATACCCGACAATAACCGTTCGCAGAGAGTCACCAGCGAGCACAATGTGCTGATTGTCGATTGTTACAATGCCAACCCGTCGAGCATGGCAGCGGCAATTGAGAATATGCGTACCGAGCAGGCCGAGCACAAATTGCTGATTTTGGGAGATATGCTCGAGCTGGGCGAGTGGAGCGCCGAGGAGCATCGCCACACGTTGGAGTTGGCACTCGCGATTGACGACGTTGAGATTTTCACCGTCGGAGCAAACTTTCGAGAGGCGGCACGCACGCTGATGGCAGATGTCAAATGCTTCGACAATACAGCTATTCTGGGTGAATACCTCACGCTGAACGCCATGCGAGGCCGTACCATTCTGCTCAAAGGCTCGCGTGGAATGGCTTTGGAGAAGATTATCGAAAAATTGTAAAAAATTATAGTGAGAATGAAGAGATTTTTATTAACCCTGTTATCGCTGGCAATCAGTCTGTCCGCAATAGCAAAAGAGCAGCCAAAGTGGTTGAAAGATGCCGTAATCTACCACATCTACCCTTCGTCCTACATGGATTCAAATGGTGACGGCATTGGCGATCTGAACGGCATTCGCCAGAGATTGGACTACATCCGCAGTGTCGGTTTTAACTGTATCTGGATGTCGCCCTGCTTCAAGAGTGCGTGGGAAGATGGAGGATATGACATTCTCGATTACTACGCAGTAGACCCCCGTTTCGGTACCAACGACGACCTCTTCGCCCTTATCAAAGAGGCTCACGAGAAGGGCATAAAGGTTTTGCTCGATCTTGTAGCCGGTCACACCTCGGACAAGCATCCGTGGTTTAAGGAGGCTTGCAAGGCTGAGCCCAACAAATACTCCGATTATTTTATCTGGACCAAGGGTAAGTCGGTAAAACCAGGCAGAAAAGGCGACAACGAGAAAGCGACATGGGTCGACAACGACCATCCGCGCAATGGATACTTCTTGAAGAACTACTTCGATATCCAACCAGCCCTCAACTACGGATATCTCAATCCCGATCCGGCCAATGAGTGGGAGCAGGGTTATGATGCCCCTGGACCGAAGGCCGTACGCGAGGAGCTGAAGAGGATTATCGCCTATTGGTGCGACCACGGAGCAGACGGTTTCCGCGTCGACATGGCATCCTCGCTCGTCAAGGGCGATAACAAGGAGCGTGAAGGAGTTATCCGCTTGTGGAACGAGATTTTTGCTTGGTACAACACCAAGTACCCCGAAAACATCATGCTTTCGGAGTGGTCGGAACCGCGTCAGTCGCTCTCTGCCGGTTTCAACATTGACCTACTGATTCACAACAAGATAGGCGGCAAGATTTATCGTCCTCTCTTCTGCGAAACAGATGACCACTCCAATCCCACGGTCACCTATTTCAACCCCGAAGGCAAAGGCTCACTACGCAAACCTATGGAGATTTATGGTGAGGTCTACGAGGCATTCCGCTCTATCGGAGGATACGCCTCGATGCCCACATGCAGCCACGATATCTGGCGACTCACACGTCTAAATCGCACGACTGCGGAGGAGCAGAAGATAGCACTGACCTTCTTCCTTACGCTGCCCGCTCCTCCGATTGTCTATTATGGCGAAGAGATCGGCATGCGCAACGTTGAATGTACGCGCCCCAAGGAGGGCAGTTTCTCATCTCGTGACCGCACACCGTGTCGTACACCGATGCAGTGGGACACAACACGCAATGCCGGCTTCTCGATGGTCGAAGATGCCACCAAGCTCTTCCTGCCCATAGACCAAATATCGGGCTTCCCGAATGTTGCAGAGCAGCAGAACGGCCCCGGCTCGGTGTTGAACTATGTTAAGGGGCTTATCGCTTTGCGCAGCGAGATTCCCGCACTCGGCACGGCCGGTGAGTGGAAGTATGTGGGTGATATGGACAATCCCTACCCTATGATATACGCCCGCACGTTGGGCGACGAGAAGTATGTCGTGGTCTTCAACCCCTCGAAGCGTGAGGTTAGCGGGTCAACCGCACCGCTCGGCAAGAGGGCTAAGTGGATTTACGGCAACAACTCGAAACTCGCCAAGTGCCGGAGTTCAAAGATGGGTCATACATTCACGATGCAGCCATTCAGCGTCGCAATTTTCAGAATTGACAACTAACATTAATTGATTGATAATTAAAGTTTTACAATAAAAAAGCAATAAATTATGGAAGAGAAAAAGAACATCTCTCTGCCGGAGAATGCTTACAGAGAGCTTAAGGCCGGTGAGGAGTATCAGCCGGTGATGCCGGCCAACACAACCCCCGCAGAGGCGACACCCTACTCGGTCACGATGGGTGTTATCATGGCAATAATCTTCTCGGCAGCAGCCGCATTCCTCGGTTTGAAGGTCGGACAAGTCTTCGAGGCAGCAATTCCGATTGCAATCTTGGCAGCAGGTTTCGGCTCGCTGCGCGGTAAGAATCGCAGCATGCTGGGAGAGAATGTGATTATACAGTCGATCGGTGCATCGTCAGGCGTAATCGTAGCCGGAGCTATCTTTACACTGCCGGCACTCTATATCCTCGGCCTGGAGGCGCAGTTCTATCAGGTCTTCCTCTCGTCACTGCTTGGAGGAGTCCTCGGTATCGTACTGCTCATCCCCTTCCGTAAATATTTCGTAAAGGATATGCACGGCAAATACCCCTTCCCCGAGGCTACGGCAACCACCGAGGTGCTCGTATCGGGCGAGAAGGGCGGTAAGCAGACCGTACTGCTGGCTGTTGCGGGCGTAATCGGAGGTCTTTACGACTTTGCTGTGTCGTCGTTCGGAGCTTGGGCAGAGAATATCTCGACCAAGATGACCGCATGGGGTGTCGCAGTGGCAGACAAGTTTAAGGTTGAGTTCTCGATGAATACGGGCGCAACGCTGCTCGGTCTGGGATATATCATCGGATTGAAATATGCCGTAATCATCACCGCAGGCTCGTGCCTTGTCTGGTTTGTGATTGTTCCGTTGGTGGGTTATGCTTCGGCTGAGGCTGCCCAGATGAGTGCAATGCAACTCTTCCAGGCGTATGGCCGTCCCATCGGTATTGGCGGTATCGCCATGGCCGGACTTATCGGCATCATCAAGCAGGCAGGCATCATCAAGTCGGCCGTAGGCCTTGCAGTCAAAGAGCTCGGTGGCAAGAAGTCGGACGGAGCCGTTGAGCGCACACAGCGCGATCTGCCGATGAGAGTTATACTCTCGGTAATTATTGCCGTACTCGTTGCGACACTCGTATTCTTCCAGTTTGGAGTGCTGGGCAACTGGTTCCACACTATCGTCGCTCTGCTTATCGTCTTTATCATTGCATTCCTCTTTACGACCGTAGCGGCAAATGCCATCGCCATTGTTGGAACAAACCCCGTGTCGGGAATGACACTGATGACGTTGATTCTCAGCTCACTCGTTTTGGTTTCGGTTGGTCTTAACGGCGAGAAGGGCATGACCGCTGCTCTGATTATCGGAGGAGTTGTCTGCACAGCATTGTCGATGGCCGGAGGTTTCATCACCGACCTCAAGATTGGCTATTGGCTCGGCACCACTCCCAAGAAGCAGGAGGCATGGAAGTTCCTCGGTACATTCGTATCGGCAGCGACGGTTGCCGGTGTGATGATTATCCTCAACAAGACCTACGGATTTGTTGGCGAGAACGCTCTGACCGCTCCGCAGGCAAACGCCATGGCAGCAGTTATCAAACCCCTGATGGAGGGTGGCGAGACCCCGTGGGTGCTCTACTTCGCAGGTGCGGTATTGGCTCTGGTATTGAACTGGATTGGAGTGCCGGCATTGGCATTCTCGCTCGGTATGTTTATCCCGATGTCGCTCAACGCTCCGCTTGTGGCGGGTGGTGCTATCGCGTGGTTTGTATCGAATCGCTCGAAGGATGAGGCTCTCAATAAGGCTCGTTTCGACAGAGGAACTCTGCTCGCCTCGGGATTTATTGCCGGAGGTGCGCTGATGGGAGTTGTGGCAGCTGTGCTGAAGTTTGTGGGTGTCGATTTGTATATGACCGATTGGGCAGCATCGAACTCGGCCGAGTGGTTGGCATTGGCGATGTATATCGCTCTGGCAATCTACTTTACCGTTCACACCCTTAAGGCGAAAAAGGAAGAATAGGGGCCATTTCACAATTCACAATTCATAATTCACAATTCAAATGAGAACGAATATGAAAACAAGATATTTTGCACTATTAGCTATATTTGGATTGGCATCGCTCGTCGCATCTGCACGCGAGCCGAAGACTCTCTTCCCATTCAACGTGGAGGATGGAGTGGTAATTTCTGACCCTGCAAACAAGATGTCGCACGCCTCTGCAACCCTCATTAACAAGAAGGGCGATGTTTTTGTAACACATATCCGCGACTGTCAAAACAACCACGAAGACCCATCGAATCTGACGATTGACTTGGCGTTGAGTAAGTTCAACATCAAGAAGTACAAGTCGGGGAAGATTGAGCACTCGGTACTGCTCAAGACAGGTGGCAGCATTGGCGAGTTCAAGCAGGACAGCAACTATCCGCCCTATGATGTCTTTCTGTTGGATTTGGGCGACAAGATCCGTTGCGTCTTTCAGGCTCGCGAGAATGGCGACTCGGTGATGGCGGCATTCGACATCAGCGCCGAGGATGGCAAGCCTATCGGTTTTGTTGACCGTTGTCGCATACACTACACCCACAACGGTGAGAAGAAGAGCGTAACGATGACCGCGGAGGCGTTCCGAGAGGTCTACACCGACCTTGGTGTTACCAATTTCGTGGGTTATGAGCGCCCACTGCTCGACCAAAATTTCACCAAGCACGGCGAGTGGTACTACAACGTAATTTCAAGTTGGTGCTGCGCGGGCTCGGTGCCTATCGTGGTTCGTACCAAAGATGGTATCGACTACGAGATGGTCTACTCTTGCCCCGAGTTTAGGTATGGAGCAGCCGAGGCTGCGATGACTATCGAAGGTGAGCGAGTATATATCATTGCCCGCACATCTCGCCCTGCGAATAAGGTTGTTCGCGGCACATTCCTCGGAGTTTACTCGCTCACGGGCCAGTGTCTGTGCAAGCCCTATCAGATTGGCGACATCGAGTCACGCCCCGAGTTCCTGAACTACGATGGAGCGGTATATGTGATGTATAACGTGAAGCCCAACTATCTGTTGCCTAATGGCAAGGGCGCAAACCGCAGCCGTGTGCGTCTGGCGATTCTCAACGATGTGGGTACTGTCGAGCGTGCATGGGAGATTGCCTCACCGCACAGCATACAATACTACTGTTTGAGCGAGTACAAGGGAGATATCTACTTAACCTTTGGCGAGGATCGTTTCAATCGCGCCAAGGCAAAGAAGGGTAATATTTCATTCGTCAAGACTGAACTTTGATTTTTTATTTGAATTATAAAAATAGGCATTTGCGATAGACCACTCAATGAAAGGAGAATCGAAAGATGCCGCATAATGAGAAAAATTATGGAACTGAAAGAGAGATTTTTGAAATATGTCGCTGTGGATACACAGAGTGACGAGAATAGCGAAACATTCCCCTCGACGGCCAAGCAGTTCGACCTGCTCAATATGCTCCGTGAGGAGATGGAGGCTCTCGGCATGATAGAGGTCACAACCGACAAGTATGGCTACACGATGGGTACGATACCCGCAAGCGAAGGCTACGAAAATGCCCCCGTAATCGGTTTTATCGCCCACGTCGATACCGCTCCCGATATGAGTGGCAAGGATGTAAAGCCCCGCATCATCGAGTGTTACGATGGCGAGGATATCGTGCTGAACGATGCTCTCACGATGCGAGTGGCAGACTTCCCGGAGTTGCGCAATTTCGTGGGTCACACGCTGATTCACACCGACGGAACAACTCTGCTCGGTGCGGATGATAAGGGAGGTGTTGCGGAGATTATGACCGCAGCGGAGTACCTGATGACACATCCCGAGGTTAAGCACGGCAAAATCCGCATCGGCTTTACGCCCGACGAGGAGATTGGTCGCGGTGTCGATTTCTTCGACGTCAAGGCGTTTGGTGCTGACTTTGCCTACACGATGGATGGCGGCTACGAGGGCGAGTTGGAGTATGAGAACTTCAACGCTGCCTCGGCAAAGATCTCGATTCAGGGTCTCAACGTACACCCGGGATATGCCAAGGGTAAGATGATTAACGCCATACAGGTAGCCTGCGAACTCAATGCCCTACTGCCCGCGCAGGAGCGTCCCGAGCACACCGAGGGTTACGAGGGTTTCTACCACTGCGTAGGTATCAATGGCACGGTCGAGCAGGCACAGATTTCGTACATCATCCGCGACCACGATGCCGAGAAGTTCGAGGCGAAGAAGGTCTGGATGCACAACATTGTCGGCATCTTGAACAATAAGTTTGGTGAGGGTGTGCTGACCCTTACCCTGAAAGACCAATACTACAATATGCGCAAGATGGTCGAGCCACATCCGCAGGTTATCGACAAGGCTTTGGAGGCTATGCGCGAGGCTGACGTGCAGCCCATAGTCCGCCCGATACGTGGAGGTACGGATGGCGCACGACTCTCGTTTATGGGTCTGCCCTGCCCCAACATCTTTGCCGGAGGTATGAACTTCCACGGCAAGTTCGAGTACTGCTCGCTCAACTCGATGGAGAAGGCTGTGAAGGTAATCATCAACCTCGCACAACTCTGGGCGAAATAAATTGACAGTTGATAATTAGAAATAATTTTAGAGTATGTCAACAAATGGCATGCGTTCGCTTTCGCTCACTGAATGGCATTGAATGTCAGATATAGGGATGGACATAACAAAGCAAAATAACAATCTGTATCACAATCTTATCGTCTATCTGCGAACTCGCAATTTGCGAATATGGGAAACCGAATCGAACGAGGTCGAGGCTATGAGAGAACTTGGTTTGAAGCATAGTGATTCGAGACTCTTTTTAGAGTTAACCAAAACAAGAGACGACGAGGTAATTGCAAATATTGACGATTGTATTGCTATACCAAGAGGATGTTTTGCTTCGTAAACATATAGAGAAACAGATTGCACGTTTTGTCCGTGAGGGCGGTTTTAGAGAGTCCTTGGCAAAAGCGCGCATTGAAGAAAAGAGAAAAAAGTAGTATTTTTGTCATTTGATGCCATTCAGCAATCTTTGATTGCGCATGCCATTAAGGGCGTAGCCCGAATGTCATTCAATGCCATTAAAACATATAGATATGAAGAGTAGATACGGTTTTGTAAAGGTTGCTGCGGCAACACCGTTAGTGAAGGTTGCCGATTGCAGGGCAAATGCCGAGGCTATCGACCGGATGACTGCCGAGGCTGTGGAGCGTGGCGTGAGTGTGGTGGTATTCCCCGAACTCTCGATTACGGGTTACACCTGCGGTGACCTCTTTCTGCAATCGCGCCTTTTGGAGGCCGGTGACGAGGCGTTGTCGCTGTTGCTGGCAACTCCCCGACCTATTGTGTCGATTGTCGGAATGCCGATATATTACAAAAACAACCTCTACAACTGCGCTGTGGTCATCGCCAACGGCAAGATTGAGGGTATTATTCCCAAGAGTTACATCCCCAACTACTCCGAATTCTACGAGAGCCGCTGGTTCTCGGAGGGCCGCGACATCCGCAACACCGAGATTGTCATCTGCGGACAGAGAGTACGCTTCGGCACAGACCTTCTCTTCAAGGTGCATGGCGTGAGATTCGGAGTCGAGATCTGTGAGGATTTGTGGGTCCCCGCTCCGCCATCATCAGACATGGCTTTGGCAGGTGCTACGCTGATATTCAACCTCTCGGCGACACCCGAAATTCTGGGCAAGCACGCCTACCTGCGCTCGCTTATCAAGCAGCAGTCGGCACGCGCCCTGTGCGGATATGTCTATTGTTCGGCAGGTGTGGGTGAGTCATCGACCGACCTTGTATTCACGGGTAACGGCATCATCGCCGAGAATGGTACAATCATCGCAGCCCGCGAGAGATTTGTTCGTGACGAGCGACTGACCGTAGCCGACATTGACGTTGAACATATCTTTAACGAGCGTCGTCGCCACACCTCGTTTATCAACCTCGACAACCGTTTCGACATCCTGCATATCAATCTCGAGCAGCCCGCAAGCGAATTGGAGCGCACGATCAACCCTGCACCATTCATCCCTGCTGACCTCGATGAGGGATGTCGCGAGATTATCGCGATACAGACGGCAGGCCTGGCGCAACGCCTATCACACATAGGATGCAAAACGGCAATTATCGGCATCTCGGGCGGTCTGGACTCGACATTGGCACTGCTGGCAACAGTTGCGACATTCGATCTGCTCGGACTCGATCGCAAGGGCATTATCGGAGTTACAATGCCCGGATTTGGCACAACAGACCGCACCTACCAAAATGCACTTACCCTGATGCGCGAGTTGGGCATCACGATGCGCGAAATATCTATCCGCAAGGCGTGTGAGCAGCACTTTGCCGACCTCGGCATCGACCCCGAGGAGCGTGGAGCAGCATACGAAAACTCCCAGGCACGCGAGCGCACACAGATATTGATGGACTTGGCTAACAAGGAGAACGGCATTGTCATCGGCACGGGCGATTTGAGCGAGGCGGCACTCGGCTGGGCGACATATAATGGCGATTCGATGTCGATGTACAATGTGAATTGCTCGATTCCGAAGACACTGGTACGCACACTTGTTGAGTGGTGTGCCGAAAATGATGCAAATGCGCAGGTACGTGCAACACTTAAGGATATCGTTGCGACACCCGTAAGTCCCGAGTTACTGCCGGCTGACAACGATGGCAACATAGCCCAAAAGACCGAAGATCTGGTGGGCCCGTACGCTCTGCACGACTTCTTCATCTATAACTTCATGCGCAACGGATTTGCACCAACGAAGATTGAGTATCTGGCACGTCGTGCATTTGATGGAGAGTTTACTTCCGAAGAGATACGCCATTGGTTGCGAGTATTCTTGAAGAGATTTTTCTCGCAGCAGTTCAAGCGCTCGGCTGCTCCGGATGGCCCGAAGGTCGGTTCGGTATCGCTCTCGCCTCGTGGCGACCTGCGCATGCCATCGGATGCCTATGCCAGAGAGTGGTTAGAGGCAATGGAGGTTAGGAATGAATAAGAGATTGCAAAAATACGTTATTGTTACGTCAAAATTAGAAAATTGACAGATCCATCCGATCTGCGGTTACCTCCCCTGACTTTGGGGAGTTTTTTTTTAGAGGAAAGAGTACGAAACAAGGTAAATCATTGGTTTAGTGGCCGAAAAAATCCGAGCGTTGTAAGTGGCTCGGTGAGTGGTAGGTAGCCAATAGCTGACACACCCGATTATCGAGCCGGAACAGCCTCGACACTGACCTGTCGCTATTTTGCAATTCTCTCAAATTTATGTATCTTTGTAAGGATGATGTGATATAATGAAATAAATCGGTTTTAATATGAAAAATAGATTACTGTTATTAGCAGCTTTGCTATCGTTTTGTTTCTCTTACTCGGCTACGGCCGCAGTTGTTACCAAAGTGGTAATTACGACTGCAGAGCCTGCGGTAGGAGCAAAGTACTCCTTTAAGGCGAGTGTCCCCGAGACTGCAAGTTCAGAGGTGTATGAGGTGCACTGGTCTGGCGAGTTTGATAATGGGATGTTTATTCAAGGAAATGACTATACCATTAGCGTAAAGTTGAGAATCAAGGCAAGCTCATCGAACATCTTCTCGACCTCAGGCAGAATTAATGCCACTATCAACGGGCAGAAGGCGCAGGTGACCCTGGCCGAGAATAAGAATATCGTTGTTAAATATACTTGGAAAATGCTTGGCGGCGAGAACCCCAATAATCCGAAGTATAAGCTCCGTACTAAGCTTGCAGAATTGGCTACAGCATTCAAAGCCAACAATGCCACCAATGATAGGGATGTATTCCAATACTTAAAAAGCAAGCTTCCTAATGCGGAGATATGGTCTGCGGGCGTAGCTTATAGATACAGTAGAAAATTACCGACCGAAACCGCTGACGGACATCTCTCTGTGCCGATTGGAATAAAGTGCGACGGTGTCACTCTGAATCAATACTACTTTACCGTTGCACTGCCGGCCCTCAATAAATCTCCTGAAGCCATGAAGTTGAATGAAGATATGGCTCTTATGAAGACGGCAATAAAGGATCTCACTGTCACCGCCAAAACGACGGGCAAGGATTTGCTGAAAGCTGTAAATGCGGCGGCCGTTAATGGCACAAAGGCCGAGTGGGACAAGAATTATAGATACGCTCCCCCGACATCGAGCGTTCAAGGAAGTATCATCGGAAATATAATCATCACACTCGCCGATAAGAGTGATATTATACCTGTGCATAAGGTCTTACCGATCAATGGCTCTGCTGCCGATGCAGCGATTGATGCCGACTGCAGCGCACTCTCCAAAGCGTTAAATAATTACGACATCAATAACAGCACCACTCAGCAAGAGTTGATCGACGTAGCAAATGGCGCTATAAAGAATGGCTCAAAGCTTACATTTATAAGCTATACAAAGAGCGACGCCACTTACGACAGCGAAGGCAAGGTCGTTATGAGTTTCAAGTTGGAACTTAAGGGCAAGACACGCACTCCTTACATTCCGATAAGGTTATCAAAACTCAGAGCAACTCTTCCTAAAGAGATATCTGTATCCCAGGATGAGTGGGAGGTACTTCGTCTGACAAATATTGAGCGCTATAAGGCCGGCAGCGCTCTTTTGGTGATGGTTGC
>JAFQFG010000099.1 GCA_017398695.1 Alistipes sp.
CAATCGTGGCACCTTGTTGCGGCCCGTAGCTGCCAACCAGTGCTGTATCGTGCCGCGTGGCAACGGCTCAATCCTCAATCTTGTCATCGTACTACGACGTTTGGCCTCATAGTCCGAGTTTATGGAGATCAAGGCACTATCAACCGCATCGGCAAAGCGCTCAATCTCCACCGGCTCTTGCGTAAACTCGACCAACCACTCGTGAGCTCCGGCTTCGCGGGTTGTCATATATTGCGGAGCCACCGTATACTCCTCGATATGGATGCCCGTCTGTCGACAACACCTCTCTAAGGCCTTCTCGACGTTGTCGAGTATCAACTCTTCGCCAAAGACGTTGATGTATTGTTTTGTCCGCCCCACGATCCGTATCCTGTACGGATCTGTCGAGGTAAACTCCACAAGATCACCAATCTCATACCTCCACAACCCATTGGTCGAGGTGATAATCATCGCGTAGGGGAGACCCACACTCACGCCTTCGAGCGGAACAACGCTCTCTCCGCTGCGAAATTCGTAGAATGTGCCGTAGTCGAGCATCAGTAACATATCCTCACGTTGCGGGTCGTCGGCTATCGCAAAGAATCCTTCCGAGGCGTTGTAACTCTCCATGTAGCGTATATTCCCACTCGGGAACAGCTCGGCATAGGCCTTGCGGTAGGGTGAAAACCCGACTCCGCCATGCACAAAGAGCTCCAGTCCGTTCCATACCTCGCGCAGGTCTGTTCGTCCCGTGAACTCCAATACGCGCCGCATCAGAGCCAAATTCCATGAGGGAACTCCGGCAAACGAAGTGATGTTCTCGCCACAGCACTCTCGACATATACGCTCGACCTTCTCGTCGAAGTCGGGCAGCAGAGCGGTCTCGGTGCGTGGTAGCCTGAACCACCCGCCCATAGCTCGGCTCTTGTAGATCAACAATGCCGACAAATCGCCAACCAATGCTCCATTCATCTTGCTGCAAAATCCACCGAGCGTGAGAGTCTTGCCATCGAGGATACGCGAGTCGGGATAGGCGTTGAGATAGAGCGTCACAACGTCGCGCATGCCGCGCAAGTGGTTGCCCCAAAGAGCTCTATGGGTGACAGGAATGTACTTGCTTCGCCCGGAGGTGGTCCCCGACGAGCGGGCAAACATCTCTATCCGGCCGCGAGCCGTCACATCTGCCTCTCCGTTCAGCATCTGTTGCAGGTAATCGCCCATCGTGTCATAGGTTGATAGGGGTACCTGTGTCTGAAAATCCTCAATGCTCTCAATGCGGTCGACTTCGTATCGTCGGCCGAAGTCACATCTTTTGCCGTGACGTAAAATCTCAGACCACATCTCGTGCTGAGTGTCGATGGGGTAGCGCATCATCTGCTCGATGCGTCCCATTCGAGAGCGGAAAAATCGCTGTAAAATCTTGCCTTTAAGTGACACCGAAACAATATTTTTCTGTTAAATCTTATCTCTGTTCGGCTGCTTCACTTGTCTGGTTTGAGTCAAAGAACTTTTTATCTATTCAACTTTTGGCGAGGCGGAGCTCTGGTTGGGCTCCATCCCGCTGTCCGTATGTGCTAATTAAAGTACGAACCAATCTTGTCAATTGCCGATGGCATTGCAAATACCACCACGCGGTCGTAGGCATTTATCTCGGTGTTGCCCACCGCAATAAAGACCTTGTCGCCACGCAC
>JAFQFG010000100.1 GCA_017398695.1 Alistipes sp.
AACGAGCATAATAGACTTTCTCATATTAGATAGTGTTTGATATTTTATCTCGACAAAGGTAGAAAAATTTTCTTAACTACGCTCCATTTGGAGAATAAAGAGCCATTTATTGTCGATTTTCGACTATTCGACAACTTTTCGCCCCCATAGAACAGTATCCAACGCATACCGACCTCCTCCTGCTATGACAAAGAAGATGTAGATGCCCATATAGATAAACTGCAGTGTTCCGGCAGTCATGCCCGATGTCGGCACTACCACAAAGATCGACAAGAACATTCCGAGCGCCATCAGAAACGAGGCAAAACGAATCCACAATCCACACATAATCATCATTGCAAAGGCCACCTCTGCAATCGTAAAGACGGCAAATGTCAGCGTAGGGCTATCAAAAAGCAACGATGGGAAGGTGTCGATGATCTCGTTGTAGGTCTGCATCTTTCCGATATTGTGCAGTAGGACAACGCCACCTATAAACAACCGAAGATACAAGTTGGCTATATCGGAATTGCGTCGCGATGTAATGGCTGAAGTCGTGTGTTTGCGTGTCATAACTTTTACTCTTTAATCTTGCTGCTGTAGTCACACAAAGATTATTCCGAAACATATATTTCTCCTGCGCACTCCGGGGCAGACACAAAAAAAAGCCGTCCTCGACTACTGTCGGGACAGCTATTTCGCTAAAGCGTAACGACAAGACTACTTTTTCTTCTCGTCCTTCTTCTCTGCTGCGTAGAGTTCGTTAACCTTTGCCAAAACTGCATCGGTAATGTCGAGTGCCATATCGGCATCGAGCAGAGCCGAAGCATTGAGAACCATCTTGTACTTCTTGTCTGCATTCACCTCCTGCACGGCACGAATCAACAGATCCTGCATGCGGTTCGAGAATACGATATTCTCCTCCTCGAGGGTCTGTGCCTCACGCTGTACGCGAGTCTGAAGGTTCTGGGCACGTCTTTCGATATCCTCCTGCTTGGTCTGTGCATCACGAGTAGTAATCAGAGCCTTCTGATACTTCTCCTGCAGTTGCATAGCCTCGTTCTGAAGACCCTGCTCCTTGCGAGCCCAATCCTGCTGTGCACGCTCGGTCTTCTCCTTCAAAGCTACACCTTCACTCTTGAAGATATCACTCTCGGCAAAGACTCTGTCGGCATTCACAAACGCCAAATCGCAAACTACCTCTGTTGCAGTAGCACCCTGCTCCTCAGTCTTATTCTGCTCGGCCTCCTTGCAAGAGGTCATTGTTGCGACAACAGCAAGCGCAACCAAAAAAATCTTTTTCATACGGTAAATACTCTTTTGTTAAAATTCACACATTAGAGCACAAAGGTAAGAAACTTTGCTCAAATACCAAACAGTTTTCAAAATAATTAGAAATTCCCTACTCCGGACAACTAATAAGGGGCTCTAAAGTGTTGTGCAATAAATAAATTTATTGTAAATTTGCGGCCATATTTTATTTTGAATCCCTAACTTATGAGAAAAATAGCGTTAACGCTTCTATTTGCTTTGGCATGTGTGGGCACCTATGCCCAAGAGGAGAAGAGTATCTTGGAGATTGATCAATCGAGTTTCGCTCCGGTGCAGACAGATGCACTGTCGGGTGTAGCTATCGATAAAATTCCGCTTGACCGTTCGAAACGTCCGTGTGCCCGCATTAAGTTGCACATCAACCGCATGACTCGCGAGCAGATTGACGGCCTTATTGTGCATATTAAGGGCGGTATGGTCGAGCTGACTAAGAAGGTTACTGCAGTCGAGGGTAACGGCCTTATTATCGAGATGACAGCCAAGGAGCAGACCCGTTTCTACCTCCACCACGACAAGTTCGGCGATTCGAACGAGGTCACTGTCGACCTCGAGGGAAACAAAGAGTATCGTATGGAAGCTCAACTCAACCTCTTGCTGCCGGTGGTGGTTGCCACCAATGTCAAGGGTGCAGATGTCTATCTTGACGATGTCTTTGTAGGAACGACCAACGAGCAGTATATGTGCCCTATAGCCGATGTCGTTCCGGGCATGCATAAGATTAGGGTCGTTCACGGAGCAGCTACAGTTGAGCGAGAGTTCGATGTCAGCAGCGAGAGCTACTCGTTCCGTATGGAGGTCAGCACCAAGTCGCAGGCACAGTACGTACTGTTCGAGGTTGAGCCTCGCAATGCGGTTGTGATGATTGACAATACACCCCACATTGCCAAGGATGGTTTTGTGCAGGTTACGCTCAACAACGGCACACACCAATGGCATGTTATGGCCGAGGGATATCACGCCCAGAGCGGAACATTTATCGTGTCGGGTGAGAAGGTCGACAAAAAGGTCGCTCTGTTGCCCGATGCAGCGCAAGTAACCATCACATCAGGCCCGGGAGTGGAGATTTGGATTAATGGCGAGAAGAAGGGCTTATCTCCGTGGCGAGGAATGCTCAATTCCGGCATCTATCGTTTTGAGGCTCGCAAGGAGAACTGCCGTACCGTCACGATGTCGCACACCATCACCTCGGAGGTGGCAGAGCAGAGCTACACCATCGACACGCCAACGCCAATTATGGGTTCGCTCCAAATCTCGAGTACACCCCCGCGTGCCGACATCTTCATCGACGGTAAGGTTGTGGGTCAAACTCCGATGATGCTCGATCTGACGGTCGGTCAGCACCGTTTGGCACTCAATAGAGCCGGCTACGAATATTGGACTGAGGAGATCACCATCGAGGAGTCGAAGAACCTCGAACGTACGGTCGAGATGACCCGTCTGCTTGCCAGCTCTCCGCAGCTCCCGACCGCTACACCCCAGGAGCCGCAGTCGCAACCCGAAGAGAAGGTAAAACCAGTTAAAGAGCCAAAGCAGAAACCCGAGAAAGAACCCAAGACAAAGCCGGTCAAAGAGCCGAAACCCCAACCGGTAAAGACTCCGAAGCAGGTTAAGCCGGTGGAGAAGGGCTTTGAGCAGTCGATTAGCCTGGGTACGGATATCGGTCTGGGCAGCTACAAGCTCGTTGATTTCGGCATTAACTACATTGCCGGCTACCGTGTGAGCAACGGATTCTTTGTTGGTGCCGGTACGGGAGTCAACATCGTTGTCAAGGATGACGGATCGGGCTTGGATGGTTCCGCCAATATGTATGAGCGCTACTGTCCTGCGGCATCGAAGGTGATGATTCCGCTATATCTGCATCTGCGAGCCTACTTCTCCAAGTCTAAGTGTCAGCCCTACTTTGGACTGTCGGGCGGAGCGAAGATCGGATTGAAGGGCAAGCCGGAACTTGTTATAGTGAACCATAAGGAGGAGACTATCCATAGCGAGCCATATAGTTCCACAAATCTCTTTATCGAGCCCGCATTTGGTTTGAATATCCGCACCAAGAAGGATCGCGCAAGCATCTTTATGCAATTTGGCGGATTGATGCAGATGCGACCCTACTATCGTCCTGTCAGCGATACGCAGGGTGCGCTGTCGCGCCGCATGTCGGGAGGTTTGACAATTAAGTTAGGTTGCACATTTTAAGTGTTGGGCGCAATGAAGAGGATACTATATATAATATATATAATGGTAGCAACACTCGCGGTGACGCTCTTTGGCGGCTGCGAGGAGCAGGTGTTCGAGTACGACTTTATCAACAATGCAGGCGAGGAGCCCACACCGACTCCCACACCCGGCGTGAGTGCAAACAAGGTCATCTACTACACCTCGACCGACGGGAAGATGATTACGGAGCCTGCCGGAATTACGGGTTTGGTATCACATACTTATAAGAATGGACAGGGCGCAATCACCTACAATCACGATATTAAACTTATACCTGATGAAGCATTCAAAGGCTACAAAACACTCAAAAGTATAAAACTCCCGAGCAGCGTTACTTCGATTGGAGATAAAACATTCTATAATTGTGTAAACCTGACAAGTATAACAATCCCAAGCAGCGTTACTTCGATTGGAGATAATGCATTCGAGAGTTGCACCTCATTGACAAGTGCGATAATCCCTAAAAGTGTCACCTCGATTGGAGATTATGCATTCAATAATTGCACCTCACTGACGAGTGTAACAATCCCTAATGGCGTTACTTCGATTGGAAATTATGCATTCAATAATTGTAAATCATTGACGAGTGTAACAATCCCTGAAAGCGTCACTTCGATTGGAAATCAGGCATTCTATTGCTCCGGTCTGACAAGTGTGACAATCCCCGACAGTGTTACTTCGATTGGAAATAATGCATTCGATGATTGTAATTCACTTAAAAGGGTTGATATTACCGATTTGGAAGCTTGGTGCAAAGTCGAATTTAGCAACTCCTATGCAAATCCAACTGACAACGAGGCCGACCTTTATCTTAACGGCAGCAAATTGACAGAGCTGACAATTCCAAATGGTATCACAGCGATTAAACCGTATACATTCAGCAGGTGCACTTCAATTACAAATGTTACAATCCCAGGTCACGTTACAGAGATTGGAACTAGAGCATTCTATTATTGCAATAATTTGACAAGCGCAATTATTGGAGAAGGTGTTACTGCGATAGGTGATTATGCATTCTATTCTTGCTCAAAACTTGCGGAGGTGTATTGCAAACCGACAACTCCGCCGACGCTTAATGGTGATAAGGCCTTTACCAACAATGCCAGCAATCGTATGATCTTTGTTCCTTCGGAATCGGTGGACAAGTATAAATATGCTCCATATTGGAACACACATAAAAGTTTTATTGTTGCCGACCCGTCGGCAGACCCCTCGATCGCTACTAATACCATCGAGTATACTTCGAGCGATGGGAAGGTTGTCACACCGCATAAGACGGATGTTTTTGGTGTAAATATTGTGTCTAATGTATACGAGAATGGCAAGGGAGTAATCACATTTGATGGCCCTGTTACTACAATCGGAGCACATGCATTTTATGAATGTTCGACATTGGCAAGTATTACTATCCCCAATAGTGTTACTTCGATTGGATATTATGCATTCGGTTATTGTACCTCATTGAC
>JAFQFG010000101.1 GCA_017398695.1 Alistipes sp.
CAATGGCACGCAACTCCTCGACACGCTTGTCGAGTTGCTCTTGGCGGATGTCGAGAGCCACCACCTTGGCTCCCTCTTTGACAAAACTCTTGGCGACATTGCCACCCAAGACACCACCGGCACCCGTGATGACGGCTACCTTGTCTTTAATCGAAAACTGTTCGTTCATATCGTTCGTCTTTATTAGATTGTTTGCTTCAATTCATCGCGCACAACGGCCATCATACCCTCCACCTGCGCCAAGGCCAACATGCGACCATGGAACGAGTAACCGGGATTGTAGCCCAACAGCTCATCGCCAAGCATCGTGCGACCATGGTCGACACGCATCGGCAGGTCATGGCGCGGATCCGCCTCATAGAGACGCACCAAATCGACCAGATGACCACGGCCTTCGAGATGCGAGGCCTCGATGAAGTTACCACCCTCGAGGATATGGCAACTGCGCAGGTGCACGAAATGGGTGCGCTCGAGGAAACGACGTGCCATCTTTCGAACATCGTTGTGCGCCCCCGACGAAAGCGAGCCGGCACAGAAGGTTACCCCATTGTGCGGATTATCTACGGCCGAGAGCATCCAGGCGATATCCTCCTCGCTCGTCACGATGCGTGGCAGACCCAAGACCTGATACGGCGGGTCGTCGGGATGGATGCACATATTGATACCCCACTCCTCGCACACGGGCATAATCGCCTCGAGGAAATAGCACAGGTTGGCGCGGAGTTGCGCACGGTCGATACCCTCATATTGCTGCAGCAGTCGCTTGAAGATTGCCACCGGAGCCTTGTCGCCCTCCCGGATATTGCCGTTGATGAAGCCCTGTGTCTTGACAATAATCGTATCGACCAAGGCAGCACGCTCCTCCTCGGTAATCGTGGCATCCAACGCCTCGACTTTGGACAGCACTTCTGGCGTATAATCCTGCTCGGCACCTGCTCGCTCCAGCATCTTCAAATCGAAGTAGGCGAAGCGTACATAGTCGAAATAGAGCGACGTCGTACCATCCTCCCACGGCCGTGCCAAGTCGGTACGAATCCAGTCGATGACGGGCATGAAGTTGTAGCATACCGTATGAATACCGCAACGACCCCGGTTGCGGAGACTCTCCTTGTAGTTCGCAATCAGTTGATCGCGCTCCGCGCCGCCATATTTAATCGCCTCGCTTACGGGCAACGACTCCACCACACTCCACCGCAGGCCATGTGCCTCGATGTAACGTTGCAGGTCACGAATCGCCTCCTCGCTCCACACCTCCCCATTGGGAATGGCATGCAGTGCCGTCACAATTCCCTCAACCCCAATCTGTCGCAGCATCGACAGGGTTATTTTATCGTTCTTACCGAACCAACGCCAAGTCTTCTCCATGCTTCTCGTTATGCTATCGGACGCTCCTCGGCAACCACCTCGCCGAGCGTTACGCCACTATCGTTATAACTATCTACGCGATAATAGTAGGGTACACCCTTTGTGAGGATGTGCACCAGCAGGTCGTGTTGCTCATTTCCCTTCACCTGCACCGTTAAGTTCAGGTGGTCG
>JAFQFG010000102.1 GCA_017398695.1 Alistipes sp.
AAGTTTTATTGCTATGTAGCATCGTTGCTCGTTGCAGCAGGTGCTATGGTTGGTTGTACTGAGGATATCACAACCGACAACATCCTCTCGAACGAGGGTTTGAACAATGTAGAGTTTGTCGAGGTTACCGCTGACCTCGAAGACGAGGAGTCGCGTACAACGCTTACCGACGGAGGAAACGGAGGTAAAGTTGTGTGGAGCGAGGGCGACTCTATCGGAGCGATTGCCACAGATGGTACTGTCACCGAGTGTGTTGCCAAGTCGATTAACGGCTCATCGGCAACGTTTGAAATACCGAGCAATGCCCTGTATGCGATATATCCTTACACCACAGACTATAACTATAGTGCAAATGCCAGCAGTTTTGGCCATCGATTGGCAAAGGATATTACTCTCGACGGCACGAACTTGGTCTTTGATGACAAGGAGGATGTTATGGTTGCACAACTCGTAGATGGTAACCTCATGTTCAGGCACTTGTGTGGCTATATCGAGGTTAAATTGAAGGGCTCCGAGACGGTTAAGCACATCGCGTTGCGCAGTAATACCCGTACTTGGGATGCTCTTTCGGGTCTTGCATATATTCCATTGAACAGTTTTTCTGCCCCTAAAGCTGATTTTTCTACCGGCCATAAGGTTGCTTTCAACTGGATTTACGCAACTTGCAACAATGTCCAATTGAGCAAGAGCGAGGCTAAATCATTCTACTTCATTGTACCTCCCCGCACCTACGAGAACCTGACCGTATGCGTTCAGACCGACAATGGCTCGTACTCGGTTACGGCAAAGAGTGCGGTCGAGGTTAATCGTGCAAAGATTCGTCCGCTTGCGGCTATCGACCTTGACGCTTTGGAGCCTGCTTCGGCAACCGATCTGAGCGCAGAGGGCTTGGCCAACTGCTATATCGTTCCGCAAAGTTCGGATGCGAAATACTACTCATTCCCTGCGCAAAGACTCAACGAAGTGGAGAAACTTGCGAATGTAAAGTATGCTCACATTCTGTGGAGTGACCGCGAGCAGGTAATCACCAACGTAAACTACAACGCTGCGACCGGCACTGTTTCGTTCAAGTATGCAGGTGGCAACAAAGAGGGTAATGTAATGGTTTGGGTATTTGATGCCAACCACAATTCAATTTGGACATGGCATATCTGGTGTACCGACCAGCCCAAGACTGTAAAGATCAAGAACGCACAAAATACCACAGACAAGTATCACGGCCTTATGGACCGTAACCTTGGCGCAACTTATGCCCCGACCACTCTCAATGAGGCTGCGAATATATCGGCAGAGAATGCAACGGCAGCAATGGGTCTTTACTATCAGTATGGCCGCCCGATTCCGTTCCCCAAGGCTACAAGCATTACAAACACAACTGCCGAAAGCACGAGTGCCCGCTTTGGCGCGAACTCGGATTTCGAACTGATGTATGGTTTCAAGGATAATCTGCAGTGTTTCCAATACACCACTTATGGCAATACCTTCAGTACAATGTTGGCCCATCCTCTTATCTATGGAACAGTATATTTTACTGCCTATATGGGTACAACTGCGTCATCTACCAAAACCAAGTTTCACTCATTCTGTAAAGATTTTCCTCGACCGGACGGTAGTTTAACTTGGCACTCAGAGAATGCGGATGTTGTCAGCAGAAAGGGAAGCAACGATCCCTGTCCTCCGGGCTATTGTATCGATGATTGGGACACCTTCAAGTCGGCTTTGTATAACATTCAACAAAATCGCATATATCAGGATGCTTCAACTCCGGAAAAAACTTATGGCTACTCTTACCAGTGCCCGACAACCAAAGAGGTAGTATGGTTCCCCGCTTCAGGATACCGCACAGAAGACGGAGTATATACTTCGGTTGGCCGTGTATCACACCTGTGGGCTTGGCGCACGTTCTCAGATAGCAGACTCTACGCTGTTGATTATTATACAACCGAAGCAGCCACCACGAATACCGATAAATACCTTACAACCGGTACTAACGCCATCGGTTTGGGCTACAATGTTCGTTGCCGCCTTCAGGATCGCACGGATTTGCAGACTGTCCCCGCAGAGCCGGAGGAGAAACCGACACTCTCCATCCTTTTCGTTGGTAACTCGCTTACCCAGGACGGTATCGCCTACTTGCCGTATATGTTGAAGAACTACTATCCGGAAATTACCTTCCATATCTATATGTGGTACAGAGGCGGTAACACTTTGGCACAGCAGTACTCCAACTTCACCACCTTTGGTGGTACAGCAGAGATATTCTCTGTTGCCGAGAATAGCGAGAAGTGGACTAACTATACCAGGTCAATGACTATGGCAAACGTGCTGTCTAACTACAAATTTGATATTGTATGTATGCAGGAGTACTTCAACTACAAGGACTCTTATACGGATTGCACGGATTGGGATAATTGTAAAAATTATATCTCGAACTACTACAAGGGTGGCAATGAACTCAAATTTATGAGCCTGTTACACGCACCGTTGAGAAAGGATGGTGTTGATACAGATGCAGTGTACGAGAGAACAAAAGCCGGCAATGCACTGATTCTCCAAAAGACGGTTTCCGAGGATCTTATACCCTTCGGTATTGCTGTGCAGAAAGCATTAAAGAATAGCAATTTGAACACTCTTGGCGATCAGGGTAAATTAACTCCCGATGGAACCCACACCCAGGAGGGATTGCCATGCTTGTTGCAGACCTATGTGGCTTTGGAGTGGGTATTTGACAAATTTGACATAAACAAAACCGTCAAAGGAAACACAATGCGTATGACAAAAGCCATTTACGATAAGATTTCCGTACCGGGAGCGAATCTTGGTTCGGGTGTCGTACAAGGCACAGAGTCCCAGTATTCACTTGCCCAGGATATTGCTATCGAAGCATATGAGGAGGGTAAGCAGTTCTTGCAGGAGAATCTCAAATAACCCCCACCACAGGTAAGAACCATTCAATAAGAGGCGTGTCCAACAACTTTTTGGACACGCCCTTTTTATCATCTATCGAGGTGAATGATTAGGAATTATTGTTACACTTGTGATATAATAACCAAAATTTTACTACATTTGCATCCGGATACGAAAAATCATAATAAATATATAAAATTCAAAGACAATGGGAAGAGCATTCGAATATCGCAAAGCGCGAAAAATGAAGCGTTGGGGTCACATGGCTCGTGTGTTTACCAAGATTGGTAAGGAGATTGAAATCGCTGTTAAGGCAGGTGGTTCGGATCCGTCGAGCAACACCCGACTCCGCATCCTTATGCAGAACGCCACGGCAGAGAATATGCCGAAGGAGAATGTCGAGCGTGCAATCAAGCGTGCCACCGAGAAGGACGCATCGGACTACACGGAGATGGTTTACGAAGGATACGGCCCTCACGGTGTCGCATTCCTCGTTGAGACCGCAACCGACAACACCAACCGCACGGTGGCAAATGTGCGTATGTACTTCAACAAGTGTGGTGGTACGCTCGGTAACAGCGGTAGCGTGGCATTTATGTTTGAGCACAAGTGCACCTTCAAGTTTGTTGCTGCGGGTGTAGACCCCGAGGAGCTGGAGCTCGATATGATCGACCTTGGCGTGGATGAGTTCTACGCAGAGGAGGACGGCATCACAGTCTACGCTCCCTATGAGTCGTTCGGAGCAATCCAGAAGTGGCTCGAGGATAAGGGCTTCGAGATTGTGTCGGGTGAGTCTGTACGCATCCCGACCGACCAGAAGGAGCTCTCGGCTGAGGAGCGCGAGGCTGTGGAGAAGCTCGTCGAGAAGCTCGAGGAGGATGATGACGTTGTGAACGTCCGCGTTG
>JAFQFG010000103.1 GCA_017398695.1 Alistipes sp.
ACCTCGAAGGGGTGTACATAGCCACTGCCGCCACCCGTCGGAATGCGCAGCGTGTTGATGCCTATCGTCGTCACCTTGCCCTTTTTGAGGGGCAGGATGCCGTCGTTTTTGAGCAACACGGCACTGTTGCGGGCGAGTTCCAAGGCGGCTTGGTCGGAGAAGGGATTGCGCTCCGAAAAACGCTCATCCTTCTGCGGGCGATCGAAGAAACCAAAAGCAATCAGTGTCTGCAAAATGTGTTGTACCTTTTGGTCTATCGTGCGCACATCGACGATGCCGTCGGCAATCGGCTGTGCCAAGAAGTTCTTGTTCATCAGTTTTCCACTCGGCATTTCGAGGTCAAGACCGCCGTTTGCGGAGTTGATAGCCGAATAGGTGGAGTTCCAATCCGACATCACAATGCCCTCGAAGCCCCACATCTCGCGCAACACCTCGATGTTCAGATAGCGGTTCTCGGCTCCATGCACATTGTTGATGAGGTTGTACGAGGTCATGATCGCTCCCACGCCGGCCTCCTCAACCGCGGCACGGAACGCCGGCAGGTAGATCTCGTGCAGCGTACGCTCATCGATATCCGACGAGGCGTGGTGGCGGCTCCACTCCTGATTGTTCGCCGCGTAGTGTTTCACGCAGGCCATGGCACCCTGACTCTGCACACCCTTGATATACTGAATGGCTGTTTGTCCGGCCAGATAGGGGTCTTCGCCATAGTACTCGAAGTTGCGACCGCAAAGGGGCGAGCGATAAATATTGACACCCGGACCGAGCAGGATATGCACCCCGCGTGCGCGGCAATCCTGACCCAGACCGACACCCATGTTATAAACCGCCTCACGATTCCATGTAGCAGCTGCGGCAACACCCGACGCATAGAGCGTACTCTGCGTATTGTTGCGTACCCCCTGCGGACCATCGGCCATGCGGATCTCGGGGATTCCCAAACGCGGTATGGCGCGGATATAGAACGAATTATAACCTCCGATATACTCCAATTTCTCATCAAGGGTCATCTTGGCAACCAACTCGGCGGCGCGTTGCTTGGCCTCCTCGGTAATCGGTTGTGCCGACAGCGTCGTCACCCCGACGAGCGCAAGCAGTAAGATACTCCATTTTTTCATAACAAGTGCTTGTTTTGGGTGTTTTAAGATTTCTTCGGGTTTATGCTACAAATATACAAAAACTCAATGAATATGCTCAAGGTGTACACGGAATTTCATCTAACTCTCACCCAGCATCCCACAAAGATGCCAATCATTCCAATAATATTCAAATGTGTGTTTAATTTAACTTGGTGAATTATAGAGAATTAGAGAGATTAGTAAGAATTTATTAAGAGAATAATAAACATATAGCTGGGAACAATCTCATCTATTGAAATGATTACCAATAAGATAGATTGTTTTAGTGTCAACCTGTGATATATTAACTTAATTTTTACTATTTTTGCACCAATAGGCGCATTTTTCGCCACAAAACGATACAAATGGCAGAGAACGATTGGAAAGCACGGCTCGGGATGGTCTACTCGACCAACCCCGATTTTCAGTATACAACGGCCGAGGAAAAGGAGCCCGAGACGTTGGCTCCGGCCGAACAGAACCTGCGTGTGTGGCTCGACCGCAAACAGCGTGGGGGTAAGGTGGTGACCCTTGTCAAGGGTTTTGTGGGGTCGAGCGACGATTTGGCCGAGTTGGCCCGCCTGCTCAAAACGAAATGCGGTGTAGGGGGTGCTGCCAAAGCGGGTGAAATCCTCATCCAAGGCGACCACCGTGACCGCGTGGTGGAGATTCTTACGAAGAGCGGTTATCGTTGTAAAAAGGCAGGAGGTTGATAAAGGCTACAAAGATGGGTACAATACGAAGATGGTTGCTGGCAGTAGTGATGGGCCTCGTTGCGCATCAGGCTTCTGCTCAATATTATACATGGGGTGCTGATGCGCCGATGCGGTGGCAGCAGATGAAGGGCTGTCGCGTGAGCGTCATCGCGCCCGATACGGCACAGCAGGTGGCGGCACGCACCCTGCACTACATCCATGCCGTGCAACCCTCCATTGCCGAGGGTTTCCGCTACGAGCCCTTGAAGATTCCCTTTGTCATTCACCCCGAGAATATGGCCTCGAATGGTCTGGTGATGTATCTCCCGAAGCGTGTCGAGTTCCTCTCGGCACCGGCTATTGAGAGCTACTCCATGCCGTGGATCAAACAGTTGGTGGCACATGAATATCGCCATGCAGCGCAATATGCCAACCTGAATCGGGGGGTACCTCGGGTCTTGAGTTGGTTTTTGGGCGAGCAGATTGGGCGCGACCATCGTGGCCGTGTGCGCAAAAATATCGACCGCTGGTTCTGTGGCTCCTATCGGGATTATATCCCCGACCACTATGAACTGGGTTATCAGCTCAGTACCTATGCCTATGATCGCTATGGGGAGAATGTCTGGAATAAGGTCGGTCGTTACGGGGTACGCAATCCCTACCTCTTTGCTACGACCCATTTGGGGTTGAAAAAGTATTATGACACCTCGGTGCGGAACCTCTTCACGGAGAACTTTGCGACACTGAATGCCCTGTGGGCTCCTTTGGCCGAGGTAGAGGAGCAGGGCCACACGCTGGTCGAGATGGTGGCGAAGAACTACACGACCTATCGCTGGCCGTTGCAGTGGAGCGAAGCGGAGGTGCTGGCTGTGAAGGAGGATCTGGCCCGCACGGCTCGGCTGGTAACCATCGATGCGGAGGGTACGGAGCGTGTCGTAGCCCATGTCGGTAACCTGACCTCACGCCCTGCACTGCACGAAGGGGTGCTTTACTGGACGCAATATCGTCGTTCGCAACTCTTCGAGGAGCGGGAGGGGTCGCAACTCTGGATGCTTGACCCGGCCACCGAACGCCCCAAGCAGGTGCGAGGTGTGCGTCAGGCACTCTATCCTACCTCCTCGGAGGAGGGGTTGGCGTGGGTCGAATATCGCCCCGAGGGCCGTTATGCCCTGATGGTTGAGCGGCAGGAACGGGCGTTGCTACCGATTGGTGTGGAACTGCACGGC
>JAFQFG010000104.1 GCA_017398695.1 Alistipes sp.
ATGATCTACCCCGCAACACTTGCTACCGAGGTGAGTGAGGCAGGTATAGCAAATCTCGATTTTGCACAGAGTTATACCTTGGCTAACCCCGCTGAGATTTTCGACCACAACCCGATGAAGGGTATCGTCAGCGGCAAGTATGTTTCGTTCAAGAACATGGTTGGTTATGTTGAGGTTCCCTTGACAGGTACAGGCTCACTGAACTCTGTAACCTTGAAGAGTGAAATTTTCAACGGTTTCAAGCCTCTGTCGAAGGCTGCTACGCTCGATTTGAGCAACAAGAGCTCGTTGGTAGCTATGGCTGATAACAACACGGCTCGCGCTTGGGTTAAGGTTGCGTTCTCGACTCCGGTTGATCTCGCAACTTCGCCTGTAGTATATCTTCCCGTTCCGGCAAATACCTATGCAAATATGGCATTGGTCGTTGAAACTGATAAGGGTGCAACCACTATCTATGCAGAGAATTCGCACACCATCTCTCTCTCGAAGATTAAGCCCGTATCGGCAGCTGCTATCAACGTAACTTCGCACACTCCTGCAACTCCTAAGATGCTGAGCGGCGAGAGCGGTGACCCGAAGATGGACTTCGCTAATACCTATATCGTTCCTCCCACTGCAGGTGAGTACTCGTTCAAGGCTACGCTTTGCGATGGTTGCGAGTTGAAGGGTGGTGTAACTGCCGAGATCGTTTGGGCAGAGGAGGCTGGTATGTTCTATGACTTCCACTACAATCCTGAAACAAATGTTATCTCGTTCAAGAGCAACGGAAAGGAGGGTAATGCATTGGTAGCTCTCTCGAAGCACGACTTTGACAGCAGAACTATCGTTTGGTCGTGGTTGCTCTGGTGTACTGATGCTCCCGAGGATATCCATATCACAGGTGGTGATGACCCGCAGAATACTTACGTTGTTACCGACCGCGTAATGGGCGCAACTTGGCACCCGACAACCGTATTCGAGGATGAGCGTGCATCGCGCAATTGGTCTACAACCGATATGCCGTATATGATGAACGGCTCGGTATCGGCACAGGATGCAAACGATGGTTGCGGTGTTTACTACCAATATCAGAATATGATACCTTATCCTCGTATCAAGAACCTCGATGCTGCTGTAAACGAGACCAAGGATGATCGTTCGAATACCCGCGTTGGCGTTCAGTATGGTTTCCACCAGTACTGCCAGTATTGGTCAGCTTCGACTTCTTGTGGTGAGGTAGAGGTAGATGATAACGGCCAGTTCCGTACTAAGGCATCGTATAACCTTTCGTATATGTACTACGCAGGCAACAATGCTTGGTGCTATACTCCGCTCCCAAGTCACGCAGGTTCGGTTGCAAGCTTTGTTCAGGATCACGAAGGCGAGTATTGCCTTTGGGGAGGTTCTTCGGCAGTGAAAACCGATTTGGCAGTTAAGACTTCTCACGATCCCTGTCCGGCAGGTTATATCGTTGAGAATACCAGTGGTTTCTATCACTACCAGTCGGCTGGTGCAGCTAATTCAAATGTAGTGTGTGGTTATGTTCGTAATCCCGAGAATAGCGATGTACACAGCGCAACTACAGGTTACAAGTTCTATGGTATGTACCGTACAGGTGTGAAGAATGCAGCTGGTGATGCTCGCGTTCTCTACACTCCGACTTGCTCGAACCGTAACCAGACTCTCTGCAAGACCATCGGTAGTTATTCGAATATGGGTTATCTCTACCAGTACAACACAAACTCAAACGGTGCAGTGCAGTTTACCTACACTTACGATGGTACTGACTATGTTGGCTACTATGCATCTAACCACCAGTTTGGCGGTAGCGGTACCTCTGGTACGTCTATCGGTGCTCCGGGTTCGGGTTGGAATACCAAGAAGATTACCAACGCACAGGCTTATCCCGTACGTTGCCGTAAGAAGGGTAACTAATAGCTAACAACTCACGACTATCTGTCGGGGTCAATCCCGAGATGGTCTGCCCAACACCCTGCCGAGCAATCGGTGGGGTGTTTTTTTTTGATTTTTAGGGAGATTAGGGAAATTAAGGAAGTTAGGGACTCCCCAAACTCCCATACCCCCCCCCTACTCTCCCCAGAAAAAAAACGCACTTATTAGCCGACGCTGCAGAGCGAGCGCAGAGGGCAAACTGTTTGCACTATGCCGAGCCAAGACGAAAAAGAGTTTTTTTATAGCAAAAAATCCTTTTAATTATAAATTGTGAATTGTGAATTATGAATTGTTTGCTATCTTTGCAAATGATAATGCGGATATGCAAACATTAACATCTTAACAAATAGAGATTATGATTAACTTACTTCAAGCTGCTGCCGAGGTTGCAGCACCCGAGATGCCCCAGCAGTCGTCGTGGACATTCTGGGTAATGATTGTGGCAAGGATTGCCGTAATGTACTTTTTCATGTGGCGTCCTGAGTCGAAGCGTCGCAAGGAGATGCAGAAGTTCCGTGACGGACTCAAGAAGGGCGATAAGATTATCACCGCAGGTGGTATTTATGGCGTTGTTAAGGAGATTAAGGAGACAACACTCCTGATCGAGGTTGATAGCAACGTAACACTCCGCGTAGATAAGAGCATGGTTGTTGCCGATGCTTCAGCTCAGCAGCCCGCGCAGAAATAATAGCCAGAAAACTAACATTGGAGAGGTTTGTGCGATTTTACATTGTCAAAACTCTCCTTTCTTTTTATCAAAACCAACATTTACAAGCTCATAATTATGAAGAAAATCGCAATTTCTCTCTTTGCAGTTGCTCTTGCAGTTACGGCTGTAGCTCAACCGCAGATGAAGTGGGAGGAGGCTAACCGCAAGGCTGATGCTGTGCTCAAAACCCTCACTCTCGACGAAAAAATCGAGATGACCCATGGTCACAACAAATTCTTCCTGCCGGGTGTCCCCGAGAAGGGTCTACCCTACGTATTTATGGTCGATGCATCATCGGGCGTGCGTATCAACTACTCCATCCCCGACCAGAAAGAGGTAC
This sequence comes from Alistipes sp., assembly GCA_017398695.1. Classification (GTDB taxonomy): domain Bacteria; phylum Bacteroidota; class Bacteroidia; order Bacteroidales; family Rikenellaceae; genus Alistipes. The sequence continues at coordinate 2,982 of JAFQFG010000104.1, forward strand.
GCCACCCGCTGCGCACTACGCAGTTCCCCTCGACAATTACCATTGCTGCTACGTTCAACCCCGAGTTGGCAAGCGAGTTCGGTAAGGCTGTCGGTGAGGAGACTCGCATGTCGGGTGCCGGCGTCCTGCTCGGCCCGGGTATGAACATCTACCGTTCGTCGCAGTGTGGTCGTAACTTTGAGTACCTCGGTGAGGACCCCGTATTGGCCTCGCGCATGGTCGAGAGCTACGTTCAGGGTATGCAGTCGACAGGTACCCTCTCGTGCCTCGAGCACTTCCTCTGCAACAACACAGAGTTCTATCGTCGCAACTCCAACTCGATTGTCGACGAGCGTGCTATCATGGAGATCTATACCCCCGCATTCAAGGCCGGTATTGATGCAGGTGCCGCTTCGGTGATGACCGCCTACAACCTCTTGAATGGCGAGTGGTGCGGACAGAGCAAATATGTTATCACCGACCTTCTGCGTGGCACACTCGGCTTTAAGGGTCTGGTGATGACCGACTGGCACTCGGTTTACGATTGGAAGAAGATCGTTCTCTCGGGTCAGAATGTCGAGATGCCCGGCGATATGCAGTTCAATTTTCCGGCAAGCGTACGCGAGCTCGTTGACCGCAAGGAGTTGACCGAGAAAGACCTCGATAAGATGCTCAAGCCTATGATTGCAACCTGCATCCGCTATGGTCTGTACGAGCGTTTCAAGAATGGTCAGCCTAACGAGGATCACCTCGCTGCCAAGATGCCCGAGCACCTCAAGGTGTCGTATCAGACTGCTGCCGAGGGTACCGTACTGCTCAAAAACAACGGCATCCTGCCCCTTGGCGAGGAGCGTCAGATTCTGCTTATCGGCCGTTGGGCTAACAAGTTGCCGCAGGGCGGTGGCTCGTCACGTGTCGAGGGATACAACCATGTAACTCCGGCAGATGCTCTCCGTTCGGTAACCCGCACAAAGGTTACGGTGCGCGAGCATCCCTCGATTGCCGAGATTCGTAAGGCTGATGTTATCGTATGCACCACCGGCACTATCGACAGCGAGGGTACGGAGCGTCCGTTCGCCCTCGAGACGGCTGATGAGGAGTTGATTCGCCTCGCTGTTGAGCTCAATCCCAACACCATCGTCCTCGTGAACAGCGGTTCGGGTGTCGACATGAGTGCATGGAACGATAAAGCAGCAGCAGTTCTCTATGGCTGGTATCCTGGTCAGAACGGATTTGAGGCTATTGCCGACATCATCGTCGGTAACGTCAATCCTTCGGGTAAGCTGCCGATGACTATCGAGCGTTCGTTCAAGGATTCGCCCGCTGCGAACCTCGTTCCTAAGACCGCAAGCTTGAGCAAAGCTAAAGGTAACCCCAATGAGAAGATGTTCCACCCCGCAACCTACTACGTACACTATGATGAGGGTATTTTCGTAGGCTATCGTTGGTATGAGTCGAAGAATATCAAGCCGCTCTACCCCTTCGGTTTCGGCCTGTCGTACACCTCGTTTGCATTGAGTGATGCAAAGGTCGAGAATGGCTTGGTTAGCGCAAAGAAGCCTGCAACCGTAAGCATCACACTGACCAACACCGGTAAGCGTGAGGGTGCAGAGGTTGTTCAGCTCTACGTTACCGAGAAGAACCCGACCGTAGCTCGTCCCAAGAAGGAACTCAAGGCCTTCAAGAAGGTGAAATTGGCTTCGGGAGCAAGTCAGGTGGTAACCTTCGAGGTTAAGCACCAGGATCTCGCTTTCTGGAATGTTAATACCCACAAGTGGCAGGTTAATCCGGGTGAGTACACCGTTTCACTCGGCACTTCGTCAGCTGATATTGATACACAGGTGAGCGTTTCGGTTAAGTAGAGCCGACCGCACATACAACAACCAAGAGCCCGACCACATTGAAGTGGTCGGGCTCTTGGTTAAGATTAATTCGAACAACTCCCAACTACTTTTCGAGTTCGGTCTTCATCCACTCGATATCGCGCATAATAACCTCCTTGGATAGTTCGTAGTCCTCGGGGAAAGCCTCACAGAATTGGCCATAAAAGCCGTGCAGCCCCTCCATAAATGTCGCAGCAGCAGCCCTATCCTCGCCAAGCAGACGCTCGAACTCGTTGCGCACGTGGTTATACTTTGTGGAGCGGTTATCATACTTCAGATTAGAAGAGTAGTAACCCACCAAGCTTCTCAAAATCTCAGCTTGAGTGTCGTTTTGGGCAATATGATCAATAGCCTCGGCAATCGACCTCTCGGGATTGTATTCGTAGGGATTATTCATAAAGTCGGCCATCGTGTAGAGAGGCAGACGGGTCATGCGGTTATCCCTCATCGGATTCGCCATCATACCATAGAGCACCTCGCTAATGCCGGCCTCGCGGTTGTCCAGCGGACCTACGTACATGGTGTTGTGGTAGTCGTTCACCGGATAGTTATCCCACAGAATCATCTCATGCTGAACAACCTCCTTATACCTCAAGACATCAGCCACACTGATCGAGGGGCTTACAGTGTGGTAGCCTACCCAGAATACGAAAATATCCTTGTCAAGCGTCACGGCCATCTTCTCGAGGTACTCTCTCTTGTGTGGCACGTCCACATCTTTACCTCGATACCATGTCGGGCAGAAAATCATGTGGCACTCGGGGTCATGCTCCTTGAGAGCTGCATATAGTCGATTGGTAAAGAGCGACTGACCGACAGCATCAATCTCGAGGTGCGATTGGAGATGGAGGTCATCAATGGCGATGTAGAACCACTTGACACCCTGCTCCTGAAACCAACGATACTTGGCAAGAAGAGTCTCGAAATCCTCCTCGTTAGAGGTGTCAAGAGGTCGTGGCGAGAACAACATCGGATTCATTCCGAAGCAGAAGATGATGTCGTTCTGCTCGCACGCCTTGACAACCCTCGCCCAGCGCATCTGCAGATCATTTGTCAGCGGCTCCCACCAACGATTGTAGCCATCGAGCTCTTCGAACTTCTCAATATCATGCTCGGCAAAGAACGAGGAGTAGCATGGCGCAAAGAAGTTTAAGCCGTAGTCTTTGAGTGTAGCGACCTCCTCAAGACACACTTCGGGCGTCCAACCATAACCCTTCATGCCCTTCAGCACAAAGCCTTTGGGTTCGGAAGAACAACTACCAAACATCAAAGGAAGCGTTAGCAACAACACTACGACAAAGGCAAACAACATAGTCTTAAGCATTTTAACGCCAATCATCTTGGGGCGATTTTCACGATTGAAATAGATTTTCATAGTTTGAGTTTTCGATTGGTTTACGCAAATATAGTAATTTATTCGCACAATATCTACACCAATATAATAAAAGGAGTAGTTGTCAAGAGCGATGCAAGTACGCTACGCGGGTATCGTTTGCAACCTAACGAGACTTGGCTTGCTCCACTATGTTACGCTACGCCTTGCCTCTGGGCGCTATGGGAGTCAAAACGCAATGAGAATCGCGGAGCGATACTTATTATTAAGAGCAATGAGCCACTTGTGCAAGCACAGAGATCATTGCTCTTAATAACAAATGCCACCTTTCGGTGGCATTCTCATTGCGTTTTGGTTCCTCAGAGCTGTTGACGAGGCTTGAACTCGTGACCTCTTCCTTACCAAAGTAAACAAGTCTTTATCTTTATAATAAATTTAATATCAATATATTACAGTTATATAATACATTCATTTACTTTATCATTTACTCTATTTATAATAATTGATATGGAGTTAAAAAGTGTTTAGAAAATATATGGGTTATATTATTGAATATCAAGATGTTAATTGTGTTTTCAGAGGTCTGACAGGTATGTTGGTTATATACCTGTCGCAACCTCAACGAGTGAAATGTGTTCGTTTGACTTTCTATCGTGGAAGTATATCATTCGCTCTGCACTATCAAGGAACATCGCCAATCTGAACTCCTCCGAATTGAGAAGGTTGAGGATATTCCAATGCTCTCCGAAATCACCAACCAACTTGTCACCATACCTACCCATAAACTCTCGAACATTCGTGTTGTGCATCACTACCTCAACACGGTAGAGTTTACTGATGTCGTCCCAACCGAGCCACTCTTTCATCATCTCCGCCTTATGGGGACTGCTCTCCGTTAACTCACGAGCCTTGTCGTAGATACGCATACTCATATCCGTATCCTTGGCTTGCGAGAAATAGAGAGTCGGTAACTTGGCTAACTTCACTCGTGAGCGACTGAAATACTCACCATAGCCATCGAGGGTTTCATCATCAGTTACCCGCCGTCCGTTGAGGATAAGGTTGTAGCGGTCGATGTTCTTAATCATTCGGCGCACCTTACCGATGTAGTTGTAATTACTATCCAACGCCAACTCAATCTCCGTGATGTTGTTGAATGTCAGACCATAGAACTCACACACAGATTGGAAGTCGCATATGTGGTTGATAGGCTCGCCGTTATACTGACGAGTGTAGATGCGATACAGAGCCGAGTTCTCAAATGAGAAGAATGCTTTGCCCTCATACTTCGCACTGTTACTAAATGTGAATGTGCCGAGGCGGTAGAAACAGCCGACATCACGCATATCTAATGTGGCTCTCATTGTATGCTCGTCCTCCTCTATGAAGGTAAGCGTGAAGTTATCTTCGTCAAGCACTCGGTTACCTTCGTTATTATAGCGGGTGTAATGGTCTTTCAAGTAGTTATAAATGTCAGTTGAAGCATTCAAGCACACCCTTAACTTATCAATGCTCACTGTGTAGTTCGTCTTTTTCATCGCTATAGCTTTTCTTATAAATATAGCGACCACCACGAAAAAGTCAAGTGTATCGAGAAAAAAAAGTGTTATCAAAGAACGGGTGTTGTCAAAAAATAACGGCGACCACCTAAAATGACCACCGTTTATGTTATCATATAACGCAAAGAGTTGTTTGGTATAGACTACCAATTTGACTCTATGATATAGTAATCGTCCTCTAAGTGATTTGACACTACACGCAATATATCATCTCCCCATATCTCCCACTTACGCATACCAAATCCGCTAATACTCATCAACTCTTCACGAGTAGTAGGTTTGTCAGTCGCAATAAGCACCAAGATATTGTTGTGAAGTAGATAGTAAGAAGGAAGATTCTTCTCCATCGCTATATTACTTCGCATAATGCGTAGTTGTTCGAGCAAGAACATATCTGTCAGCGTGTTGCCTTCTGAGTCGATAACAATTCTGAATACCTCATTATCAATCAGCACCTCTTTGTATGAGATGGTCTTAATATCACAACCTTTCTTATTTCCACCACCTTTTTCCTTCTGCATCTTAGGGGCTGACACTTCCTTCTTAGGCACGAAGTAACTTGGCTTATACTCCGATGCGTCTTCTATGCCAAAGGTGCTATTGAGCCAATACTCATATTGCCCCGCATTCAGCAATCGTTCACAACCCGTCCTATCAGGTTTGTAGTTGGTACACCCCAAGAAGAATCCATCGTATTTCGATTGCTTTACGACCAAGTATCCATCATTGCACCAATCGCATTTATGTATGGACAACTCTCCTCCTCGTTTATCATTGGTCATAAATCCACACAACTCTTGGTCGTTAGTGCATATCCACAACTTCAATCCGTAGTTCTTATTCCATCTGAATTGCAATGGGTAACCACATATAGGACAGCAACCTTTTGCTCGCTTAGGGGCTTTCAAATCTGCTTTCAGAGTGCCGTGCAAGGTAACATTCGGATAGTTATGAGGCTCGCTCAGCAACTCCTTAATAAACTCTGATGGTCGAGATTCAGGGGTTACAATAAGCACTCTATTCTTCGTTCTTGTCAGTGCTACATAGAATAGACGGCGTTCCTCTGCGTAGTTATACGAAGAGTCAAACGATACCACTAACCTCAACACAGGGTCATCATCGACCTTCGATGGAAAACCATAGGTTTCGTCCTTTGCGTTGATGATGATAACATTCTCGGCAGTCAGTCCCTTTGAACTATGCGCAGTCATAAAGTTCAACTTTACCCTATTGCCATACTTGACCGAGTAGACTTTACCATTGTCCTCATTATAGTTAAACTGCTCAGCCTTACACATATTGCGAGCGTCAAAACCATAACGACCTATCAGCAAGATTGAAGGAATCTTATTCGTACCCTCAACTTCATTGTAGTCTAATATCTTGCCGATGGCTTTTTCAACAGCCTCGCCAAGATTATAGTATACACCGCCTTTTCGACTCTCTCCACTCACCGCCTTTTCCTCACCGTAGGTTGAAATGATGACAGGTGTATCAATACGCTTAGGGGAAATCAACTCCTTCTTAATTTGCTGAGAGTTCTTCTGAACGAATGTTCCTGCAATGTTGATAATCTCCTGAGCATTACGATATGTTCGAGTAATTTTCAACTCCTGACCATATCCAACCTCCTCACAGAACTTCGTGAAAAGAGGAAGAATCGAGCCACTAAACGCATAGATAGATTGCCAATCATCTCCAACTGCCATTATCTTCGCATTACACAATAGCGACAGTTCCTTGATGAGATTGTAGCGTTGTCGTGAAATATCTTGATACTCATCAACAATGATATACTTGTAATCGAGTTGCTCTTTGTCAATCTGCTTCTTGCGAATCAACTCTGCCGATTCGTTTATCATATCCTCGAAGTCTATACAATGTTGCTCTTTGAGGGCTTGCTGATATTCCAAATAGCACACCTCGCATATATCAAGGAATAGTCTTGTTCTTACATTCTTCGTATCGCTCTTGAAATCAGCAAACTTACCACCCTTAAAGCCTTGTGTTTTGAAGTTGCTAATAAAGGTGCATATCAACTGAGTTAAGCGAGTGATGTATTTATTCTCCTCGGTATCCACAAGTCGTTGATATACTTCCGCAGTAGGTCTTTCATTAAGTTGGTATCCGTGAGCAATAAGCATTTCTCGTAAATGCTCCAACATCTCTCTGCCATCTCGATACTGCGAGAAGGTGTATATAAGGTCAGTCTTATGCTTGCGATGCAATAACACTTTGTCATTGATAATCGACTTGTACTTGTCAAGTTGTTCTTGTGTATAACGGCTGTTATGACCATCTTCCGTTATTCCAAAATGCTCGATATAAGTAACTTTGTCGCCTTGTGTTATGCGGAAATCAGGAGTATAAGGCTTGTTTGCACTCAATATACGATACTGATACATCGGCTCGTATTCGTACTCAATTTGATTCAGGTATAGGAAGTTAGCTATCTGTACCTCCTCCATTGAACGCAAAGCCTCATTATTGAGCGTCAGAGTACGGCGTGTCCTTCTATCAACAACCTGATGAACATAATCTTGCAAATCGCTTTTGAGTGTCGAATAGTCTGCATCGGCAACGAACTGAAAGTACTCCCCTAAATCATCGCCTTCATAAGGTGCAGAAAAGTAAGAGCCAAAGAACAAGATGAGTTTATCCACAAGTTGCGGATTGCGCAAGACCTTGGCTTTAAGATACTCATTGATGACATTGTACATAAAGCCATTGTCAACTATCTTGCGTTGTTCTTCTTCGCCTTGGCGCAGTATCGAATAACCAATAGAGTGGAATGTCGTTATAACACTTGGAATGTTGAGGTTATGGTTGATACGCTCTCTTAACTCCTCAACTGCCTTATTCGTAAATGAGATAACCAAGATTTGCTCAGGCTTTACCCCTCTTCGCTCCACCAAGTATCTCACTTTCGCAGCTACGGTAGTTGTTTTGCCTGCTCCCGCTCCCGCAATAACAAGTGTATTATCCTCCTCCGACAATACAACCTCTCGTTGTTCGTTGTCGAGTAATATAGCAGGGTCGCAGGCTTTAAGAATGTTGTCAAGATAATCCTTCTCCGATTCAATGCGATTCGCTACGAATTGGTCGTTGTGATTCTTAATAGTAGCCGACTCTTTTGTTATGTCACGAATCTCCTCGTAGTGGCTGATAAATACTTCTATTTGAGCAACATCGAGGTCGTTTTTCCCCACATACTCCTCCAATATCTGAGCCTCAATCACCGACACAAAGAACTGATATATCTCATCGTATTTGCCCGCAAAATGCTTATAATCACTTCGGGCAATATACTTGTCAGCAGAAAGTAAAGTTGCTAATTCCTCATTGAATTGCAAAGCCATACGATACTGCATAGGAGCATTGCTGACGGACATCTTCTTGCCTGCGTCAACCTTCTTCCTTCGGAATATATCAAATAACCCCATACACTTATTCGATTACAACATTCGAACTACGCTCCATCTCTGAGATAAATCGCTTGACCGCATCGAGGCTATCGACCTTCACGATGTGACCATCACACTCCAAATAACCACTCACTCGTCTGTCGGTTGAGGAAGGTTTGAAGAGTTCTGCGACCTCAACATCGAGTATCTTCGCCACCTCCGAAAGTCGAGAGAGGGTTGGATTGCCGTTTAGACTGTTCGATAAGTTCACTCGGCTAATGCCTATCTGCTTGGCTATATCAGCCATTGTAAGCCCCTTCGCGTGGGCTAATTCAACTACTCGCAGTTCCATATAAGTACTATATTTCTCACAAAGGTAGTAAAAATGTCAATATATCATTAAAAAATCGATGAAAAATGAAATAAAACATTACAAACACTTGCATATATCAAAATAAAGTATTACATTTGCAGTAGAAATAAACAATAAACCATTACAGATATGACACAGGTAGTAGCAATGAACGGTATGACGGCTCACAGAGCGAATGTAATCGCGCGACGCACAGGCTCGGAGGCGATGGGTATAATCAAGGCGCAGATGATTGACCTTTTGAAGGCAAAGTTGCAGAGTGGCGTGGCTCACTTCCTCTATATGAAGAAGGACGGCACCCTTCGTGAGGCGTGGGGAACTTGCGCGAGCAACCTTATGAAGGCTACACAGAACGGTCGTGGCTTATCGGGCGACCAAGTGAACACCATCAAATACTACGATGTGATGTCGGGCGGATACCGCTCGACACGATATGAGAACTTGGTGCAAGTATTCTAACCACCCACGATTGGCAATAACGCTAAACGCAAGAAATGGATATGAAGACATCAGTAATCTATGCGAGAGTTTCATCGGTCGGCGATAGACAATCGACATTTCGTCAGGTCGCCGACCTGACACAGTATGCTACCACCAATGGAATGGTCGTAGCAGAAATCTACGAGGAGCATATAAGCGGTGCGGTCAAGAATGAGGAGCGTCCGGTGTTGTGTGAGTGCTTGGACTACTGTATCGCCAATGGTATTCACACTCTCCTCATCAGCGAGTTAAGTCGCTTGGGGCGCAATGTTGACGAGGTGCTTGCCAATGTCAAGCGTTGCAAGGATAACAACATCAACATCTACTTTCAGAAGGAGAAT
>JAFQFG010000008.1 GCA_017398695.1 Alistipes sp.
GCTCGATTGTACGGGTTGCAGCAACTGCGTTGACATCTGTCCCGCGAAGGAGAAGGCTCTCGTTATGCGTCCGCTCGACACCCAGATGAAGCAGGCCGAGAATTGGAAACTCTGCACCGAGAAGATTGGTTACAAAGAGGTTGTCGATAAGACCAAGTCTGTTAAGAATCTGCAGTTTGCACAGCCGTTGTTCGAGTTCTCGGGCGCATGTGCAGGTTGCGGTGAGACTCCCTATATCAAGGCTATCACTCAGCTCTTTGGCGACAAGATGATGGTTGCCAACGCTACGGGTTGTACCTCTATCTACTCAGGTTCGGCCCCCTCGACTCCCTACTGCACAAATGCAAAGGGTCAGGGTCCAGCATGGGCTAACTCACTCTTCGAGGATAATGCAGAGTTCGGTCTGGGTATGCATGTCGGCATTGAGAAGTTGCGCGACCGCGTACAGGCTATGATGGAGGATGCTATTGCCAACTGCTCGAAGTGCTCGGATGAGTTGAAGGGCGTGATGAAGGAGTGGATCGAGAATCGCGGCTCGTCGGCAAAGTCGGCAGAGGTGGTTGCTCGCCTCGTTCCGATGATGGAGGCTTGCGGTTGCGATAAGTGCAAGGCTATCCTCGAGCACAAAGATTGGCTCGTGAAGAAGTCGCAGTGGATTATCGGTGGTGACGGCTGGGGCTACGATATCGGCTTCAGTGGTGTAGACCACGTCTTGGCTTCGGGCATGGATGTAAACATTCTCGTTGTCGACACCGAGGTTTACTCAAATACCGGTGGTCAGTCGTCGAAGGCTACTCCCGTAGGTGCCGTTGCGAAGTTCGCATCGAGTGGTAAGCGTATCCGCAAGAAGGACCTCGGAGCTATTGCGATGACCTATGGCTACGTGTATGTTGCTCAGGTTTCGATTGGTGGCTCGCAGGCACAGTTGATGAACGTATTGAAGGAGGCTGAGGCTTATCCCGGTCCGTCGCTTATCATCGCTTATGCACCCTGTATCAACCACGGTATCAAGGGCGGCATGACTCGCACACAGACCATTGGCAAGCAGGCTGTTGAGTGTGGTTACTGGCACTTGTGGCACTACAACCCGATGCTCGAGGAGCAGGGCAAGAATCCGTTTGTATACGATTCGAAGGCTCCGGATTGGTCGAAGTTCCAGGACTTCCTGATGAAAGAGGTACGCTACACTTCGCTCATGAAGGCATTCCCGACCGAGGCAGAGGAGTTGTTCAAGGCTGCCGAGGAGAATGCAAAGTGGCGTTATGAAGGCTACCAGCGTTTGGCTAAACTCGAATACTAAAAGACAATAATTCGAAGATTTGGGGCGTTTGGTATCTAAACGCCCCAAGTTTTTTTTACCAAAATAGTGTGTATATGAAAAAATTATTCTGTGCAATTGCGGCTGTCGCAATGTTGGTGGCCTGCGGTGGAGAGGATAACCTTCCGATGGAGAATACCAAGTGGAATCTTACGGAGTTGAATGGTACTGTCGACGAACTCTTTGACGATGCCGATACGTTTTGGTTTGCGCTCGATGGCGAAAGCATTATCGGAGTTGGCGCATGCAACCGTTTTTTCGGTGGTTATCAGATGACACAGTGCGGCTCGTTCGAAGTTGGTGGCATGGGTATGACACGCATGGCATGCCCCGACATGGAGTTGGAGGATGCATTTGTACGTATTATGGATGAGGCTGACGGCTATCAGATTACTGGCGATGTACTGACTCTCAAGAAGGGTGCTGAGGTGCTTGCCCGCTTCAAGGGTGAGGTTATAATCCCCGGAACAGATGAGCCTCAGGTGTCAAACGATATTGAGGATGCAACTCCCGCAGCAACTCCGGCAGCAGCAGATGCCGAATAGGACTACTTGCCAAGGATAAATATTGCCGGGCGCTTATTGATATCCGGCAGAGGCTGCTTACGCCACTCGGCAATCGAGCGTGTCAAGATACTCTCGGTTGGTGCAGTGATATCGACCGCAATGGTCATCAGAGTGGTCGGAGCGCATGCCTTGAGCAGTTGTTCGTAGAGTTTAACATTGCGATAAGGAGCCTCGATAAATAGTTGAGATTGATTTTCTGCAAGAGCTCGGCCTTCGTAGCGCTTAATAGCGCGCGAACGGTCGGGCTCTTTCACAGGTAAGTAGCCGTTGAATGCAAAGGACTGACCATTAAGACCCGAAGCCATAACCGACATGATTATCGACGAAGGGCCAACCAGCGGCACTACCCTAATACCCTTGCGGTGACACTGCGCAACAACCAGTGCCCCCGGGTCGGCAACCGCAGGCACTCCGGCCTCGGAGATAACTCCTGCTGAGCGTCCTTCGAGCAGTGGGCGCACCAACTCTTCGACCTCGCGTGGCGAGGTGATGTGCTCATTAAGCTCGCAAAATGTAAGTTCGTCTATCGGGCGGGCAATCTTCGCCTTCGAGAGAAAACGACGCGCCGAGCGGGTATTCTCAACAATGAAATAGTCAAGCGTATCGATGATCTGCTTATTGAGTGCCGGCAACACATCCGACACGGCAGTTTCGTCCGAGATAGGACAAGGTATAAGGTAGAGTGTTCCGTACATTACTCCTTTACATAAATTCGTTTCACACGTCCAGACACCGAGGTCAGCACCTCATAGGGAATAGTTCCAAGCAAAATTGCCATATCTTCGGCCGTATTGCCCGCTACCGACGAAAATACCGTCACCTCATCGCCTTCCGCGACATTCGGCACATCCGTGACGTCAATCATGCAGCTATCCATACACACACGACCCACAATCGGAGCCTTCACTCCTCCAACCAACATCGACCACACACCACAACCAAGGTGTCTATCAAGGCCATCGGCATACCCTACCGGAATCGTTGCTACCACACTATCACGTTCGAGACGCTCAGCACGGCCATAGCCAATACCCTCACCGGCACGATGGTGCTTAATCTGTACGATACGTGTTTTCAGCGTAGATGCCGGCACGAGGGAATCGTTGTGTTCATAACCAAATCCGTAAAGGCCCAATCCCAAACGACACATATCGAACTGTGCTTCAGGGAAACGCTCAATGGCAGCCGAATTGGCCGTATGACGCACCACGCTATATGGCAACGCATTAGCAATCAGACTACTTACAGAGTCAAAACGGCTGATTTGCAGACGTGTAAAGTCATCCTGCGAGGGATCATCGGCACAACTCAAATGGGCAAAGATCGTTGCAACGCGCACATCGGTTGCATAATCTGCAAGCTTCGCAATCAGTTCATCGACATCTTCGGCGGTAAAGCCCAAGCGATGCATGCCCGTATCAAGTTTGATGTGCACAGGGAAGTGTCGCTCGCCATATCGGCGCACCGCACCGACAAATGCCTCGAGTGAGCGCAGACTATAAATTTCAGGCTCCAGGCGGTTGAGAACCATCTGATCAAAACTATCCTCATCGGCATTGAGCACAACGATAGGCATCGTCACACCCCTCTCGCGCAGCAGCACACCCTCATCAGCAAATGCCACCGCGAGATAGTCGACACCCTGATGTTGCAACATTTGTGCAACCTCCGCATCGCCTGCTCCATAGCTCGCAGCCTTAACCATCGCTGTCAGGCGTGTTGCAGGCTGCAAATGAGAGCGGAAATAGTTGAGATTATGAATCATCGCATCGAGATTGACCTCCAGAACCGTAGTATGGCTCTTACGCTCCAAGGCGTGGCTGATCTTCTCAAATCGGCTGGCACGATTGCCCTTAAGCAAAATTGCCGCATCGGCAAAATCACGGCCATTCATACGTCGCAATAGCTCATCGGTCGAGGCGTAGAAATCACTCTCAACATCCACGAACATCGACTTGCAACTCGAAATTCTCTCTCCAACGCCTATCAATCGCTCCACACCACTCTCGGCAGCGAGTCGTGCTACGCGGGCATAGAGCTCTTCATCAGACATGCCACTCTGAAGAATATCCGATAAAACCAGAACCTTGCGACGACCACCTGCAACGCTATGCAGATAGTCCAATGCGATAGCTAACGAATTAATATCGGAGTTGTAGGCATCATTAACAAGCAACGACCCATTGATAGCCTCCTTAACCTCCAAACGCATAGCCACAGGCTGAAGATTTGCGAAATCAGGCATCGCATAGCCTAAAACTTCAAATAGTGCTTCGATAATCTGAGCATTACGGCACGAAGCATCATCCGCGAACTCCACCTCTGGCATTTTCGCGGCATCTACCCTCTCGGCTTCAACTCGCCGGACGGCATGATCCACTTCTGAATATGCACTATGATATACGATCGTCTTGGCTCTCTTGGCCAACACCAACTTTTCGTCAATCTTCTGCGTGAGCGACTCGAAGCCCTCCTGATGGGCATCGCCCAGCGAGGTTACAACTACCACTTCGGGGCGTATCATCCGCTCCAGACGCTCCATCTCTCCGGGTTGTGAGATGCCGGCCTCGATAATCACCAACTCCTCATCTCCCTCCGCCATAAGCAGCGATAGAGCCACACCCAGCTGCGAATTATAGCTACGTGGCGAGCGGAAGAGTTTCACTCCGGCCGGCAAGCACTGTGCAATCCACTCCTTAACCACCGTCTTACCATTCGAGCCGGTAATGCCGACTACCCTACCCGTGATATTCTCACGATGAGCCTCGGCAAGTCGCTGAAGAGCCGTAACCGAATTCTCGACAACGACACATCCCGCACTCTCGCCACACTTGCACTCCACCTCACACATAAAGGCTCGCACACCTCGCTCATACATCTCGGCAACAAAGTTGTGGGAGTCGTGGTTCGCACCTCGCATAGCCACAAACATCACATCCTTGCCGAAGGCACAATTACGGCTGTCGGTCTCGATGCCACTGACCTCACAATCCATACCGCAGAGTCGACCTCCGCAAATTTTCGCTATTTCTGATAACCTATACTTCATTCCGCATTGGTTATTTGAATGTTATCACTGTTATTCCGGCACCGCCCATATCGGGATGCTCATCTCGAGCCGATGCTACGTAAGGAATTGTACGCAAGTAAGCTCGAATCTCCTCTTTGAGTGCGCCCGTACCCTTACCATGCAGCACCGTAACCGTATCGACGCCAACCATCAGTGCATCATCGACCAAGTCCTGCACCTTCTCGATAGCCTCCACGACCCTCATACCGCGCACATCGACCGTGCGCGAGAAGTTGAGTCGGCGCTCCGAGATGTCGGTGGCAATCACCGTGCGTGGTGTTACGGGGCGCGTAGCCTCGCGAAACTCCGCACTCGACACCACCGTCAGGCGCTCCTTATCGACCGTTGTCAAGATATGTCCAAAGGCCACTTGCACCTTCTTGCCCTTCATAGACTGCACCACACCGACCATATCCTGCCCCTCGATACGCACCTTTGAGCCAACCTCCACCGCCTTGGGCTTCGGAGGTTCAGGTATCGGCTGCGCACTACCCTTCGCTGCCTCGCCCTTACGCTCGGCACGACGAGCCCTACGACGCTCCAAACGCTCCATCTCGCGAGCAACCTTCTCGTCGCGCTCGGCATCTGCCAAAGCATCACTCTCGACCGCTTCGCGGAACTCCTGCAACTCCTGGCGAGCCAAACGTGTCATATCACGCTCAGCCTGCGATTCGCGGATAGTTTTGATCGTATTCTCAATCTGGCGATTTGCCTCCTTGACAAGCTCCTTTGCCTCCTGCTTCGCCTTACCCAAAATCTCGTTACGCTCGCTACGGATACGCTCCAACTGCTCCTTATAGCGTTGCTCAAGTTCGTCAACCTTCCTATCGGCAATGCGTATACGGTCGCGTTTCTGCTCCCAATAGCGCTTATCGCGGGCAATCTCGCGCAGTTGCTTCTCGATATTGATATGATCCGAGCCGACCTTCTCGCTTGCCGAGCGAATAATCTGCTCGGGAAGTCCTATCTTACGGGCAATCTCAATGGCAAACGAACTGCCCGGCTTACCCGTTTCCAAACGGAAAAGCGGGCGGATATTCTGCACATCGAACATCATCGCACCATTCGAAATTCCCTCGGTATTGGCTGCATAGTATTTGATATTGGAGTAGTGCGTTGTGATAACTCCATAACATTTACGCTCAACCAGGCGTTCCAAAATAGCCTCGGCTATGGCACCACCAATCACCGGCTCGGTACCCGAACCGAACTCGTCGATAAGCACCATCGTCCGCTCGGAAGCTCCCGAGAGCATCGCCTTCATATTAGAGAGATGTGACGAATAGGTCGAAAGATCATTATCTATCGACTGCTCATCGCCTATATCTATATATATACTATCGAAAATCGGAAATTCCGAATTCTCTGCCACCGGCACCGGATAGCCGCATTGGAACATATACTGCACCAATCCTGCCGTCTTAAGGCACACCGATTTACCTCCGGCATTGGGTCCCGAGATAACCATAATACGTTCGTGGCCATTAAGCTCCATATCGAGCGGAACAATGGCCCTGCCCTGACGCTTCAGAGTCTGCGCCAACAAGGCATGGCGGGCAGTGCGCAGTAACAGACGACCCTCGGTCGAGATTATTGGTTTGACTGCTCCGTTTTCAGCTGCCCAGCGTGCCTTTGCACGCAACATATCGACCGTTGCCAGATACTCCTCAGCCGAAGATATGGCCTCCACATCGGGGCGCAACATATCGGTAAAACGGCTCAAGATTCGCACAATCTCGCGACGCTCGGCATACTCCAACTCTTTGAGTTCGTTATTGAGTTCGACGACCTCCACGGGCTCGATATAGAAGGTCTTGCCCGTAGCCGATTCATCGTGAATAAATCCTTGTAACTTACGCTTATTACCGGCTGCAACCGGAATCACGGCTCTACCCTCGCGAATCGAAATCATGGCATCGGCATCGACTATGCCGGCACTCTTGGCAGCATTCAACACCTGATGCAGGCGCTTCGACACTTGTCCTTCGCGCGATCGAATCTCGCCACGGATAACCTTCAGCTCAATCGAAGCACTGTCGCGCACTTGGCCGAAATTATCAATAATCCGGTCGGCCTCGGCAACAATATGCACAAACGAAGCGACACCCTCACTCAACGCTCTGACTGAAGGATACGCTGCCGCATCGCGGCTCAACACAAACGACGACACCTCCCCAGCCGAACGCAGTGTGCGCGTGAGCGTTACCACCTCTGCCGTATCGAGGAACGTGCCTTCAATCTCGATTTTGCGAACTATCTCGGCTATATCGGCAAACTCCTCGCGCGGAAACTCCTGCTCCATAGAGAGCAGACGTCCCACCTCGTCGGCAAGCGACAGACGATGCTCGATTTCGCGCCTTGAAGTCGAGAACCCATCCCCCAAGAGCAACTCCTGCGCACGGCGCATAGAGCAGAGTCCAAGAATCTGCTCACGCACACGGTCGAAGCCTACACTCGACTCGAAATTGGCAGGATAAACCATATCGTTTGGGGGTTAATAACTAAGTATGCACAGGGCCGTACTACTCCTTTGCAGCCTTAGCGCGATCACGCTCATCGGCCTTAGCACCTCGACCAAAGAGCGAGAAGTGAACATAGCGCTTGGGGTATGCCTGAAGGTCTGACAGCAAAGTCGACAGATTGGCGCTTGCAGACGACAAGTTATCATAGAGCACCTTATCGTTCAGCAATTTACCAACCGTACCTTCGTCATTATTAAGTTTTTCAAGGGTAAGATTGAGTTTGGCAAGAGTCTGCTGCAATGCTGTTGCGACATCTGCCTCTGCAAATTGATTAGCCACGGTCGACACGTTCATCATAACCGAATCGATACGTCCACTGTTACGACCCAAAGCATCTGCAAAGGTCGAGAGATTATCAACAATATCGCCCAACTGCTGGCGCTTGCCGGTCATCACATCGTCCAACGAACCGGACATCGAATTGAGATGAGCCACCAATCCCTTAATATTTGTACGATTCTCATCCAACACGCCATTAACACCCTCAAGCGTAACTGTAAGCGAACCGAGTGCCTGCGATATCTTCTGCGTCAGACCCTCCAACTCCGAGTCAGCGATATCCATCAGGCCCTTATCGTATCCGGCTGTAATATGGTCGCCATTTTTAAGGTATTCGGTGGCCGCGCCATACTCGATTGCGATAGCTTTACCGCCCATCAATCCATCACTGAAGATCTTGGCCTTCGAATCGATAGGAAGGTCATAGTGCTTGTCGATCTCCAAAGTCAGCTCCACGCCATCGTTCTTTGTCGGGTCGAGTTTGATATTGGTCACCGAACCCACCTTGACACCAAGAATCACGACAGGCGAAGCCTGCTGTATACCAGAAACATCCGAATAATCGACATAGTAGGTACGTGTGCGGCTAAAGACATCCAAGCCACTCAAAAAGCGGACTCCGCCCCATGTACAGAGCAGTATAACTACTGCAAAAATTCCAATTTTAACCTCTCTTTTCATATATATCTCTTTTTTTGTTTCTCAATCTCGATTTCTATCTTCTACTTCTTGACTATATTCTCACCATTGACCTCGACCACAAAGGCTCCATCAAACTCCGAACGCAGAGCCATGGCAGCTCGTTGTGCAGCATCACGATCGGCATAACGACCCACGCAATATTTGTACTTATACGTACCGGTGGCAATATACTGATTAACCTTGCCCCTCTGTTTCCCAAAACGGGCATCATCCGTCCGGAGCGGAGTCGTGCTGGCCATAATCTGCACAACAAAGGCTCTGCCACTAAGCTCCTTGCCGGCAACATTCTGCACCGGTTCTTGCTTGGGGGTAGGTTCTTGCTTTGGAGCAGGTTCTTGCTTGGGGGCAGTCACCGATTGTGCTGCCGGCTCCTGCTTGGGAGTAACTTTCTGTGTGGCAGCGGGCTCCTGCTTGCTCTTGTTGGTCGACATGCCCTGCTCTACCACAACATTTTTCGGAGCCGTCACAACCATCGTCTGTGCCGGTTTGACATCAACCGTACGCACTGACGAATCCTGCGGCTTGCGAACCGGAACATTAGCCTTCTTGGCCGATACTGCGGGTGCAGCCTCTTTCGAGGATTTAACCTTATCTGCCGAAGGTTTCTTCTTATCTGCCTTGGGAGCAGCGCCTTCGTTTACAACCTCAACAGCCTGCTGGGCAGGGGTCTTAGAGGCAGGTGCCACCTTTGCCGGCTCTTCAACCAACAATGACCTGCGCACGAAATCGGCATACTCCTTCACGGCATTATACAAATTCTCGGCTATCTCGGTCTGACCCTTCTCCGATGACATATATTTCAACTCGTCAGGATTGGACATAAAGCCAATCTCGGTCAGCACGCTCGGCATATCGGTCGCATAGAGCACCTTCAACGGCTGGCGCTTGATGCCTCGTGCCACACGTCCCGACTTGGCGTAGTTCTTCTGAATCAGGCGAGCCATCATCTCACTATACTCGCCATAGGTGAATTGCAGATTTTGGATGTACGCACGAACTACCGCTGCGGTCTTTTCGTTCGACATATCAATAAACTCTTCCTTGTTATTGGCGAACAGAACATTCTCATTCACACGCTGTTCGAGTGGACTCTCACCCATAATAAGGGTCTCGACACCTCGCGCACTTGTCGAACGGGCTGCATTGGCATGAATCGAGATAAAGATGTCGCCACCCGCCTTATTTGCTATCTCGGCACGAGCCTGCAAATCCTTATTGAGATCGGACGAGAACTGCATATCGGTTTTGCGCGTATAAACAACCTTCACCTCCGGCATACGGCTTTCGATCAATTCACCCAATTTCAGAGCGACCTTCAGGTTAAGACTCTTCTCGGTCACCCCTCGGTAAGTTGCACCCGGGAATTTCGCTCCACCATGGCCGGCATCGATAACCACAACCTTGACTCCCTGAGCAATATTATCTGCACCTGCCACGTTTGTCGCAAAGATTGCAAACAGCAAAAGCAACGAAACTATCTTTCTCTGCATATAAAGTTCGATTAAAGTAGTGTTTATATCCAAAATTTTACCTATCTTTGTCGGATTAAAAATGCGTACGTACGCACACATAAAGCCTTTTTTGGCGTTTTTGCCGACTTGTCGGCAAAGGTAATGAAAAATATTGGATTTTTGAAACAGTTTAAGGTAAAATACGTTATTTCTGCTGCCATTTTGATAATTGCAGTGCAGATGGTCTTTGGTGCAGCCTTCAATGAGGTGCGCAACATCGCAGCACTCGACCTCGCCGCAATGTCGATTGCCGACAGCGTAAAGCCCGCAATCAAGGGTGATAGCAATGTAACAGCACCGGTTGCATCAACTCCCGCAGCGCGCACCGCACGTCAGCGCAGACGCATGGGGGCAATGCCCCTTGTAGATTCGTCGCGCAAGCTCGAGCTTCCCGACTCGGCAACAATGGCCGAGAGAGATTCGTTGAGAGCGGTCGGCGGTGACACTATCTCCGTATTTGGCAGCGACTCCACCGCAAAAAAAGGCGGTTCGTTCCTCGAGGATATCATCAGCGGAAAGAATACCGACTCGTTGGTTTACGATGTAAAGAACAAACTGGTCTACATCTACAATGAGGGAGATGTAACCTATCAAAACATGAACCTCAAGGCAGACTTCATGCGTGTCAATATGGACACCAAGGAGATTTACGCCTACGGAAAGCCCGATTCGGTCGACGGCAAGCCGACAAGTACTCATCCCGTATTTACCGAAGGTCAGGCTTCATACACGATGGACACCATCACCTACAACATCTCATCCAAGAAGGCTAAAATCAAGGGTGTAGCGACTCAGGAGGGTGACGGTTGGCTCGTCGGAGGAAGTATCAAGAAGATGGCAGACAACACCATCAATATCCAGCACGGAAAGTACACTACTTGCGACCAGACCGACCATCCGCACTTCTACCTGGCTATGACCAAGGCAAAGGTTATCCCCGGAAAGAAGGTTATTACCGGTCCGGCATATCTGGTTATGGAGGATGTGCCCATCTACTTCCTCGGTATCCCCGAAGGATTCTTCCCGATAAATATGGGCCCGAAGTCGGGTCTGCTGATGCCATCATTCGGTGAGGATTCAAAGGGTTTCTTCATCCGAGATCTTGGATACTATTTCACCCTTGGCGAACACGCCGACCTCGCCATCCGAGGAGGTATCTACACGCTCGGCTCGTGGGAGGTGTCGGCAGCATCGCGATATATCAAGCGCTACAAGTTCAACGGTAACCTATCAGCCAACTTTGCAAGCGTCAAATATGGCGAAAAGGGCGAGCCCGACTACATCAAGCAGAACAACTTCCGCATCCAGTGGACTCACACTCAAGACCCGAAGGCCAATCCAGGTTCGACATTCTCGGCATCGGTAAACTTCGCAACCAGCGGATACAATCGCTACTCGGCCACCTCGCTGAACGACATCCTTGCGACGCAGACCAACTCAACGATCTCTTACTCGAAGAATTGGGCTGGTACTCCCCTATCGCTCTCGATGAACCTTGCAGTCTCGCAGAACTCGCAGACCAAGGCTATCCAGGTAACACTGCCGACCATTGCATTCAATGTGTCGCGCATCTACCCCTTCAAGCGTAAGGAGGCTGTGGGTAAGCAACGCTGGTATGAGAAGATCTCTCTCAGCTACTCGGCAAAGTTGACTAATACGGTATCAACCACCGAGAAGGAGATATTCTCGATGCAGACACTCAAGAACATGAAGAACGGTATCGAGCACTCGATACCCGTATCGGCATCGTTCAATCTGTTCAACTACATCAACATCTCACCCTCGTTCAACTACACCGAGCGTTGGTACTTCAAGAAGGTTGAGCAACAGTGGAATCCCGAGACCAACAAGGTCGACATGCTCGAGCCTGAGTATGGTTTTTATCGTCTGTACAACTACAATGCTGCGCTCTCGGCAAATACCACGATTTACGGTATGTGGCAGATGAAGAGCAAGACCAGCAAGTTGCAGGCCGTGCGCCACACCATAGCTCCACAAATCGGATTCTCGTATGCGCCCGACTTCAGCAAGCAAAAATACGGTTTTTACAAGACTGTGCAGACCGACTCGCTGGGTCGTCACAAGGTCTACTCTCCATTCTCGGACAACGCATACGGTGTGCCGGGTTCTGGTCAGCAGATGTCGCTAAACTTCTCGCTCGCGCAGACTCTCGAGATGAAAGTCTTGAGCAAGCGCGACACCTCGGGAGTGAAGAAAATCAAACTTATCGACATGTTGCAAATCAGCGGTTCGTATAACTTCCTTGCCGACTCGATGCGACTGTCGAATATTCCTATATCGTTCCGTACGACAATCTTTGGCTCGAACTTCGGACTGAACCTCAACGCTACGCTCGACCCATACGAGGTAACACCCGAGGGACGACGCATCAATAAGTTGATGATTCGTCGTGGTCTGCTGGGACGTATCATTAATACGGGTTGGAGTTTTGGTTACACCTTCAAGTCGCGCCAAGATCGCTCACAACCGGCAATCAACGACATCAACTCTATTCCGCCGGAGTATATCAACCCCTTCAGCGACCCGTACGGCATGCTCGATCCGGTATTGCGAAGACAGTATATGGCACAGACCTACTACGACTTCTCGATGCCGTGGAACCTCGGTTTCAACTACATGATCAGCTACTCGGTAAGCTATGTCAACAATGGAACAAACGGCATAAAACGTAACGTCACGCAGACTATCGGATTTAATGCAAGTATCAACATAACGCCAAAGATGGGTGTTGCCATCACGGGAGGTTACGACATCATGAACAACAAGCTCACAACCTCCTCAATCAGCATCACACGTGACCTGCACTGTTGGCAGATGTCGTTCATCTGGATTCCGTTCGGATATCACAAGAGCTGGAGCTTCAACATTGGTGTCAAGGCAGCTTCGCTTGCCGATTTGAAGTACGACAAGAGTCAGACAATGTACGATAATATGTACTAATGGCGCATGAGGGCGAGTTGGTATATATTTTGCGCAATATATTTACGAAAAATATAAAAATAATATATTTATGAAAAAGCAGAAAGTTCACAATCAAGAAGTTAATGGCGATGAGGGTTTCATCGAGGGCGAAGGTTATCCTTCGTGCGAGGGCACGCCTTGTGACAATGTGGCAGAGGGAGAAGAGTCATCGACTGCCACAATGTCAGAGCAAGCCGATGAGTCGACCGAAGAGACCCCTGCAAACGATTTTGAGAAGGAGGCTGCCGAGTGGCGCGACAAATATATCCGTCTGCAAGCGGAGTTTGACAATTTCCGCAAGCGCACGTTGCGCGAGAAGATGGACCTCGTCCAGAGTGGAGGTGCGGATGTCTTGAAGAGCATGCTTTCGGTATTGGACGATGTTTACCGCGCTGTCGAGGCCTCGGAGAAGAGTGATGATATAGCTGCTCTGCGTGAGGGCGAGAAGTTGGTGACACAGAAATTCTGTGACGCTCTGCGAGCAAAGGGAGTAACCGAAATCGAGGCGCAAGACAAGGAGTTCGATGCAGACTTGCACGAAGCTGTTGCCCGCTTTGCTGCCGGAGATGATAAGCGAGGTAAGGTTATTGATGTTGTACAGCGTGGCTATATGCTTGGAGAGAAGGTTCTCCGTTACGCAAAGGTCGTAGTTGGAGAGTAGTGCAAATTGCAAAGATATGGCAGAAAAGAGAGACTACTATGAGGTGCTTGGCGTTGAGAAAAACGCCAATGCCGACGATATAAAGAAGGCTTACCGCAAGGCCGCCATCAAGTATCACCCCGACAAGAACCCGGGTGACAAGGAGGCCGAGGAGAAGTTTAAGGAGGCTGCCGAGGCCTATGATGTGCTGTCAAATCCCGACAAGCGTGCCCGCTACGACCAGTTCGGACATGCAGGCATGAGTGGAGCTGCAGGCGGTGGATTCGGTGGATTCGGTGGCGGAGGATTCTCGATGGAGGATATCTTCTCGCAGTTTGGCGACATCTTCGGAGGTCACTTTGGAGGTGGTTTCGGTGGATTTGGCGGTAGCCGTGGAGGTCAGAGAGTCAATCGCGGCAGCGATATTCGCGTAAAGGTTCGCCTGACCCTTGCCGAGATTGCCAACGGAACAACTAAGAAGCTTAAGATCAACAAGAGTGTAGCATGCTCAAAGTGTGGAGGCTCGGGAGCCGAGGGTTCAA
The DNA here is from genome assembly GCA_017398695.1 of Alistipes sp. Lineage (GTDB taxonomy): Bacteria > Bacteroidota > Bacteroidia > Bacteroidales > Rikenellaceae > Alistipes. The sequence goes on from JAFQFG010000008.1 coordinate 14,133, forward strand.
ATGGATATTCAACCTGCTCGACTTGTGGAGGCTCGGGATATGTTACCCGCGTTGAGAACACCTTCTTCGGACGCATGCAGACTCAGGGAGTATGTCCCGCATGCGGTGGCGAGGGCAAAGTTGTCACTACCCCATGTAGTGAGTGTCACGGTGAGGGCACAATGCGAGGTAGCGAGGTTGTCGAGATTAAGATTCCGGCAGGTGTGGGCGAAGGTATGGCTCTAACCGTTTCGGGCAAAGGTAATGCCGCTCGCCACGGAGGTGTGAATGGCGACCTTTTGGTAGTTATCGAGGAGGAACGCGACCCGCAACTTGTACGCGATGGCGATGACTTGATTCATAATCTCAACATAACCGTAACGACCGCTCTGCTCGGTGGAGAGGTCGAGGTGCCGACCATCGAGGGTAAAGCCAAGATCAAGATTGCTGCCGGAACGCATGCCGGCAAGGTTTTGCGCCTGCGTGGCAAGGGATTGCCTTCGGTGAATGGCTATGGCAGAGGCGATATTTTGGTAGTGGTCGACATAACCATCCCCTCAAGCCTCTCGAAGGAGGAGCGCAAGATTGTCGAGAAGCTCGCTGAACAGCCTTCGTTCAAGCAGGCTGCGAAAGTCGAGGATCAAAACATCTTCGAACGAATGAAGAACTTTTTTAGATAGTATGTGATTATGGGACTGTTCACTCCGGTAAAAAAGCACCCTAACCGATTCAACTACATACCCCGCTACTACGATCCCGTCAAGGAGGCTCGTGAGCAGCGCAGACGCGAATTGCGCGGTGAGCGAGGCGAAGATATTGATGAGGCAGTGGCGCAAGGTGACTACAAGCCCGGTGACTATCTGCGTCGTCGCAAGGCTATGCGCATCGAGCGCAAAGAGGTCCAGGGGGCAGAGCGCAATGGTGGCAGAGGCTCGATGCTGACACTTGTTGTGGTGGCAGCAGTCGTTCTTGTGGCTGCATATTTGCTCGTTCCGCGCATCGTATCACTTATGAACGGTGCTCAGCAGACTCAGACCGCAACGGAGGAGAGTGCAACAACCAACAACACAGCTGTCGAGGAGGCTGAATTTGACCCGTATGCACCCATAGTCATCGTTCCGAACGACTATCAAGAATAATCAAGAATTGTCAATATCACAGAGCGAAACAGCATGTCCGACAAAATAAAACTGCTACCCGAAATTGTAGCCAACCAGATTGCCGCAGGCGAGGTTGTCGAGGAGCCATCATCGGTTGTCAAGGAGATGATGGAGAATGCCATCGACGCCGGTGCACAGTGCGTGAAGGTCAACTTCCGCAACGGAGGTCTGGAGTTGATACAAATTATCGACGACGGATGCGGAATGTCGCCCATAGATGCACGCATGGCATTTGACCGCCACGCTACAAGCAAGATTTCGACCCTGGATGATATCTACCGTCTTCGCACATTCGGATTTCGCGGGGAAGCTCTTGCTTCGATTGCAGCCATCTCGCAGGTTGAGTTGCGCACTCGCCAATGCGAGGAGCCAACCGGCACCGAGACTCTCATCGAAGGTGGTGTTTTCCGCTCACAAAAGCCGATAATGACCGAGGTGGGTTCGCAATTCTTGGTGCGCAACCTCTTCTATAATGTGCCGGCACGCCGTAAGTTTACGCAAGAGCCATCGAAGCATGCTGCCCGCATAAAGGCAGAATTCCAGCGTGTAGCACTATGCTACCCCGAGGTTGAGTTTGAGTTATATGCCAATGATGCACCCATATATAAGCTGGAGCGCAGTTCGCTTGCCGGCCGCATCGTCGACGTCATCGGCAAGAGCATTAAAAACAATCTGCTCGAACTCGATGCAGATACCTCGATAGTACGCCTGAGAGGATATATCGGTCGTCCGGCAGTGGCGAAGAAGCGTAATAACGAGCAGTTTCTGTTTGTCAATGGAAGATACTTCAAGTCGCAATACCTGAACAAAGCGATACTTAAAGCCTACGAGAAACTCATCCCCGAGGGATGTTTCCCCTCGTTCTTCATCTTTATCGAGATTGACCCCGATAGAGTGGATGTCAACGTATCCCCCCGCAAGACCGAGGTTAAGTTTGCCGATATGGAGAATGTCTTGCTGATTCTGAATGCTGCTGTACGTGAAACCCTCGCCAAGACCGGAGCCGTTCCGATGCTCGATTTTGACAATGAGGCAGATATCGAGATCCCGATTTCGCAACAGGGAATCATCTACGCCGAGCCCAAAGCGGCAAGTATCAGTGGAAACAACCCATTCCGCGAAGGCTACATCACCGAAGACGAGGAGTCATCACCCAAGGAGATTGCCGGTGGGGCAACAGGCAGAAGGTCGAGCTATATCCCTTCGGGCCTTGCTTCAGCGCCACGCCACAATAACGAATTTGGCATCGAGAGCAGCTTCAATCCATCATACGACATACCATCTCAGATGAGCGATACGGCTTCCGATTTCGACTTTATACCCTCGTCCGATTTCGGCACTGAGGCCTTCGAACAGAAGTTGATACCACAGAGTGATGCCACGTTTGAGAACGTATGTTGCATTGGCAACTATATGGCTACGGCACTCTATGGTGGCCAATTAGTGGTGGTCGATATGCGCCGTGTGCAGGAGCAGCTTGTCTACGAGAGCTACATGGAACGTCTGCGGAACTGTTCGTCGGTAAGCCAGCAGTTACTCTTCCCGCAGCTGCTCACCCTCTCGAACGAGGAGTATGCACTGCTCGAAGAGAACGAGGTAGATTTTGCAGCTCTCGGGTTCGACATCGACTTTAAGGGAGATGGCAATATCGAGGTCAAAGGTACTCCTGCCGACATCAATGCCGATGAGGCAGACATGTTGATTTACGAACGGCTCAAGCTATTCGACA
>JAFQFG010000009.1 GCA_017398695.1 Alistipes sp.
AGAACGTCGTGAGACAGTTCGGTCTCTATCTGTTGCGGGCGTTGGAAGATTGAGGGGTCCTGACTTTAGTACGAGAGGACCGAGTTGGACGAACCTCCGGTGTATCGGTTATGCTGCCAAGTGTACCGCCGAGTAGCCGCGTTCGGATTAGATAAGCGCTGAAAGCATCTAAGCGCGAAGCTAGCCCCAAGATTAGTCTTCCCTTGAGGGGCGTAGGAGACTACTACGTTGATAGGCTGCAGATGTAAAGACAGTAATGTCAAAGTCGAGCAGTACTAATTACCCGAACGGCTTTCTTAAAATCTTTATCTCATCTCCTGATGATTGTCAAAGTTATAGCGCGTGCGGCGCATAGAGTCAGAAGGCTCAACCGCATAGGCTTCGATAGATTGAAGCAGAGAGTTCTTTTAGGTGGTTATAGCAGTGAGGTTCCACCTCTTCCCATTCCGAACAGAGAAGTTAAGCTCACTTACGCCGATGGTACTGCGGTTTTCCCGTGGGAGAGTAGGTAGCCGCCTCTTCAAGAGAAGGTCGAATAGAAATTCGGTCTTCTCTTTTTTATTTGCACAGGTTTCTGCTGCACCTTATTTGAATGGCGACTTGGCTGTACGGGCGTACTATCCAAGTCGTCATTCTTCATTACGGCACAGTATAATTCCTGTGCAAATATAAAAATTGAGAGACCGAAGATTCGATTTTCTCTTGAAGAGGCGGCTGTGCCGCAATTCGTGTGTTACCCACCCTCCTAAATCCTCCCTCACAGGAGGGAAGACTTGTTTTAGCCGAGTTGGATATGCCAACGTGGATTAAAAAGGTGGCTTTCAGTAATTTGTGGCTTTGATGTTATTCGTCGCTCTTCTTCATCTCAATCTGGTAATAACTATTGTCGGGTTTGGTGATTGCTCCGGTTGCAGCATCTATGGCCCAACCGAGGACCTCGCATAGATTGATAATAGATACCGGATTGAATTTTTTGTCGATCACGAGTGTTTCGGTCTTGTAGGTCGCAGCTTCGGCTTTGACCATTAAGCCAAGCTCTCTATCTGTTGGTGCAATCAGAAAATAATTGGGGCTGTCACAACTCTATCTGTTGGACAGCCCCAATTTGTGGAGGAGAATACAGTGGCCTATATCGGTTTAATCATCGAAAATCCTTTATTACCGACTCTCTTCTCCTTACATTCATCCCACGCCTTGGCGGGTTATGCCTTCTTTGCAGCCTTTTTGCGGTTGTTCTTTGCTTCTACGGCCTTCTTAACCTCGATTTGGAAGTCCGAAAGGACGTTCATATAGTTGATGAACGCCTCGTAAGACGAACCGTAGGGGTTAAAGTAGGAGTGTACGTCACCATCCGAGAGCCACTTGGTTGCCATGTAGTAGAAGTGGTCCGAAGTCTGCATAAAGTTCCATACATACTCGAAGTCGGCATTCTTCAAACTCTTAACGCTATCTTTCAAAGCATAGAGTTTCGAGAAAGCCTCGTTCTGCAACTCGTTACCGAGCCAAGCGGTGATGTCGCGCTCCTCGTCAGCCCACGACATAACGTGCGGACAGTGGAGTACCGACACGGGCTGGTGCTTTGCAGCGGCCTTCGATACGGTCTCAAACTCCATATCGCCATGTGCCAAAACGGCCTTTGGCAGGGCCTTCATAAAGTCGAGGATTCCGGTTGAAGCCTTCTGGTGCTCACCGAAGGTCTCGTAGTCCATAAAGAGGTTGATGATCTCACCGTTCTCGGCTGCCAGCCACGATGCGTACTTATCGGCAGTCAGAGGATACTCTGCCCATCCCTGATTCGAGAATCGGAATGCGATATCGTCAGAGAGCTTGTAGTTGCGCAACAGCAAGCGTAGCTTCTGATCCTCGGCATTTGCATAGACAAAGTCGGGTGATTTCCATCCGAGGATGTGCTTAGCACCCTCTGCCAACATCGTCTTGAAACCCATCTCGGCAACCATTGCACCGATGCTGTCCGAGTAGATGAGCTCCGTATTGCGGAATGCTGTAGGCTTCTGGCCAAACTCCTTCTTAATCATTGCGCTGTGGAGTTTTACCTGCTCCACAAAGTCTTCTTTCGATGCCAGAGCTGCCAACGAGTGTGAGTAGGTCTCGGCGAGAAACTCTACGCAACCGGTCTCGGCAAGAGCCTTGAACGACTCGAGCACCTCGGGTGCATAGGCACGGAACTGCTCAACAACAGTACCCGTAAGCGAGAATGAGCAGCGGAACTTACCCTTATTCTCCTTGATAAGCTTGAGCAGCAGTGCATTCATCGGAAGGTAGCACTGGCGGGCAATCTTCTGCATAATCGCGCGATTGGTCAAATCGTCGAGATAGTTGTGATCTTTGCCCATATTGAAGAAACGGTATGTCTTCAAACGCCAGGGCTGGTGTACCTGAAAGTATAAGCAAATAGTTTTCATATTTTGAGTTTTTGTTATTTTGCGTTATCAATGACTTTTTGGTAGATATTCTTGATCTTTGCGGCTGCGTTGTTCCACTTGAGGTTGGTAACCTCCTCAAGACCCTTCTTGGAGAACATCTCCGAGAGAGCCGGATAGGTGATCAGACCATAGATGGCATCAGCCATAGCATCTACATCCCAATAGTCAACCTTTACAGCGTAGTCAAGCACCTCTGCCACACCACTCTGCTTCGAGATGATGCTCGGCACATTCGAGCGCATAGCCTCCAGAGGCGAAATTCCGAACGGCTCCGAAACCGAAGGCATGATGTACACATCCGACAGACGGAACATCTTGTGGACATCATCTCCGCGCAAGAAGCCGGTGAAATGGAATCGGTCGGCAATGCCAAGACGTGCCACACGACGAATGACATGGTTCATCATATCGCCCGAGCCGGCCATTACGAAGCGTACGTTGGGCACTCGCTTGAGAACCTTGGCCGCAGCCTCTACGAAATAGTCAGGACCCTTCTGGTAGGTAATACGGCCGAGGAAAGTTACAATCTTATCCTCAACTCCGCGTTCGGGTGCCTCCTCTTCCTTCTCGGCAAAGCGCACGGCATTGTGTACCGTCACAACCTTATCTGCCGGAATGTTATACTTGTCAATAATGATATTGCGTGTAAGGTTCGACACTGCGATAACGCAATCCGCAGCAGCCATACCGGCACGTTCCATTTCGTAGACACGGGTATCGATATTATCTGCCGAACCGCGGTCGAACGATGTTGCGTGCATGTGGACAACCAACGGCTTGCCCGACACACGCTTTGCAGCGATACCTGCAAAGTAGGTGAGCCAGTCGTGAGCATGAATAACATCGAACTTACCCTCGAGGTCTTTGGCTACCTGTGCAGCGATAATCGCATAACGGGCAACCTCCTCCATAAGGTTCGCACCATACTTTCCGGAGAAGGTATAGCGCTGACTCCACAAGTCGCTTGTTTCCCACGTCTTCTTGCCACTCTTGACATACTCGTCGTGGTAGGCGAGATACTCTTCGGGCGAGATGTAGGGTACCATATTCGAGTCGATATGCACAAATGAAATCTTGTCGATGATATCCTCTACGCCACCTTCCAGTTTGCCGAATACGGCCTCCACGTCACTTGCATTGACCACATCCACGAAGCGTTGATCCTCATCGCCCGATGCCTTCGGCATTACGAACGTAACCTCCACGTCGTTGCGTGCCAATCCTCGCGTCATTCCGTAGCAAGCCGTGCCGAGACCTCCTGCAATGTGAGGAGGAAACTCCCAGCCGAACATTAATACTCTCATCGCTTATTATTTTTTCTTGTTGTTACTCTTTGTTGTTTTCGTTGCCTTGTCGCCACCCTTTGCAACCTTAGCCTTAGTAGCTGTTTTGGTTGCCTTTGCCTCCTTGGTTGCTTTGGTTGTTTTGGTTGCCTTTACCTCCTTGGTTGCTTTGGTCGCTTTGGTCGCCTTTGTAGCCTTTGTGGTCTTGGCACCCTTTGTTGCGTTGGCGATAATCTCGCTAATCTGCAACAGTGCACCTACGCTCAATGCCGACGAGATCGCACCACGCGGGCCGAACGGAGGATCGGCATCGAAGTACTCGCCAATCGAGCCGATACAATAGGTCTGGATATCCTCGTTGAAGCCATCGAATATCTCGCGAGCCTTCTCTGCGAAGTTCTCACCGCGCAGGCGGAATCCGCAACGTACATAGAAGATCAACGGCCACACCCACACAGCTCCATTCATGCGAACTCGATCCTGCTGCGACTGCTCGTCATTAGCGGTCGAGTCGTAAAGCGGGTTGCGCGGAGAGAGTGTGCGCAAGCCTCGCGGTGTGAGCAGGTGTTGGCGAACGGTGAGAGCTACGTTTACGATCTGCTCTTCGTTGAGCATCGTGTAGTCCAGGCCACAAGCGATAATCATATTCGAGCGAATCGAGTGGTTCGACTCAATGTCGTTGACATAGTCGTAGAGATAATCCTCATCGCTATACCAGAACTTCTCGATGAACGATGTCTGGGTCTTTACCGGCATATTCTTCCATTCAGCCACAAAGGCCTTGTCGCCCAGCTTCTTGGCCAAGGCGAGCGTGTAGCATACCGCGTTGTACCACAGTGCCTGAATCTCGACAGCATAGCCCGCACGTGGCAACTGAGCCTTGCCGTCGATGGTGGTATTCATCCATGTGAGAGCCACATTCTCTGCGGCTGCCCAAACAAGGCCGTTCTCGTGCAACTGCACGCGACCACCGATGCCGCTGCGGTATGCCTCCAATATTGACTTCATAACTTCGCCATAGCGCTGCCAAATCTCGGCAGCACCGATGTGCTTCTCAAGGTTTTGCAGAGTCCAGAAGAACCATAGCGGAGCATCTGCCGCATTGAAAGCCGATGCCGAGCCTGCGAAGTCGCCATTGCGCATATCGCGAATCATCGTGTCGAGAATTTCGATGCAGTCCTCCTTATATCCCTGCTCGAGTGTAATACCCGGCAAAGCGATGAATGTCGAACGTCCGTCGACACCCAGCCACGGATAGCCGGCTATCATTTCGGTACGATTCTCGGGGCGACGAACTACAAACTGACGAGCCGAGTGGTGCAGACAACTCAAGAAGTCGATTTTGTGGGTGCGACGTGCAATCGAAGTTGCGTAGAACTCGCGGATGCTCTCGCATGAAGGCATCTCTTCGGTCGATGCCGAGAAGATGATGCTCTCACCCTTTTTAATCTTAAGCTCGAAATATCCCGTGGTCATCAAATCCTCGTAGCCGTCGTAGCCGCGAGTCAGCTCCTGCTGATACTCGAAATCGTAGTACCAATCCGGCGCCGGAATAAACTCTGCATCTGTACGGTCGGTCTGCAGGTAGAGCCATGGATAGCTCTCATAGAGTCGACACTTAACGCCGCATGGCACAGGATACGAACGTCCGTTGGCATCCATATTGGCCTTAGTGAGAGCATGCTTGTCGCGGAATGCAAAGAACGGACGCAGACGAAGCGTGGTCTCGGAGTGAGCATCGAGCAACGTGTAGCGAATCATCAATTGTGTACGCTTGTGAATCCACAGCAACTCCTTCTGCAGTATCACTCCACCCACACGATAGGTAATCGTAGGGCAGGGGGTGTACTTGAAGTCTGTGATGTACTTGTGACCGCGAGGCTCGTAGACTCCGTTAAAACGGTGCAGTGCGAGGTTGAACGATTGGTCGTGCTGAACGATGGTCTCGTCGAGCGATGAGAGCAATACGTGAGTGCGGTCGCTGTTGTCGATGGGTGCAACCATCAAGCCGTGATACTTACGTGTATTACAGCATACGATGGTCGTACTCATGTAACCGTTGCGACGGTCGGTAGCCAACATCTCGCGTTGCAGAGAGTATTCGAGGTTGCCGAGTTCGCCCTTGTCGAATGTAAGTGCTGACATATTTTTGAAATTTTATTGTTTCTCCTTGTGAAATTATAAAAAAATCGGCGAAACGGCAAATATTTCGCCGATTTTTTATCAAATTAAGCCCATTTTACCAACGCGAAGTCCATGCGATGTGGCAATTTTGCGTTTTTCGGGAATATACGCAGTGCTACATCGAACATTCCTGTATTCTCGGGAACGTAGTCCAGAGCATAGGTTACCAGTGTATCGGTAGCCTTCACAGGCTTCAACTCGACCGAGTGCTGTACGTTGGCGCCCTGACCAAACTCGATCTGCTTTGCCACTACCAGCTCAACACCGATATCCGACTTCTGGAGGTTGGCGATGTCGAGTGTCACTTCGAAGTGGTACGACTCTCCCACCATGATAGCCTCGGTGTCGATGCAGGCGCGCTTAACATCCACGAGCTTGACGTTATCCCATGCAGCCGAAACCTTACGCTTCCAAGCGGCAATCTCGCGTGCCTCCTTATAGTTGTTGGCAAGCAGGGTCTTCTTGCGCTCTGCGAGCTTATTGTAGAAACGCTCTTCGTAGTCGATGAGCATACGGTTGGTCGTAAAGTTCGATGCGATATCGGCAATACAACTCTTTACCGAAGCCACCCACTCATGCGGGATATTGTCCTCGCCACGATTGTAATACTTCGGAACGATCTCCTCCTCGATGGTGTTGTAGATCATCTCGGCATCGAGTTCATCCTGGAAGTGTTGGTCGGTGAAGGTGCGCTTCATTGGCAGTGCCCAACCGGCACCCTCCTTGTAGCCCTCTACCCACCATCCGTCGAGTACCGAGAACTGCATAACGCCATTCATTACACACTTCTCACCCGATGTTCCCGAAGCCTCGAGAGGACGGGTCGGTGTGTTGAGCCATACGTCGACACCCTGAACCATGCGGCGAGCCAACTCCATATCGTAGTTCTGCAGGAAGATAATCTTGCCTATGAACTCTGGCATTGCCGAGACCTCGACGATGCGTTTGATGAGGTCCTGGCCCGGCTTATCGTTCGGGTGAGCCTTACCGGCAAAGATAAACTGCACGGGACGCTCCTTATTGTTGACGATAGCCGACAGACGCTCGAGGTTAGTGAAGAGCAGGTATGCACGCTTGTAAGTTGCAAAGCGACGCGCAAAACCGATAGTCAGCACATCCGGCTTGAGGCTCTCGGTAATCTGCACCATCTGGCGAGGAGACTCGAGGCGAACCTTGCTCGGGTCGCTGTAACGCTCGCAGATAGTCTTGATAAGACGCTTCTTCAGCAGCATACGCTCTGCCCACAACTCCTCATCGGCAATCTTGTGTACGCCCTGCCACTCGGGAATGTTGTAGACGTGACCCTCGAATCCCTGCGGGAAGTATTTTGCGTAAAGACGACGCAAGTTCGAAGCTGTCCAGGTCGGGAAGTGAACGCCATTGGTTACATATCCGATGTGGAGCTCGTTCTTGAAGTATCCGGGCCACATATTGCCGAGGATATCCTTCGACACCTCGCCGTGGAGCCACGACACACCATTCACCTCCTGCGAGAGGTTGCAAGCGAGTACCGACATCGAGAACTTCTGGTTCGGATCGTTCGGGTTGGTCTTTCCGAGGTTGATGAACTGCTCCCAAGTGATATTCAACACGTCGGGGTAGTGTGACATATACTGACGAATCATCGACTCGGGGAATGCGTCGTGACCTGCCGGTACGGGAGTGTGCGTAGTGAATAACGACGATGAGCGGATAACCTCCAAAGCCTCCGAGAACGACAAACGCTCACGGTCGATGAGGTTGCGGATACGCTCCAAACCGATAAATGCAGCGTGTCCCTCGTTGCAGTGGTATACATCCTGCTTGATTCCCATCTTAGCCAGAGCGCGGATACCGCCGACACCGAGCAACAACTCCTGCTTGAGGCGGTTCTCCCAGTCGCCACCATAGAGGTGGTGTGTAACCTGACGGTCCTCGGGAAGGTTAGCCTCGTAGTCTGCATCGAGCAGGAA
>JAFQFG010000105.1 GCA_017398695.1 Alistipes sp.
ATTCTGCCGTCCTTATGCACCGACCGTATTCAACGGCTGTACATTTGAGGTAGGTTACAATGGTGTAGATTGCAGAGCAAAGTGTGAGTTCATCAACTGCAAGATGTCGGATGGCACTGCTATCACTGCAGAGAACATCAACTCGTTGCTCGGCACTAACGCTAACGCTATTGTAAAATAATTTTATGACAAAAGATGGCCCTTGACCTCCGCCAAGAGGGGGAGGGCGAGGGGCATAGGACTGCGCCATTTAACCAGACCGCAGTCTGTTTATCCCTAACGAAAAGGGTGTGCTTAGACCAAGCACACCCTTTTGCCATTCCAGCGATATACTAAAACATGGAGTCTGTACAGATGCGAAGAGTTAGGGATAATCGTGCGAAATGCTTTGGAATTAAAACAACTCTCCCTGATAGGCTTTGCGAGCACGCAGGCGGGATTCGAACATCGCGAGCAGGGTCTCGTTGCGAATAAGCCCCCAATTACGTCCGTAGTGGTAGCGCGGAGGTGCTTCGCTGGCAAAGCGCTCGACAACGATGTCGGGGCGCAGTCGGCGCAAAATCTCGATAAAGAGGTCGATATACTCCTCCACCTCCCAAAATCGGAATGCACTCGGGTCGCGGTCGTACTGCTCCGCCATGGCCGTGCCGGCAAAGACTTGCAACTGATGAAACTTGACGGTCGTGAGTGGCAGCGAGTTGATAATCGCGGTCTGCGCGACCAGCTCCTCATCGCTCTCCCCGGGCAGTCCGAGAATAAAGTGCGCACCGACATGCAGGCCACGCTCGGCACTCATCTCGACAGCCCGACGTGCCGTGGCAAAGTCGTGTCCGCGGTTGATTAGTTGCAGGGTGCGGTCGTTCACCGACTCGATACCATACTCTATGGCCACATACTTACCCCTCTCGTGCGCCAACGAGGCGAAGTAGTCCAACTTCTCGGCATCCACGCAGTCGGGGCGTGTGCCGACAACAATGCCCGCCACCTCGGGGTGTGCCAACGCCTCGTCATAGAGGGTGCGCAGGCGGTCGAGTGGCGCGTAAGTGTTTGAGAATGATTGGAAATAGGCCAAGTAGCGCGAGGCGGTACGGTAGCGGTTGCGGTGGAACTCGATACCCTCCTCGATCTGTTGCGTGACGCTCTTCGAGGGTTGGCAATAGGAGGGCGTGAAGGCTCCGTTGTTGCAGAATGTGCAGCCACCCGTGCCGACCGTTCCGTCACGATTGGGACAGGTGAAGCCGGCATTCACGGCCACCTTCTGCACCCTGCCGCCAAATGTTCGGCGGAAGTAACCCGCATAGGAGTTAAAGGGTCTGTCATCGCCCCAAGGGTGCATAGTTACTTATTGGTAATCATTCATTACAGTCCCCAATCCGATGCCTTATAGGTCGATTTCGGGGCATTAGGCACATTGGGGAAGAGGGTCACACCGACCAACTTTTCGAGTTCGGAGATGGATATCATATCCTTGGCTTCGGGCTCGTGACCTTTGGGCATTGCGTGGCTGATGACAAAGGCGGCACATCGCAACTCGTCAGCCGAGCAGTTCCACACAGCCTTACCCTTGGCACTCTCCTTGGTGCGGAGCAGGGCAGCCCAGAACATCGTCGGCACACTCGAATCGCAACCACCGAAATCGACACGCGAAACGGGCTTGCTATTGCCATACTTGTCGGTCCAAGCATCGAAATATGAGCCTACGACCATATAGAGCGTATCGCTCTTGGCGAAGGTGTCGATATGATTTTCGAGGTTATTCCACGCACCACCACCCGTATTGAATTGACTCATGTTCTGGAGCGCTATGTTGGTGTAGTAACTCACCTGCCTACGCATCTGCGACGAGCGCGAGCGGTCGGAGTTGCCGAGCATATGTCCGCGATTGTAGGATGAGTTGCCGATGTCGGCACCCGAACAGGGCTGAATCGATGCGGGGATGTCGGGATCGACACTATAACCCGCCTTGCCCGCACTACCTGTCCAGAAGGAGTGTCGCGGAGCCGCCACCCATACCGGGCAGTGGTGGTTTGCACTGTAACATACCGTGTAGTTACGCGCATTCTCGCCCTTACTGTTCTTCACGTCGGTCACGGTGTGGTGAGCATAGTAGTAGTCGGGGTTTTCAGTCTCCACGGGAAGTTCCGCCCAGCCCGAACGGTAGATGTTGCCGGTCGAGGGGTCGGGATTGGGGTCGGGATTGGGGTCGGGGGTGGGTGTTGTGCCACCGCCTTCGTTGCCACCACCTTCGTTGCCGCCTTCGTTGCCGCCTTGGTCGCCCTCATTGCCCGAGCCGCCTTGATTTCCACCCTGGTCGCCACCGGAGGGGTTATTGCCACTCGTTAGGTAGGTGATGCGTATCTCCGAGAGGTAGACCACGCCACTGCCGTCGTTCGTAAGTTTGAAGTATTTGGCATTGTGGGCCGTGCAGTCGAAGGCATAGCCATTGGCCGTCTCGGTCGAGGTCGGCAGCTCCGTGTCGCCAATGTGGAGGAGCATCCTGCCCGAGTGGGCTGCACCCTTGACAACCTCGATGCGTACCAGCGTGCCGAAAACACTCTTGTTGGCGATGTAGCCGGTTGCCTTCTTGAACTGCATGCCGTTGCCGGAGCTGTAGACTGCCGCGTTGAGCAGATAGTATTCGTAGGCATCGATCTTGTAGACCGACTGCGAGGTGGGATAGGATGTACACCACCCCTCGCTGGTCGGCAAAATCACAATCTGAGCCTGCTCTGAAGGGGTCTGAGTGCCCTCGTTGCCACCCTCGTTGCCCGAGCCACCTTGGTCGCCCTCATTGCCGGTGTTGCCACCCTCGTCGCCCGAGCCGCCCTGGTCACCACCGCCCTGGTTATCATCATCAGAGCCACCCGAGCCATTTTCGTTTTCAACCTTGTTGTCATCGCCCTCTCCGGGGAAGGGCTCGACATCTCCGCAGGCGCATACGAGCGACACTGCGAGTAGAAACATAAAAAATCTCTTCATTATATCAGTTTACTCCCTATTTTTCGAATCAATCCAAATGGTCACAGGTCCGTCATTTACGAGCGACACCTGCATGTCGGCACCGAACTCACCAGTCGACACCTTGCGACCCAACTCCGCCTCCACGCGAGCCACAAACCTCTCATACATCGGGCGCGACACCGCCTCGGGAGCCGAACGTATGTAGGAGGGGCGGTTGCCCTTCTTGGTCGAGGCATGGAGCGTGAATTGGCTCACAATGAGCACCTCGCCCTCAACCTGACGCACATCGAGGTTCATCACCCCCTGCTCGTCATCGAAGATGCGCAGGCCAAGCAGTTTCTTGGTGAGCCACTCGATATCCTCATCGCCATCCGCAGCCTCGATGCCGACAAAGACGAGCAACCCCTGCCCTATGTGCGAAAACTCCTCTCCGCCAATCTCTACGGCTGCACAGCGGACACGTTGAATAAGCAATCTCATAGCCTTACCTTAACTTACAGCCTCCTCGAAATAGCGCCACAGATTATCCTCGCGCGGCACTGCGACCTCCACGCGAATAGGCTCCTTGCGCACCGGATGCATAAACTCCACGGCACGCGAATGGAGCGAGATGCCGCCATCGGGATTTGAACGCTTGGCTCCATATTTCAAGTCGCCCTTGATCGGGCAACCGATCTTCGATAGCTGGGCGCGAATTTGGTGGTGGCGACCCGTCAACAGCTCCACCTCAAGTAGCGTATAGCGGTCGCTACGGCACAGCATGCGGTAGCGCAGACGCGCCTCCTTGGCTCCGCTTTTCGGGGTGTTGTAGACGTGTGAACGGTTGGTCTTACCATCGCGCAAAATCCAGTGGCGCAACTCTCCCTCCTCGATTTGGGGCATATTCTCGACCACCGCCCAGTAGGTCTTTGCAATCTCTCCGTTGCGCAACATCTCGTTGAGTCGCGCCAACGCCTTCGAGGTCTTGGCGAAGAGCACTGCTCCGCTCACCGGACGATCGATGCGGTGCACCACACCCAAAAAGACATTGCCCTCCTTGTGGTCACGCACCTTGAGGAAGGCCTTGATCTCATTCTCGAGTGCACTCTCACCCGATGGGTCGGGCTGCACAAGGTCACCGCAACGCTTGGCGACAACCATTATGTGGTTATCTTCGTAGATTAAGTCTTCGGGTCGGAACATTATAGTTTGAATGTAAATGGTAATAAATCTGCCGCACGCTCAACCACCGAGGCCGAGCCTCCGCCCGACATAATAACACGCAGTGGCGAGCCTTGACGACGCTCGACATCGACCAACACCTGACGGCACTGACCACAAGGGTAGCACTCCCTCTCTGAGGGAACTGAGGCTATAGCCAACTCTTCGACTGCATCATCGGGAAAATTGGTTTGCAGGTAGAAGAGCAGCGAACGCTCGGCACACAACCCCGCAGGGAATACCTCGCTCTCGAAGTTGGCAGCGTGCATAATCTTGCCACTGCGCAGACGGGCTGCTGCACCCACGTTAAACTTCGAATAGGGAGCATGAGCCTGTTGCAGGGCCTTTTGAGCCTCCTCGACAAGATCTCTCTGCTCGGTCGGCATCTCGGCTATCGAGTCGTAGTGCCGATAAGAAATCTCCAATCTCTTTTCCATACAACAATCGGTTTTTGATTAGGGGTTCCACAATTTCCCACACAAAGATAAAAATTTTCTTTCGGATAACCAAACAGAGTGCCGCAAGGGGCTTATTCATGTCAAATGAGGCAGTTTTCGGTAAATTATTCTTACATTTGCAGAAAATTCAGATAAGTATGGCTCGCAAGAAGGCTCAATATCCCCTTATCGAGGGGCTCGAAATCACAACACTCGCTGCCGAGGGTAAGGCTATGGGTCGTTGGAATGATGTGGTAGTATTTGTCCCGATGACTGTCCCGGGAGATGTGGTGAATGTGCAGATTCGCAACAAACGCCGCCGCTTTATGGAGGGTGTTGTTGTGGAGTATGTCAAGCGTTCACCCCTGCGCGAGGAGCCCTTCTGCGCCCACTTCGGGGTCTGCGGAGGATGCAAGTGGCAGAACCTTCCCTATGCCGAGCAGCTCCGATTTAAGACCGAGCAGGTGCGCGATCAACTCACCCGCATCGGCAAGGTCGAACTGCCCGAAATAGCCCCCTGCCTCGGCTCGGCCAAGACCCAATTCTACCGCAACAAGCTGGAGTTCACCTTTGCCGACCGTCGCTGGCTGACCTACGAGGAGATAGCTGCGGGTGGCGATATCGAGCCGCGCCCCGCGTTGGGTTTCCATATCCCCAACATGTTCGACAAGATTCTCGATATCGACCACTGCTGGTTGCAGCCCGACCCCTCGAACCCGCTGCGTGACGAGATTAAACGCTACTGCATCGAGAATGGCTACTCGTTCCACAACGCACGTGAACATCAGGGTCTTATGCGCGGCATCGTGATTCGCACCGCCTCGACAGGCGAGAATATGCTTATCGTGGTCTTTAACGAGGATGATCGCGAGCGTATCGAGCCGCTGATGGAGCATATCCACACGACCTTTCCGGAGATTACCTCGCTCTTCTACATCGTCAACACCAAGTGGAACGACTCGCTGACCGACCAGACACCTGTGCTCTATGCCGGCAAGGACCACATCATCGAGCAGATGGAGGGGCTGCAGTTCAAGGTGGGCCCCAAGTCGTTCTATCAGACCAACTCCGAGCAGGCGTACGAACTCTACAAGGTGGCACGCGACTTTGCCGACCTGAAGCCCGAAGATACGCTCTACGACCTCTACACCGGCACGGGTACGATTGCCAACTTCTGCGCTCGTCGCTGCCGCAAGGTTGTCGGCATCGAGTATGTCCCCGAGGCTATCGAGGATGCAAAGATTAATTCGCAGATCAACGGCATCGACAACACCTCGTTCTATGCAGGTGATATGAAGGCTGTCTTGAGTGACGATTTCGTGGCTCGCAATGGCCGTCCCGATGTGATTATCCTCGACCCGCCCCGCGCAGGTGTCGATGAGCCGGTTATCGAGGTTATCCGTCGTGCTGCTCCCGAGCGTATGGTCTATGTCAGCTGTAACCCCGCCACTCAGGCGCGTGACCTGGCTCTGCTCGATGAGGATTATCGCGTAGTGGCAGTGCAACCTGTCGATATGTTCCCCCACACCCACCATGTCGAGAATGTGGTGAAGCTGGTGCGTCGCAAGTAGTTTTGCGCCAGTATCATTCGCGCACGTTGGCGTGCGCGCCGGGGCGAAGCCGATCGAGAGGCAATATTTCGCGCTATGGTGGCGTTATAGTTGCAGAAGATCCCTAAAACCTAATAGTATGAAAAAGATTATTATGCTCATGATTGGCGTTGTGGCACTCTGCATCGCCGATGTTGCCGTAGCAACAGAGCCGACACAGGCAAATGTCATAGCCGTAAAGGGGTGTGCCGAGCTGAAGGTTGAGCCCGACATCTTCTTTTTGAACTTTACGCTGCAAGGCGATAGTCGCCCTATTATCGACCAACGCAGGGATGTTCTCGAGCTGCTTAAGAGCGCGAAGATTGATCTCGACAAGCAGCTGTCGATAAATAGTATGGGGACGACATCCCGCAGAGCATCGAATGGCAACTATGAAACCGTCCCGACCCAGTCGTTCACGTTGCGACTCTTCTCGACGCAACAGCTCCAGCTTATCTCCTCAGCCTTGGAGAAGAAGGGTATCAAGAGCCAGCGTGTGAACATCGACACCTCAAAACGTGATGAGTATGAGAGGCAGGTGCGCATTCTGGCGATGCAGGATGCCCGCGAGCAGGCGCAAATTCTTGCCGAGGCCGTGGGCTGCAAGGCGGGGCAGTGTATGAAGATTATCGACCCGAGCAACCGCTCAGCATTGAAGAGCCATGGGGCAAACATGAACGCCTCAAGAGTGCAATATTCCGAGTTTGCTGAAGAGAGCGAATTAACAGCTTCTCCCAACCTGAAGTATGAAAAAATAGAGATTTCCTACTCGGTTGAAGCAGAATTTATGCTCGAATCCGGCAAGTAGACGAGCTCTTTTTTGAAATCGGCCATAGTGGTTTATGTTGCAGATTTACTGTGCATTATCCGTTATGGCCGTTTTTGCTTAATGAAAAAAATTAATATATAATGAAAATTTTTTAATAAAATACTTGCACAGAATCCAAAAACTCCTTATCTTTGCAGTGAAGTTTTAAGGTTCATTTAGGTTAGTAGTTTTAGGTTGGTAGAGGAAACGGCAGGTTGTAACCAGATGGGTTACTAAGACTCGCAAGCGGTGCTCGCTGTGGGTCGAATACCTCCGCGACCTCGATTTTTTTTGTCTATACCTCACCCTTGACAACCACAAAAGAATTCACAATTAAGCCTCTTGCGGAGGCTTTTTTTATTAGGGAATTTAGAGAGTTTAGGGAGGTCCTTGACTTTGACTTTG
>JAFQFG010000106.1 GCA_017398695.1 Alistipes sp.
AATCAAAACCAATGATTTATGACAAAAGACGAACTCCAAGAGGCACTCCATCGAGAGATGCTCTTTTACTACTTCGCACAGCGGGAGCCTCGACTCGAAATCCGCACGGGCGAGTCACTCATTAGTGCCGTCTGGCGAAAAATGAAGCCATACGCCGACTGCGGTTTCCCTCGCCCAATAACCGAAGCCGATGTCGAAATGCTCTGCAACTGCTCGTTTGCGGGGCTATTCTGCTACGACCTCGAAGCAGGTGCCGATCGAATTGCTCAACTCAAACAAGAATTGGAACTCCTATGACCGCATTTGTCTGTGTGGAGCGGTAGATTTGCATCATAAATTATATATACATAATTGGTGGGATTAATTATGATTGAGTGCATCAGATTTCATTCGGTATTACCTTTTGATGAGAATGTTAAAGAGGAGTTTATCTCCGAGATTTGGGTCGGGACTATCGACCGTTGGAGAGAGAATATAACGCCCGATATTGAGGCGAGAATAGAGAAGGAGATTGCAACCTTTGAGCAAGTAGATGGGTATATGGAGTATCTCTATTTCGTGTGGCGAGTGACCTATGATAGTGGATATTATCTTATGCCTTATCGTACTCTTGCCCACGCATCAGCGGTGTGCTATGCGTTAGGAATTACGGAGGTTGACCCTATTCGTTTGGGGCTTGATTTCAACCGCTTTATGCAGACCGACAAACCTCGTTTTACAGAGATTGGTTTGGCCACCAATGCTACAAAATCGCAGATTCAAACCGAGATTATGAACCTCGAGTTTGATGAGGATAGGGAGCGTTTAGGTGAACGAGAACTTAATGATGACGCCCCTGCGTTGATAATTTATCCGAGCCAGCGCACTGCACAGTTATTGGGATATTTTAGTGATAAGTTGGAATATATGCCTTTTGATGATCAAGCAACCTTCCGCACCCTGCTCCGTTCGGATGATTTGACGGGCGTATATGGATGTAATCCGAATACCGTTTTGCAAGAGTATCTGCAACAAGCCAAACCGCAATTTGAGGATTTAATACCGCTTTGTACAGCGAGCATTATAGACTATCCGACTAATCACATCTATACATCACGCAAATATGGCCTTGCGTGGGAACCTCGTTTCGCACCAGATGTTGAGGCGATATTGAGTGAAACCTGCGGTGATATACTCTACAACGAACAGGTCTATGCTATCGCCAAACTTGTGGGCTATACACCGAGTGAGGCAGAGGGACTTCGCAAGGTGCTGACTGCTCGCAAAAAGCAGGAATATAATAATCACCGCCGCCAATTCAGTAAGCATAAGGGGTTATTTCGCAAACTTATAAATGAAGGCAGTTGGTCTTTTCCAAAGGCTGTGATGGCCGAGTTTGCCCGCTTGGTTTACACAACTGCCTACCTCAAAACTCACTTCCCCGAGGAGTTTGCCAAAACCGCCCTATGCGTGGCAGCAAGAGATGATTTTTAATAATAAATCTACAGCAGTGAAGAATAGTACTTGATTCTCAAACGCCCAACTCTATTTGGACTAATCCTGACGAGGGTCTAACCGAA
The DNA here is from genome assembly GCA_017398695.1 of Alistipes sp. Classification (GTDB taxonomy): domain Bacteria; phylum Bacteroidota; class Bacteroidia; order Bacteroidales; family Rikenellaceae; genus Alistipes. The sequence goes on from JAFQFG010000106.1 coordinate 1,560, forward strand.
GAAGCCCCCCCTACTGACAATATCAAGCCACAACGAGAGAAGGCCTGCAGAGCAGGTCTAAAAAGAGTAGAGTACCGTGAAAAGAGTTGCCACAAGCTACTCGCCGCCGAGAAGAGCTCGGTATATACCGTCAGAGTCGTAACCACACTCGGCATAGAGTTCGGCCGGTGTGCCATGCTCGACAAAGCGGTCGTCGATACCGAGTGTGCGCACCTTGACCTCATAGCCGTGATTATTGAAGAATGCCGACACCGACTCGCCCACACCTCCACGCAGAACACCGTCCTCAACCGTAATCACACGCTTGAACTTACGACCCACCTCGCACAGTAGCTCCTCATCCAGCGGCTTGGCGAAACGAAGGTCGTAGTGCGCAGCATCCACACCCTGCTCTGCAGCTCGCTCTATGGCACTTGCTGCAAAGCCGGCCGTTGCGCCAACGCTGAGCACCGCCACATCTCGACCCTCCTTCAGGCAACGTCCCCGACCAATGGCATACTGCTCGAAATCACAATTGCGCCACTCGACACCCTCGCCACATCCGCGCGGATAGCGAATAACAAAGGGTCGACCGGAATTGAGTGCCGTGAACATCATATTTCGCAGTTCGCGCTCATTGCTCGGCGCAGCAATAACCAGATTGGGGATACAACCAAAGTATGCCAAATCGAAAGCTCCATGATGTGTTGCTCCATCCTCACCGACCAGGCCTCCACGGTCAAGACACATCACAACAGGCAGATTTTGCAGTGCAACATCGTGAATAACATTATCATAAGCTCGCTGCATAAATGTTGAGTAGATATTGCAGAACGGAATAAGTCCCTCGGTTGCCAATCCTGCCGAGAAGGTCACGGCATGCCCCTCGGCAATACCGACATCGAAGCAACGCTCCGGCATCTGCTCCATCATTATCGTCATCGAGCAACCCGACGGCATGGCCGGGGTGATGCCAACCACTCGTTCATCGATACGTGCAAGGTCGAGCAGCGTCTGGCCAAACACATCCTGATAGCGGTCGGCCTTAGGAGTAGACTTCACACGCTCTCCCGTAGCTACATTGAAACGCCCGGGAGCATGCCACTCGGTCGGATTCTTCTCGGCCGGAGCATAGCCCTTGCCCTTGAGAGTCATTATGTGGAGCAGCTTCGGCCCCGAGATATTGCGCAAGTCAGTGAGCGTGCGCACCAGCTCCTTGACGTTGTTGCCGTCGATGCGGCCGAAGTGGCGGAAGTTGAGACTCTCGAAGAGGTTTGAGTTGTTCATCAAACCCTGCTTGATCATATTTCCGACCTTGCGACATAGACGCAACAAAAACGGAACGTGTCCCAAGATGCGCCACAGCCCGCGCTTGAAACGATTATAAAAGCGCGATGTCGACACTCGCGTCAGATAGCTGCCAAGTGCACCCGTAGGCTCATCTATGGCCATATTATTATCGTTGAGAATAACCAGAATATCGCAGTTCTTGCCATCTCCGGCATTATTCAGTCCCTCAAATGCCAATCCGCCCGTCATCGAGCCATCGCCGATAACAGCCACAACCTTACGCTCTTCACCCTTCAGTTCCGAAGCCTTTGCCATGCCGAAGGCTGCCGATATCGACACCGAGGCATGACCACTGCCGAAGGCATCGTACTCACTCTCGGTCATCTTCAAAAAGCCGCTCAGCCCTCCATATTTACGATTGTAAACAAATCGGTCGCGACGGCCTGTAATGATTTTATGGGCATACGCCTGATGACCCACATCCCACACGAGGCGGTCATGGGGTGTATTGTAGACATAGTGCAGCGCAACCGCCAACTCAACTGCTCCAAGACTCGAAGCAAGGTGACCCGGATTCTCGGCACAGCACTCGACGATATAGCTACGCAACTGCTCGCAATATTGTGGCAGAGCAGATACCGGCAAGCGTTTCAGATCGCTCGGTGAGTCGATTTGAGCCAATAAATTGTATTTATCTTTAGACATAGCGACACAAAGATATAAAATTTTCGAAAAAATTTGTATATTCGCAATGTGAAACATTATGCATTAGTCCGGATCGAATATTTATGACAAGATTACGGAGGGTGCCAAATAGTATATAAAGATATGAAATACAACAGAATTCTTCTCAAATTGAGTGGCGAATCGCTGCAGGGAGCACAAAAGTACGGCATCTCGACCGAGGTGTTGCAGGCCTATGCCGAACAGATTAAAGAGGTGGTTGCACAGGGAGTGCAGGTCGGCATCGTTATCGGTGGAGGTAATATTTTCCGCGGACTGCAGGGCGCAAAACGTGGTTTCGATCGTGTCAAAGGCGATCAGATGGGCATGTTAGCGACAATCATCAACTCGATAGCGTTGCAGGCGGCACTCGAGGACAACGGCGTAAAGGCGAAGGTGTTGACCTCGATATGCGCAGAGCCTATTGGCGAGCACTACTCGAAGGCGAAGGCTTTAGAGTACCTGGAGAGTGGTTATGTGGTGATTATCGGTGGTGGCACGGGCAACCCGTACTTCTCGACCGATTCGGCAGCAGCTCTGCGCGGAGTGGAGATCGAGGCCGACGTGCTTCTCAAAGGCACTCGCGTGGATGGCATCTACACAGCCGATCCCGAAAAAGACCCCTCGGCAGTACGTTTCGATGAGATCACATTCGACGAAGTCTACGAGCGCAATCTCCACATTATGGATATGACCGCTTTCACGCTCTGCAAGGAGAACGGTTTGGAGATTATCGTGTTTGATATGGATACGCGCGGTAATCTCGGAAAGGTTCTTGCAGATGCCAAGGTCGGAACGCTTGTGAAGCTGTAGAGGGCGCTCCGAACTATATTACAAATCAAAAAACGAAATTTTTATGGCAACAAAACGTAATGGGACAACCAAGTTGTTGATTTTGGCGGCTCTTGTCGTCATTGTAGGATTGATTATCTGGCTGCTGCCGTCGGCTCAGGCTCAGGGTGGCAACCAGCAGAATATGGATGCTGCCATTGCCAATAGCACTCTTGTGAAGGTTGGCGATAAGGCTCCCGACTTCACCGTCGAGATGCTGAACGGCACAGTACTTACGCTCTCGTCACTCAGGGGCAAGGTTGTGCTGGTGAACTTCTGGGCAACATGGTGCCCTCCCTGCCGCGAGGAGCTGAAGTATGTGCAGAAAGATATCGTTGACCGCTTTGCCGGCCGCGATTTTGCCTTCGTGGCTATATCTCGTGGAGAGGCGCGTGCAAAGGTTGAGGCCTTTGTGAAGGAGCATGGATATAAGTTCCCCATTGCCCTTGACCCGCAGCAGACAACCTACAAGCTCTTTGCTTCTAACTACATTCCGCGCAACTTCCTTATCGACCGCAACGGTAAGATCGCATTCTTTGGTGTAGGCTACGATGCCGAAGAGTTCAAACACCTGATTTCAGAAATTGAGAAAACCTTAAACAGTAAATAATTATGGATACCAACACCATTCTTGACGATGCTTCGCGCAGAATGCAGAAAGCTATCGACTTCCTTGAGGAGACCTTGTTGAACATTCGTGCCGGCAAGGCGTCGACCAACGCCTTGAACGGAGTATATGTTGATTATTATGGTTCGCAGACCCCCGTATCGGGAGTAGCAAGTGTCACAGTGCCCGATGCCAAGACCATCCTTATTCAGCCATGGGATAAGAATATGATTCGTATGATAGAGAAGGCTATTCTCGATTCGAACATCGGACTTACCCCTTCGAACAACGGAGAGCATATCCGCCTGACAATGCCTCCCGTAACCGAGGAGCGTCGTAAGGAGCTGGTTAAGCAGGTGAAGGGTGAGGCCGAGAATGCCAAGATCAGCCTTCGCAATGCACGCCGCGATGCAGTTGAGGCCTTCAAGAAGGCTCAGAAGGAGGGCATGCCCGAGGATGAGGCTAAGGACGGAGAGGTTCGTTCGCAGAAGCTGCTCGAGAAGTACACCAAGTTGCTTGATGCTGCAATCGAGAAGAAGGAGAAAGAGATCATGACCGTCTGATGTGATGTAGAGGCAGGTGCGGTTGTACTACCCTACCCGGTAGAGAGTGCTGCTCCTCATTACATCCTAATGCGAGATGGCGTTTTACAGAGTCCATCTCCATGCTCAAACCATGCGGAAACTTTCGACTATATTGATATTTTGTGCTCTGGCTCTCTGCGCGACGGAGAGCCATGCGCAAATCTATGCCAAGCTGAATGGACTCTATGCCTGTGTAGGAGTGATAAATCCCCAGATAGAGTTCCGTTTGAGCGACCACTCCACCTACCAGACCGAGATTGTCTACTCTCCATGGCACTCCATAAAGGGTCATCCGATGCACTTTGGAATCTTCATGAACGAGTACCGCTACTTTTTCAAGGAGCATAACCGCGGATTCTATGTCGGGGGTAATGTCGGAATGATGGCATTCAAGATGTCGAAACCCTACTTTCTGAATGGCCATTTCGGACTACAAGACAGGTATTGCAAAGGCTATGGCTTTATGCTCGGAGCTGCCGTCGGATATGAGTATCAATTCTGCAAGCGTTGGGTGCTCGATGCATTTGTCGGATTCTCGTGGATGCATAGCTCCTACAACGGCTACTCGCTCGATGGCGAGATTGATCTCTATCCCCACCGACCCGCATGGAAAGAGCCCGATTCGCCCGATCCGTTCAATCACTCGGCCGAGTGGCTTCCCAACAAGATCGGTCTATCGATCGGATATCTGATTTTCAAGCCCAAAAATAACAAGGATAAATAGTAGCCATGACGGTCGCATCGTCAGAAAACACCTTATTGAACATGGAACTGACATTTTTGGGTACGGGAACTTCACAGGGTGTGCCGGTCATCGGTTGCCAATGCAGGGTGTGTCGGTCGACGGACGAGCGCGACAGACGATTGCGCACCTCGGCAATGGTCGAGGCAGATGGTGTGCGCATAGTCATTGATGCCGGACCCGATTTCCGTCAGCAGATGCTGCGCGAGGGAGTTAGACACATTGATGCCATTCTGCTCACACATGGTCATACTGACCACGTAGCGGGCTTGGATGATGTCAGGGCCTTCAACTTTGTCGACTACCCCACAATTCACCGAGTCGACATCTACGCTGCTCCATACACCTCACAGACTGTTTTGAAGGTCTTTGATTACGCCTTTGCACAGAACAAGTATCGCGGAGTGCCCGAGATAGATCTCCATACGATAGATTTGAACCATTCATTCAAGGTCGAAGGAGTCGACGTAGTGCCTATTTCGGGACGACACTCGCGATTTGAGGTTACGGGATTTCGCATCGGCAAGCTCGGCTACCTGACCGATTTCAAGGAGATTGCCGACGAGGAGATTGAAAAACTAAAAGGGGTCGATGTCTTGGTTGTCAATGCACTACGCTTCGAGCCACACGACTCGCATTTCAATGTCGCAGAGGCGCTCGACCTTATAGCGAGGGTTGATCCGCGCGAGTCGTACCTCATCCACATGTCACACGAGATAGGTCTATACGACGAGGCTTCAAGCCGACTGCCCGAGGGTGTGAGGCTTGCCTATGATGGATTGAGAGTTAAAATATAAACTTATAGATACAGATGAAAGGTCTTAAAGACAAAGTTGTAATAATCACGGGTGCATCATCCGGCATCGGTGAGGCGATGGCAAAGTGTTATGCCGAGGCTGGAGCCAAGGTTGTACTTGGTGCGCGTAGCGAGGATAAATTGAAGGTTTTGACCGAGAATATTCGCGCCAAGGGAGGCGAGGCTGCATATTGCGCAGTGGATGTGGTAAACGAGCAGGAGTGTAAAGCACTTATTGACAAGGCCGTCGAGGCATTCGGGCGCATTGATGTGCTGATTTGCAACGCCGGAATCTCGATGAGAGCTATCTTTGACGATGTCGACCTGAAGGTGCTGCACCGCTTGATGGATGTCAATTTCTGGGGTACGGTGAACTGCTCGAAATATGCACTTCCTTACCTGCAAGCATCCAAGGGCTCGCTGGTAGGCATCTCTTCGGTGGCCGGTCTGCACGGACTACCCGGCCGCACGGGATACTCGGCTTCGAAATATGCAATGACCGGCTTCCTCGAGACAGTACGTATCGAGAATCTCAAGAAGGGTCTGCATGTCATGGTTGCCTGCCCGGGATTTACCGCTTCGAATGTGCGCTTTTCGGCTTTAGTTGCTGATGGTTCGCAGCAGGGTGCCACGCCACGTGAGGAGTCGAAGATGATGACTCCCGAAGAGGTTGCACGCATCGTCGCCAAGGGCATTCGCAAGCGCAAACGCCTGTGTCTTATGGAGATTGAGGGTCGCGCCACTCACTTTGTCAAGAAGTTTGCTCCGGCATTCCTCGATAGAATGTTCTATTGGGTGATGTCCAAAGAGCCGGACAGCCCCTTCAAATAAATAGCGTGGATGTTGCCATCCATTAACTAAAAAAGATTAAATTTGCACCATATATAAAAAATCGGGTCGAAATGTCGCGTAGATTGATAGCCGTAATATGCTCTGTTGTGCTACTCTCATTGGGGTGGCTGGGCTTTGGCGGTTTTACCACATTGGTAGCTCTTGCACCTCTGTTGTGGATTAGCGACTCGTATGGTGACTCGAGGCGCGATTGGTGGCGGGTGTTCGGATGGGCACTACTGACCTTTGTGCTGTGGAATGTGGCTACGGTGTGGTGGATTTGGAATGCCACTCCTGTGGGTCCCATTGCGGCCACTCTGGTCTCGACAACACTCAACATGCTCGCCTTCATGCTCTATCATACGGTGTCAAAAAAGGCTCCGCGAGCTCTGGCATATACGCTGCTCGTTGCCGGCTGGATCACCACCGAGTTTTGGTACACGTGGGGCGAGATCTCCTTCCCGTGGCTTATCCTTGGCAACGGATTCTCCGAATCTGCGTGGGCAGTGCAGTGGTACGAATACACCGGAGTCTTTGGCGGTTCGTTGTGGGCTCTGCTGACCAACATTCTTCTCTACGAAACAATCAAAAAGCGCAGCCGTCGATATGGCATAGCCACGGTGGCGATGGCCGTCGTGCCGGTGGCTATCTCGCTCGGCATCTATGTGAGCTATAAGCCCTCGGAGCGCACGGCAAAGATTGCCGTCATACAGCCCAATGTCGATTGCTACGATAAATTCCACGGAGATACCGCTTGGCAGGAGCGCAATATCCTCTCCTTGTTGGGAGAGGTGACCGATGAAGCCAAGTTCGTGGCTCTGCCCGAGACGGCCCTGCCCGACTATATATATGAGCCTAATGCCGAACAGGTAGCGATTGTTGACACGATTGCCGGCCTGCTTCGTGCGAAAAACCCCCATACGGTAGCCATCACCGGAGCAAGCACATGGCTCGACTATCAGGCGGGTGCACAGACCAGCACAGCTCGTAAACGAGGTGGCGGATATTACGACATCTTCAACTCGGCACTCGAAATCACACCCGAGGGCGAGGTTGACATCTATCATAAGTCGCGATTGGTTATCGGTGTCGAGAAGATGCCGTTGCCGTGGCTCTTCAAGATGCTCGAATTTTTGGTTATCGACCTTGGAGGTACAGTCGGGCAGTTGGGAGTCGGGACTTCTCCGAAGATCTTCGATAACGGAGAGGTCAAGGTTGGCCCCGCAATATGCTATGAGGCTGTCTATGGCGACTTTTATGGCGGATTTGCGCGTGAGGGTGCAGAGGCGATGGTGGTCATATCGAATGATGGTTGGTGGGGCAACACACCTGGGCATAAACGGCTGTTTGCATTCTGCCGCCTACGAGCCATCGAACACCGTCGAGCCATTGCCCGCAGTGCCAACACCGGCGTGTCGGGCTTTATCACGGAGCGTGGTGATGATGGCGAGCGGCTCGAGTGGGAAGAGCGCGGAGTGCTGACGGCAGATGTGACACTTAACGATAAAATCACCTTCTACACCCGCTATGGCGACTACATCGGTCGTCTGTCGAGATATGTGGCAATGTTGTGCGTACTCTATTTTATTGCCTACCGCATTCGCCGCAAAAATTACCTTGTCAAATAAAAATCTCAATATATGAATTACTCCCAAACTCTCGAATTTCTGTTCTCATCCATGCCCTCATTTCAGGAGAAGGGGCATTGTGCTTATAAACCGGGCTTGGAGCGTGTAACAGCATTCTGTCGTCATCTGGGCAATCCCCAGCGCAACTACTTCACGATTCACGTTGCCGGCACCAACGGTAAGGGCTCCGTATCGCACATGCTGGCTTCAATCCTTCAACAAGCCGGCTACCGCACCGGACTCTTCACCTCGCCACACCTCAAGGATTTCCGCGAGAGAATCAAGGTCGATGGTCAGATGATTTCGCGACAGAAGGTTGTCAACTTCGTCGATAAGCACCACGATAAGATGGTCGAGTTGGGCTTGTCGTTTTTCGAGATGACGGCATCGTTGGCATTCGACTACTTCGCGCAATGCGACTGCGAGGTTGTGGTTATCGAGACAGGATTGGGTGGACGTTTGGATGCTACGAACATCATTCTGCCGTCGGTGAGTGTTGTAACGAATGTCGGCCTGGAGCATACTGATTTGCTCGGAGACACTCTGGAAAAGATTGCTGCAGAGAAGGCAGGCATTATCAAGAAGTGCATTCCGGTTGTTTTGGGCGAAGCCAACGAGGCCTACAACCACGTATTCGAGCAGGCTGCGGCAGCCAATAAATCTCGTGTGATATATGCCGAGCAGACATTCCGCATTGAAGAGCATCGCCACAAGGGCGACAAACAATATTTCGAGATTGCCCGCCTGCGCGACGGGTACAAGTATTGTCTGTCGCTTGACCTGATAGGCGACTACCAGCGTCACAACGTACTTACAGCCTGCACCGTAGCCGACTATCTGCACGAGGAGACACCTCTCACAATCAGCCGTCGTGCGTTTGTTGACGGCATCAGCAACGTTGTGGGCGAGACATCGCTCTGCGGTCGTTGGCAGACCCTGCAGAGTGAACCCCGCATAATCTGCGACACGGGGCACAATGCTCACGGTCTGCGCCATGTGACACAGCAATTGCAAAAATTGGAGTACAATAAGCTCTTCTGCGTTCTCGGCTTTGTCAAGGATAAGAACATCGACGAGATACTGCCGATGTTCCCCAAAGAGGCTCACTACATCTTCACCCAAGCCGGCATTGAGCGTGCCGTAGATGCCTCGTCTTTGGCAGCGAAGGCAGCCGAGTTTGGATTGCAAGGCGAGGTAGTGAGCGAGGTGCCGAAGGCTCTCGACCGTGCCAAGGAGCTTGCCTCATCGGGAGATGTCATCTTCGTTGGAGGCAGCACCTTTGTGGTTGCCGAAGTGCTCTAATCAGAGAGATATCAAAGCAACAAAGGGTTGTTCAACTTTCACGTTGGACAACCCTTTGCTTTAGCCGTTGTGCATCTCTACTTCTGCTTGAAATACTTTCCGATCAACGCCTTGATTTCATCAAACAGCTCGTTAGCACTTACATTTGCAGTTCCCTTATCTACCGACATCTGCTCTGCCACAGCCTCCAGGCCGGCCTCACCGGGTTGTGATGCATTCACCAAAGTGATAAGCTTGTCGTAGTAGCTCTTCGACACGGGGATAGGCTTGATTTCGGGATGCTTCAGGACTACCACCGGATTGGATTTATCGTTGCGCACGAGATTGATTTTAGCCGTGTTGATAATGTACGAACGATGACAACGCAACATCGAAGTGTTGGCCAACGCAGACTCAATACTCTTGGTGCGACTGCGCAACATATAGCTGCGTAGCGCTCCATCATTCTCGTAGTAAATCTTAACATAGTTATCCTGCGACTCCATATAGTAGAGCGAATCTATGTCGATAGTGAGCTTCACCACACCATTCTCATCCGAGAGATTAATCAGATTGGATGGTGCTGCATTACTGCCGAGCAGACTCTCGCGATAGCGGATAATCTCATTCTCCTCCCTCTGTGTGCGGTAGGCCGCATAGAGAGCAACGATCGTATAGGGTATCGCAAGGATGGCTATCACACAGCTGAATACTCGCAATGAAAATTGAGGCGTACACGCTGTCTCGGGCATGATTACGCGCGTAAAACCTATGTAGAGCCATGTGATTGCAAAGACCTCAACCAACAACCATAATATATAAATAGGTGTCGAGATGCAAATCTTGCGTTGAGCCCAGCGCATACCGACTTTACTGATTATCATTGTAGCAACGGCAACGATGTAGAAAGCGATGGTAACGACCATCGGGCGCTCATCCGTTACGTCAAACCATGCCGCCATCGAAAAGGGCGTATATATAAGCATAAACAGCATGGAGAAGACGGCAATAAACAACACCGAGGTCACCATAAAGTCGAATCGTAACAAAAATTTTGCAACTTCTTTACTCTTCATTTTTTCAAATATTAGCGCACAAATATAGTGATTTTATCTGAAATCGGACAAATTTCGCCACTCTTAAGGAATATCTACCACATAGGGACGAATTTTAACCACATAACGGCAAATTGTGAAAATTATTACAATCCGAGGCCATACATTTGCTGCGATTTTATTAACCAAAATAAAAAATTATGTCAGAAATTCAAACTAAAGTAACCTCGATTATTGTCGATAAATTGGGAGTATCGGAAAATGAAGTAACACTTGATGCTGCATTCACTGAGCATCTGGGAGCAGACTCACTCGACACCGTAGAGCTTATTATGGAGTTGGAGAAGGAGTTTGGCATTCAGATTCCCGATGAGCAGGCCGAGCAGATTCTCTCCGTAGGAGATGCGGTTGCGTATATCGAGAGCCACAAATAGCGCAATCTCAGGCCTCTCGTAATAGATATGTACGCGAGGTCTTGACTTCTGCTGAACACGCGCGAAGAGGTCTTCCGCAATCGACCCTATCAAGCGTGTTGTTTATGAAATATCTTATTTACACTTATATATACAACAGAGTTTTCTATGAAGATTATAGGAACCGGCAGTGCCCATCCGCGTTTGACCATCACCAACGACATGTTGGCAGCATTCCTCGACACCAACGATGAGTGGATTACAACACGTACAGGTATCAAACAGCGTCAGATAATTTCAGACGAACGACTCAAAGATTTGGCAATTGATGCCGCAAAGCAGGCTATCAAGAAGGGCGGGATTGATGTGCACGACATCGACTACATCATCTGTTCGAACGTAGTGAATGAGTACGTGACCCCTTCGCTCAGTTGCATCATCCACGATGGCATTGATGCCAATTGCCCATGTGTCGACATCAATGCGGCATGCTCGGGCTTTCTGTACGGATTGCAGATAGCTCACTCATTCCAGAGGGCCGGTGTAGCCAGAAATATCCTTATCGTCTGCGCCGAGGAGCCGACCCGAATGGTCGACTGGAAGGATCGCAGCACCTGCGTGCTCTTTGGTGATGCAGCCGGAGCTGTGCTGATTACCGAAGGTGACTGCATGAAGAGCATGCGTGTAACCAACATGAGCAAGACTGACGTGCTCTATGAGGAGCGCAAACTTGAGCCCACACCATATCTCCGCCGCAACGAAGATAATGTGCCGCTGCAGATGAAGGGGCAGGAGGTCTTCAAGACCGCAGTGAAGGCTTCGGTCAAGGATATCGCACATGTCGTCGAAGAGGCTGGACTGCAGATTGACGATATCGACCACTTCCTGCTACACCAGGCGAACCTGCGTATAATAGAAGCGGTGAGCCATCTGCTCAAACAGGATATGTCCAAATTTCCACACAATGTCGAACTCTACGGCAATACCTCATCGGCAAGTATTCCCGTTCTGCTTAACGAAATGAACATGCGTGGAGAGCTCAAAGATGGAGATAAAATAGTATTAAGCGCATTCGGAGCAGGTTTCACCACCGGAGCCTGCGTCATCGAATGGCACAGCAATCAAAAATAATGGAACGTAGAGTTGTAATTACTGGAATAGGAGTCATCACTCCTGTCGGAAATACGGTTTCCGAATTTTGGAATAATCTCAAGGCCGGCTATTGCGGCATTGCTCCCATCGAGGGGGTCGACCATATGGAGAGTCTGCCCATCAAGGTTGCAGGCCAAGTCAAGGAGTTTAACCCCGAAGAGCATGGTATCGACCGTGGAACGGCACGCCGCAACGATCGTTACAGCCAATTCGCATTAGCCGCAGCTCATCAGGCTGTCGAAGATTCGGGTCTTGTGAGTGGTGAGAATATTGCACCCGATAGGTTAGGGGTTTATGTAGGTTCGGGTATCGGTGGTATGCACACCTTCGTCAAGGAGACACAGACACTTCTCGAGGAGGGTGCAAACCGCATCTCACCACTCTTTGTGCCGATGATGATTGGCAACATCGCATCGGGCAACATCGCCATTAAGTACCATGCCGAGGGGCCCTGTCTGCCCGTAGTAACAGCGTGTGCCACGGGTACACACTCGGCCGGTGAGGCGTTCCGCGCCATCAAGCACGGCTATGCCGATGCAATCATCACGGGCGGTGCCGAGGCTTCGGTGCACGCCCTGGCTATCGGAGGTTTCAACAGTAGCAAGGCTCTCACAAAGTCGGAAGACCCCACGCAGGCAAGCATTCCCTTCGACCGTCGTCGCTCGGGATTTGTGATTGCCGAGGGTGCCGGCATCCTGATCCTGGAGGAGCTGGAGCATGCAAAAGCTCGCGGAGCAAAGATATATGCCGAGGTTTGTGGTTATGGCAACAACTGCGATGCCTACCACTACACCGCACCCCGCCCTGGTGGAGAGGTTGCTGCCCGTGCTATACGCGCTGCGCTGGATGAAGCGGGGTATACCGATGCCGACACATTGTACATCAACGCACACGGCACCAGCACTCCGCTCAACGACAAGACCGAAACCGAGGCTATCAAACTCGCGTTGGGCGACAAGGGTGCCCGCAAAGCAAAGATAAGCTCGACCAAATCAATGACCGGCCACATGCTGGGTGCCACGGGTGGTGTCGAGCTGATTGCCACGGCTTTAGCTGTCAAGGAGGGAGTTGTTCCACCGACCATCGGCCTTACCGAGGCTGATGAGGAGTGCGATCTCGACTACACCCCGGGAGTGGCGGCACATCTGCCACTTACCATCGGCATCTCGAACTCACTCGGCTTTGGCGGCCACAACAGTTGTGTTGCCGTGCGTAAATTCGAATAGCCGAAATTCGCATATTCAGGAAAAATGATTAACTTTGAGCAGACAAACATCAAATAGCAAATTATGAAACTTCTGGAGAATAAAGTTGCACTCATCACAGGTGCAGCACGAGGTATAGGCAAGGCTATCGCTCTCGAGTTGGCAAAAAACGGTGCCGACATCGCCTTCACCGATTTGAACCGCAACGAGGTCATGGAGGCTACCGAGGCTGAGATTGCGGCCCTCGGAGTGAAGTGCAAGGGTTATGCATCAAATGCTGCCGACTTTGCCGAGACACACACCGTTGTTGAGCAGATTTTGGCCGACTTCGGCAAGATTGACGTGCTGGTCAACAATGCCGGCATCACGAAGGATGGTCTGATGATGCGCATGAGTGAGGAGCAGTGGGATGCTGTGCTGACCGTAAATCTCAAGTCGGCATTCAACTTCATCCACGCTTGTGTACCCTCGATGGCACGTCAGCGCAGTGGCTCGATTATCAACATCTCGTCGGTTGTTGGCGTGAGCGGCAATGCCGGACAGTGCAACTACTCGGCATCGAAGGCCGGCATGATTGGCTTGGCCAAGTCGATAGCCAAGGAGATGGGTTCGCGCGGTATCCGTGCCAACTGCATCGCCCCGGGATTCATCATCACCGAGATGACCGGCAAACTGCCCGAGAGCGTGCGCGAGGAGTGGAATGCAAAGATTCCGTTGCGTCGCGGTGGCTCACCCGAGGAGGTTGCCAAGGTAGCTCTGTTCCTGGCCAGCGACCTTGCATCGTATGTCAGCGGTCAGGTTATCAACTGCTGTGGCGGTATGAACTGCTAAGATTTAGCCCAAATAACAACAGTGGCTGTCCAAGGTTTTGGACAGCCACTGTTGTCTTATGAGGATTAGAGAGATTAAGCCTCTCCAATCTTGTTATAGCCCCCGTTAGGCATGTCGGGTTGGCGGAACTTAATCTGGCCCATATTACTCTCATAACGGGTGATATTATCTTGTAACGACATCAGCAGTCGTTTTGCATGCTCGGGGGTGAGGATTACACGACTCTTAACCTTTGCTTTGGGCACACCGGGCAGCATTGCTGCAAAATCTATAACAAACTCCGATGCCGAATGTGAAATAATCGCCAAATTGGAGTAGACTCCTTGTGCTGTTATCTCATCGAGTTCGAGGTCTATGCCGACCTGCTTCATTTCTGACATAATTTTACTTTTTTGAAGGTTTGCTATTTTTCCAATGACAAATATAGTGCTAATAGTAGACCGCTATTCGGTTAATGACAACTCTTTTTCGATAATTTATTAACAATCTCTACTTATTTGCAAGCTGTTCAATAAAAAAATGATACCTTTGTACATAGATAAATAAAACCTTAAAGAGCTATGAAACGAAACTTTTTCAGTGTTACATCAGTCGTTGTAGCTGTATGTGCGATATTGTTTTCGGGTTGCTGTTGCGATTGTGACAAGCCTTATAAAATTGTCGACAACCAGATTGTCTTTGCCGAGCCGGCACGTGCCGAGGGTCAGCAGTCGATGTTGGGCTTTGCTGCCGAGCCGATTCCGGTCGTACGTGTAGGCTTTGTCGGCCTCGGAATGCGAGGTCCCGGAGCCATCAAACGTTTTGTCAATATCGAGGGTGCCGAGATTTCGGCCCTGTGCGACCTGTTGCCCGAGAATGTCGAGAAGACACAGAAACTGCTCGAATCGTTGGGTCATGCCCGCGTGGCTGAAGATGCCACCTACACGGGCGAAGAGGGTTGGAAGGAGCTGTGCCAGCGCGACGATATCGACCTTGTCTATCTGGTAACCCCGTGGGAGTTGCACACCCCCATGGCGGTCTATGCCATGGAGTGTGGCAAGCATGTTGCCGTAGAGGTGCCGGCCGCAATGAGCGTTGCGGAGTGTTGGCAGTTGGTCGACACCTCCGAGCGTACACGCCGTCACTGCATGATGCTCGAAAACTGCATCTATGACCACTTCGAGTTCACAACACTCAACATGGCACAGCAGGGTCTCTTCGGAGAGATTTTGCACGTCGAGGGTGCCTATATTCACAACCTCGAAGAGTTTTGGCACGAGTATCAGGGTAATTGGCGACTGAAGTACAACCAGCAGCACCGTGGCGATGTCTACGCAACGCATGGCCTTGGACCCATCTGTCAGCTGCTCAATATCCACCGCGGTGACCGTATGACACGCCTTGTTTCGATGGATACCAAGTCAGTGTGCGGTGCAGCTCTTGCAAAGGAGAGTCTTGGTGTCGATTCGTTTGCCAATGGAGATCACACCTGCACTCTTATCGCAACCGAGAATGGCAAGACTATCTCGTTGCAGCACAACGTATGCACACCACGCCCCTACAATCGACTCTATCAGCTGTCGGGCACCAAGGGCTTTGCCAATAAATATCCCGTCAAGGGCTTCCTCTTTGCCGAGGCTGCAACCGCAAGCGGCAACCCCGACCACGAGAATCTCTCGGCTCACAAGTTCGTACCAGAAGATGTGCGCGATGCGCTGCTTGAGAAGTATCGTCATCCGATTCAGATCGAGCTTATGGAGCGTGCCAAGAAGGTGGGCGGACATGGTGGCATGGATTTCATCATGGACTCGCGACTGATATACTGTCTGCAAAACGGTTTGCCGCTTGATCAGGACGTTTACGATGCAGCCGAGTGGTCTTGCATCGGCGAGCTCTCTGCCGCATCAATCGAGAATGGTTCGATGCCTGTGCTCGTTCCCGATTTTACTCGCGGTGATTGGAATAAGATTGACGGCTACCGTCATGCAATGAAGCAGTAGGCCTACCCCGCTCTTATAGCATGAGCCCCCTCCTTTCAATTCAAGGACGGGGCTCTTAATTTATCATTTTGCTGCCTCCTTTATAAATTTATCTTCGGCAAATACAGAGTATATTCCACCCCAAAGGCCTGGCAACACCAACAAAAAAGGCTGTCCGACTTTCATGTCGCGACAGCCTTTGACATAGAGCTCGATAGGCTTATCTCAATCGGCCCTCTTTCGCCTCGATACACTCCGTGGCGTGAGGAACCTTCATCAAGCGCTCCTTCGGGATAAGCTTACCCGTGGTCTTGCAGATTCCATAGGTCTTATTTTCGATGCGCACCAGCGCCATCTCGAGGTTGCGAATAAACTTCAACTGGTGAGTAGCCAAACGACCATTCTCCTCCTTGGAGAGTGTAGCAGCACCCTCCTCGAGCACCTTATAGGTGGGCGAAGTATCCTCTGTGTCGTTTCCGGCTGCGTGAGTAATCGTATCACGCAACAATTCATAGTCGGCACGAGCCGCCTCGAGCTTTTGAAGAATCACCTTACGGAACTCCTCCAACTCAGCATCACTGTATCTTGTCTTTTCAACCTCTGCCATAAAATCTGTAGTTTTTAGTTGTTGCTTTATGTAAAGGTAAGTAAAATTCCTTTACTCTCCAAATTTTATGCGCTTTTAGTGCATTTTTGTTATCGCAATGCGCAGCGGATCCTCGTCGATATCGCTCTCGACAACAAACTCGCCCTCGGGTTCTGCACTGCACTTGACGCTCACGGCAAGGGTCTGCGAGCCGATATAGTCACCAAACTCGGCAACAGCTCCCTCGACCAGCTCCTTAGCCTCAATCTCGACCGAAATCTTATCGGTAACCTCCAAGCCCGACTCCTTGCGAATGTTCTGGATGCGATTTACCAATTCGCGTGCCACACCCTCCTTGCGCAACTCGTCGGTCACGGTGATATCGAGAGCCACGGTCAGCTTACCCTCCGAGGCAACCAGCCAGCCCGGCATATCCTCCGAGGTGATATCGAAATCCTCAACGGCAACATCAAGCAGCGCACCATCAATCTCGAGCTGCGTCACAGCACCACTCTCGACCTCGGCAATCTGCTCCTGCGAGAAGGTTGCAACCAAGGCTGCAATCTGCTTCATATACTTACCATACT
>JAFQFG010000107.1 GCA_017398695.1 Alistipes sp.
AACCCACGACAAGAACTTGCCGTTATCGGTATAACGACCCTCGTCGATTACGCGAACCGCCTTAATAAAAGTCTCCTGGAAAATATCATCAGCAACGTCATTGTCCTTCACCATCATACGGATATACTCCTTCACACGACGGCTGTGACGCTCGATGAGTTGAGAAATAGCACTCTGGTCGCCCGAAAGATAACTATTAAGCAATCCTTGGTCACTTAATACTTGTACGTTCATACTCTTCTTTTTTAATAAATAGTGTTAAAGAGTACAATTTTTTCGATAGGCAACGAGTTTTTAGTTAGTTAATACTTTTGTTTTCGATTGCAAGATACGAACATTTTTTTGTTTTTCCAAATCAAGGCCGTATCGACAACCGGACCGATTTCAAGCAAAATCCATGCCACAATGCCCTGTGGCGCACATTTTGTCATATTTTGCGTTTGAGGCCAAACGACCAAAACAGCAGGTCAAACGACCAAACAGACAACCCTTTTCACAAAAAAAAAGCGCAGACCTGATAGAAGTCTGCGCTCAATGATTTTATACAACCCTAAAATTTGAAGTCGGCAAGTACCGGTGTGTGATCCGAGGGGTCACTGAATGAGGTGTGATACTCCCATTTCTTGATCGGGCCACACCAATTATCCATCAACATTATGGAGTTGGTGATATGGTCGAACATCTTGGGTGATGCGTAGATAAAGTCGATGCGACAGCGCAACATGGCATTGTTCTTCTCGCCATAGCAGTCGCGATGTGCGATAACATCCTTCAGATTGGTCTGATTGAGGATAACATCGTGTGTAATCAACTTTGTCGGGTCCTTCTCGCTGTACTTGGTACTCCAATCATCCATACGCGAATGTGAGTTGGTATCTCCACAGAGAATCCAATACTCCTCGCCGGCATGAGCACTATTGTTCACCGTTTGGTCAACGATATACTGCATCTCGTGCTGGCGATAGTAATCACCCTCCTTAGCAGCGGCACTTGCCTCCTGCTTCGAACTGCTCACGCCGAAAGCGTGTGCTGCCGGCCACATGTGCAGAGTTACGAAGTTGATATTCTTGCCGTGAATCTCAATCTGGAAGTGACCGGCACCGTGCGAAACAGGCTTGCCGCTCTGGTTGGTATCTGTAATACGCTTAATGGTCTTGATAGGATACTTCGAGGTGATGGTCTGCGGATAGTTATCGCGGTTACCACCTACGGCTGCATAAGCGTGGCCATAGCGAGTGCAGAGCTGTGCCCAACCATCGGGCAGGTACTTGCTGCTTGTTCCCGTACCACTCTTATCTTTATATATAGTCTCCGACTCGCACCAGACACATACATCCGGATCCCACTTTTTAACCCACTTCACGAAGTTGTCGTAGTTGTTGTGCTGGTCGGAAATCATACCATTCTGGATATTCCAATAGAGAATACGCAGGTTCTTGCTGTCGTTCCAATCGCTAATCTTGTAACCTTTGATATAATCGATATAGATACCATGCTCACCCGTACTAGCAGTGTCGGTGCTGATGTAGAATTTCGAGCCATCGGTAATGCCGTCAACAATAAACTCTATATCGAGCCATGTCTTGGCTGCAGCAGCCGATGAAGTCACATTGAGCATATGGTTAGGCAACGTGAACGAGGCATCCGAACCTGAAATCTTCTGGTTGATTTCGCTCGCATTGAGGGCCGTACCATTCAACGTCACCGACTTAATGATGCCGGCATGGACAAGGTCGATAACGAGGTTATGCGAGAAGTTTGCCTCAACAGCCACACGCATATCCACCTTCATCTCGCCTATATTTGTCATCTTCTTGATCTCGGGAGCACACATAATACCGCGAGCAGCATTACCCTCGCCAACCGCAATGTATCCCGGGCGCTCTTGCGAGCGGAAGAGATAGAGGAACTCGCCAAGATTACGGCTGGCAATATAGCTGTCGGAGAGTTGGTGTGAAGCGGCCACGCCCTTACCCGAAACATCATCCCAGACGTTAGACTGAACGAAACCCGTTCCGGGATTGCTGTATGCGACCTCCGTAAAAGCATCCTCATATCCGGTAAGTTCTGCACCCGAGGCAACACCCATTGTTTCGGCAGTAGGCGAGAAGCCGAAGCCGTCATCACCCTTCATCACGTCACCACCCCAAACAAAGTTGTCGAAGCCCTCGTAGAAGATCAAGTCTTTGTCGCAGGTGTAGTCTGCCGCGATGGTGTGTACATCTCCGGCCGAGAGGTTCAATGCCTCGGTCGCTACGAACATCGCACCGTGATCCGCATCGCAAATCGTCACCTTCAGACCCTCGGTATAGTTTCCCGGAGCAATCATCAGGCGGAAATAGCTCTCCTTCGTGCTTGTCAATGCAACAAATTCACCCTTGTTGGTACAGTTCATTGCAACGAAATCAAAACCCTTCTTCACAGTGAAGTAACCCTTCGAAGGCATAAAGGAAGCAACACCCGAAATGGCCTTACCCAACGGGTTCTCAACCTTCACAGACGAAATCTTTGCCGAGCCCTTAAGCTTAACCACAACCATTGCAAAGCCATCGTTGAAGATAAGTTTGTTACCGGTCTCCTTCGAGTAAGATGCGTACATCGGGAACGACTTGATATTCGATGCAGAGGTGTGGTAAATCTGCGAGTGGGTCAGTTTGATATCGGCATAAGTTGAACCGCCATACCACCTGCTCGACGAAGCCGTGATCAACGATGCTGTGTAGCTGCTCGACTCATCCACCTCAACATAAGGACGCGGAGTCGCCTCCTCGGTGAGCGCGACCTCATACGTTTTACCATTCATAATCACACTCGAATTCGCCCAATCGCGAGCCGAAAGGTTGGTCGCTGTACGGGTCGAGTTCTCCTTCTCCGAGAGGTAGAAGCGAACTTTACCACCAACAACCTTAATATCCTCATACTTTTCGGTGTTGTCGCCACCGGTGCCGGGTTTTTCACCCTCACCTCCGGTAGTCTCACCTCCATTTTCCGATGTGGGATCATCGCCACACGCCACAGCAAGTGCAAGCATCGGCATCGCTACCAACATCGCAAAAACTCTTTTCACTCTCTTAAAATCGATTTTCATAGTAAATGTAGTTCTAAAACATCGTAAATATCATCTCTCTAAAGATTGAAATCAACAATCACCGGTCGGTGGTCGGAGGGATCTCTGAATGAGGTATGATACTCCCACGGACCCAACACATCCAACCAATCATCCATCAACACAATCGAGTTGGTGATATGGTCAAACATCTTGGGAGAAGCATAGAGAATGTCGATACGCGCACTTCCGTAGGTCGAAGTCATAAAGTGGGTCTTATCCTTCGGCAAACGATCTGTAACAACATCCTTGAGAGTGGTATTCTCAAGAATATGCTTGTGAGGCAGATATACCGTAGAGTGGACTGCGTCACCATAGAACCACTCATCGTGGGGCGAGCGAGAGTTCGTATCACCACCCAGCAACCAATACTCCTCATTGGCATACTTGCTATTGTTTACCGTATTCTTCACGATGTACTTCATCTCGTACTCGCGGAAATAGTTGCCTTCGTATGCCTGCTTACTTGCATCTGTATTCTTTCCCGGAGCGTATGCCTGCGGCCACATGTGGCAGGTCACGATGTTAATCTTCTTGCCATTCACATCAACTGTAAAGTGTCCTGCACCGTGCGAGATGTACTTCGCACCATACAGACCGCCGTCATCGGTTGTAGTAAATGCCTTGATGGTCTGAATAGGGAACTTTGCGGTTACGGTCTGCGGGTAGTTATCGCGGTTACCGCCAACAGCGACGTGTGTGTGGCCGTATCGAGCTGCCACTTTATCCCAATTATTGGGCAAGTACTTGCTATTGCCCGAGCTTGTGCCTGTCTTGTCCTTGTAGATCGACTCCGACTCGGTCCAAATGCAGATGTCGGGATCGTACTTTTTAACCCACTCTACGAAGTTGTCGTAGTTGTTGTGTTGATCGGCAATAATACCGTTCTGGATGTTGAACAATATCACACGCAGGTTGCTATTGTCCTTCCAATCGTTGAGTTTGCGAACCTCGACCTCATCGAGATAGATTCGCAGATTGTTACCGGCAAGCGTCGGGTTCGACACGTGAAGTCTTGTGCCGTCGGTTGCGCCGCTGATAACAACCTCAAGCTCGTTCCACTTATTTGCCGCAGTCGACGAAGTGGGACGGTTGAAGAAGCTGTCGATTGCAAGCGAGAGTATCGCTGTTGCAGAATTGTATGTTCGGTTTACGGCATTAAACTCCACTTTACGACCATTGATGGTTGCACTCTTGATAACACCGCCATACATAGCCTGAAGATCCAAACGGCCTGAGTACGAGTGTTGCAAAGCAAAGCGTACCTTCACCTTCACATCTCCGATACCCTTCATCAACTTGATGTTGGGTAGTGTTACAAATCCACGGGCATCTTCAATACCGGAAACGATATAACCCGGGTGCTCCTGAACACGGAACAGATAGAACCAATCGCTGAGGTTTCGGCTGGCGATGTAGCTATCCGAGAGTTGGTGAACCTCTCCGACCGACTTGCCGGAGACATTATCCCAAACATTAGGCTGAATAAGACCCGATCCGGTAGCGTTATAGGCAACCTTCGTAAAGGCATTCTCGTAGCCGGTAAGCTCAAGACCCGATTCGTAACCCATCTCATCTGCCGATGGCGAGAATCCGTATCCGGTCGAGCCCTTCATCACGTCACCACCCCAAACAAAGTTGTCGAAGCCCTCATAGAAGACCAAATCCTCCTCACAAGCATACTTCGACGTAATGGTATGAACATCTCCGGCCGAGAGGGTCAAAGGCTCGGTAGTGATGAATTTGGCACCATGCTCCGAATCACAAATCGAAATTTTCAAACCCTCGGGGTAGTTGCCCGGAGCAATCATCAGGCGGAAGTTGCTGTTCTTCGACTCGGAGAGTTGCACGAAATCACCCTTGTTGGTACAGTTCAATGCCACGAAATCCATTCCTGTATGCACCTCAAATGCACCATCTTGAGCTTTATAGGTCGAGTGGCCGGCAATTGCTTCACCCACGGGATTTTCGACCTTGACCGACGAGATTTTGGCTGTACCCGTCAACTTAAGCATGACCATCGCAAATCCATCGTTGAAAATCAGCTTATTACCGATACTCTTCGAGTAAGATGCATACATCGGGAATGACTTAATATTCGAGATGGCCACGTGATGGATCTGTGAATGCGGCAACTTGATGCCTTCGGTGGTCGATTCACCATACCACTTGCTCGATGCGGAGGTCACAAGGGTCGCTTTGTAGCTGCCGGCCTTGGCAACCTCTACATACGGACGAGGGCTCTCTTCGTCCGTGAGCTCAATGGCGTAAGTTTTGTCGTTCATCACAACCTTCGACTTCGTCCAATCGCGAGCAGTCATGTTGGTTGCTGTGCGTGTGGAGTTCTTCTTCTCGACAAGGTAGAAACGAACCTTGCCGTCCACCACCTTGATGTCCTCATAGGGGCCATACTCCTCGATAATCTCCTTATCTGGCTTGTTCTCTTCCT
>JAFQFG010000108.1 GCA_017398695.1 Alistipes sp.
CCTGAGCCAGGATCAAACTCTCCATTGTAAAAAATGTTTTGAATAAATCTTAGCTCTAATCTCAAAGGTATTGCTTTGAAATTCTCTCTTTCGAGAGAAGATAAAACTTGCTGCTCAATATCCTCAAAGAACTCTAAATATTCGGGCTTGCGCCCTCTATACTTTCAGGGTTTGCACCCCTCTGTACTTTCAAATTTTGCTTCGCATCCGCATTCGTCATAATTTAGACGCGAAAGTGGTGCAAAGGTAAGACGTTTTTTTTAATCTACCAAATTTTTCGGTAAACTTTTTTCAAAAAAACTTTCTAAAGACCTTTCTAACCTCTTTTCGGTTCATTTCTGTTCCAAAAGCGGGTGCAAAATAACGGCATATTTTTGATATTTCCAAATTTTTTAATAATATTTTTTCACTCTTTTTTTGGCTCCTATGGATAATGTGCTGAGAGTGCGTTCTTTAAGGTCTAAAAAAATTTTTCATGCCTGCAAAATCATATTTTTTACACACCTATATATATACTATAGAGATATTATTTGTATATTTGCACTAACGAAACCTATTAAACAAAAATGTATATGAAAAACTTCACAAAATCTATTTTAGCGATTGCATTATTTGCAATTGCAATGCCCGGCATCATCTGCGCACAGAGCGTGGAGCGTCCATTTGGAACCACAGGAACTCGTCAAGAGATCATCTTCCCGAAGGTTAATGGCCTTAATGTTTACAAAGCCGATTTCCACCTTCACACCATCTACTCGGATGGAGATGTTACGCCCGATGCTCGTGTAATCGAGGCTTGGCACGACGGTCTGGATGTTATCGCCATCACCGACCACATGGAGTATCGCCGCATCGAGCGCGAGATGTACCACTACATGAAGGATTACATCCGCGAGGACTTGCGCGGTCTTGGCAAAGCTGTCAACACTAACGTTCTAAAGACCGATCCCGATGCGCATGGACTGTTGGTCGACTTCAACGTATCGTGCAATTCGGCAATCAAGAAGGGTAAGGATATGGGACTGCTCGTAGTCCGCGGTGTCGAGATTACACGTTCGTCGCTCGGTGATTACAACGCTCTATTCACCACCGACAACAACAAACTTTATGATCCCAACCTCGAGCAGACCATCCGCAATGCTCGCGCACAGGGTGCTTTCATCATCCACAACCACCCCTCGTACGACAAGAACACCGAAAACCACATCACTCCGTTCACCAACGATCTCTACGCAAAGGGTCTGATTGACGGTGTCGAGATTGGTAACTACAATCGTATGTGGAGTTATCTGTTCACACACTGCATCGCAGGCGGCTACACCCCGTTCAGCAACACCGATGCACACGACTATGTTGATTGGATCTATCGCACCTCGCCATCGGAGAGCAGCATTGTTCGCTATCGCAACATGACCCTCGTATTGGCTAAGGAGTGTACCGAGGAGGCTATACACAAGGCACTCAGAAAGGGCAACACAATTGCTTACCACAACAACAACCTTATCGCTCGCGAGGAGTTGCTGAAAGGTCTTTTCGAGGCGAGTGTAACCTTCGAGACACAGCGTACAGGCTCTCAGCACTACATCACCGTGAAGAATATGTCGTCTGTACCCTATCTGATTCAGATTGGCAACAACAAGTATATCATCAATGCATTGGGAGGTTTGTCGTTCAAGCGTCCAAAGAACGAGAGCGAAGCTAAGGTTACCGTTCTGAATATGTGGTACGGCAACAATGACCACCCGAGCGTTATGGTTAAGTGGTAAAAGCGCAGAGCCGATAAACTTGCAAACAATATGGGCTGTCAGACATTTTTGTCAAGACAGCCCATATTATTTTTATCAAAGCCGTAACTTAACGGCTACCTTCCAAAGTGGAATTTTGCGAATTTGATATATTGCGCCCAATCGTAATCTGTGATATCGTGCTTGCCCGTGCGGATATGGTACGCCACGTAGCCGCCATGAATCGGAGAGTCGGGAGCGGGCATCTTTTTGGTCTCCAACCCCTTTTTGCCGTACAACTCATATACCGGTGATGCATATAGAGCCGAGAGGATCTCGCCCTCGGGGTCGGCCCAATCATCGAGCGTAGCACTCGCAACATAGACCGGGCGCGGAGCAATTAGTGCGATCAATCCCTGCTGGTCCACGAAGAGAGCCTCCTCGTTATTGCTATACTTATTGTAATTATCGCAGAACCAATGCGGGAAGTTCTTATTGATTTTCGCCACCGTCTCACCATGTTTGCGCATCGATAGAGCAGCACCCGAACAGCCGGAATTATTCGATATCGCCATAGCAAAGCGCGCATCCTGCGCAGCTGCCCATAGAGATGTTTTACCCAAGCGCGAGTGACCAACAACAGCCACACACTTCGAGTCAATAGCACTCTCGGTCTCGAGGTAGTCCATTGTGCGACTCAAGCCCCAAGCCCACGCTCCGATAGTTCCCCACTCATCTGCCGCAGGAGCGGTCTGCCCCGGGCGATAGAACGAGGGATGAATGCCGTTTTGAAAACCGTCATCGAAATCGGGATCCACATCGCCACGATAGATTGTAGCCACAGCATAGCCGGCATCGATAATCATATCGAGCGGCCAACGATAGGCCGATGCACCGCGCGCACGCTTCGATTTGAGTTGTTCGGCACGTGGGGCATTGGGCGACACGATGACAAACTCTTCGTTTGTGATTTGATGGTTGCCGGTAAAGTTCACACCCAAGAATGCCGGCACAGGAGCCTTGGCATCTGCCGGCAGGTAGAGGAGAATCAATATCGGTGTCGGCATGCCCTGCACATTCATCGCCACCTGCTTGCACACTGCCTTGCCGCCCAATGCAGAGTCGGTACGCAGTAACTCATAGGTGACCGAAGGGTGATGCTGAGGCACACGACCATAGACTTCACGCTCGAAGAAATTATATATCACGGGGCGGTGCACCACCTCCCACTCTTCGACCGAGGAAAAACGCAAAGGCTTGGCCCCATACTTTTTAACCTTGACCGTTGTTGGTTGTGCCGATACCATCATCACGCATCCCAACATCAATAACATTGCAAGAGTTCTTTTCATATCTTTTTAGTTGCTTATCTGCAAATTTACACACTTTTTTAGGAATAAGAGCACCTATCCATAAAAAATAATCTCCGACAGCTATGCCATCGGAGATTCATTTCGACCACTTTTTTGCTAATTCACGCTATCCTTGCGGCCACCCGACAGAGGCGTATTACGCTCGACCGGCAACTCTCCCGCCATATCGTACTGCAACTGCACCATACGCACAATCGACTCGGCAGCTGCGGCTCCATATCCGCCACCTATCTCAATGGGCATATTCCATTGAATCTGCAAATCGTAGAGCGCCTTCTGCATACACAACAGCCAATCGGGGCCGGCATTATTCGCGATAGCTACCACACCATCGACATCGGTGTATTCAGCAAAGAAAAGCACGCCCATAACGACTTGTGTGTCGTTAGGAACGTGCTTGATTGATATATTCGAGGGAGCGAGTCCTGCAAGCTTTACCAGATGATTTACCACTACATCGTCGATAATCGAGTCACCGGCAATAACCACACCGACACGTATCTCCGAAGCGGCAATCATCACTCAAATACCCCGAATAGTTACTCTGCAATAAGTTTCTCAGCCTCGCGAGCATCGATCGACGCGGGATACTCAGCAAGGATGCGCTCAAATGCCTTCACAGCCTCCTCGTTGCGACCGAGAGCCTTGAGTGCCAAGCCCTGCTTGCGCAGATAGAGCGGAGTGGTGTAGATGTTATCAGAAACCTTAACTGCCTTTGCGAAGAGAGCCACAGCAGCCTCGAGATCACCCTTATCAACTGCGATGTCGCCCTGCAAACCGAGGTTCTGAGCATTCACAATCTCACCGGGGAGACCCTTCACAGGCGAGAACTTCTTGAGATACTCGGCAGCTGCATCAAGGTCACCACTCTTCAAGTAGCATACACCTGCATAGTGCTTTGCAAGATTACCTGCGGGAGTCGAGCCATACTGCTCGATAACATCGAGGAAACCTGCACCATTCTCGTCACCATTGAGTGCGAGTTCGTAGTTGGGATTCTCCTGCTCGAAACGGTACTGAGCCTCAGCAATAAGCTCCGAAGCCTTCTCAAAACGCGGCTCAACAACGAGCTTACGATAGCCATAAACTGCGCCTACAACCACAAAGAGAGCCACCAAGCCCCAAGCGATTGCTTTGCTGTGATTCTCAAAGAACAACTCGGTCTTGCTCACTGCCTCACCGATTGCAGCCTCTTGCTGCTTCATTTCATCAACTTTTGCCATAATTCTATTTACGTTTTAATTTGTTTACATAGTTTGAAACGCAAAGATACAATTTTTTATGCAATATAAAATAATTAGACCTCTTTTTTTTTCAAAAGATTTGAAAGTGCGACTTTTTCCCCGAAGAAATAGGGTAAGCCGGAAGGGTGTTGTCTACGAATACTCCTCCCACAACTCATCTAACCCAATCGTCCCGGTCTACACAACTGCTCTGGGTCTTTCGGCGAACCCGATGTTGAGACAATTAATGGAGATAAAAAGTTGCGACACCCACAAGGCATCGCAACCGTGTAACAATAGGTTTGATCAGGCAAACCCGACCACTCTTATTCGGGCTTACTCTACCACTTGGGATAGATAAGCGGAGAACGAACGGTAATAGCCGAATTACCCAAGTAGGATGCCTCGACCATAATGCGGGCAGCCTTGATGGGGCGCGGATTTTCGAGTTTGGCTGCGCCCGAGACCAAATCGGCCACTCGTTCGAATCTCTTACCATCCTCGCTGACCTCGAGATAACCTATCGGAACCAGGCGCGAAGGCACGGCATAGCTACCGGTAGAGAACTCTATGGCACGGCACTCGACAGGCTCCTCGAACTCAAAAAGGAACCAATCGCCCTTACGGCAAGTGCGCGCAGTACGCATGTCGGTATTGTAGTTGGAGGCCTTAGCATAGCCGTACTTCGGATTCTTGCCTTCGGGGATAGACGATGTCAGCGTCACCTTGGGTTTGATTGTATTATAGCGCGATGGATGCACCATATCGGGCGTCTTTGCACCGCGATACTCTGCCCAAAAGAGATACTTACCAGGCTGCTCGGTGCGGATGGGGGCTTTGTAGCGGCACACCTTATCCGAGCCATCCATGCGGTAGTAGATTGTGCTGTTATCCACACTCTCAATCGAGAGCAGGCCATCCTCATACTTAACCTCCGAGGGCGTTATGCGGAAATTGATACCCATATCGACCATACGGTCGTAGTGGCTCGTATAGAGTCGGTTGTGGAACACGCTCCACACTCCACCGCCATTCTTGCCCCAGCCGTGCTCGGAGAGTGCGCAGAGGCGCGGGAAGGTCATAAATTCGATAAAGTCGATAGACTTATCACCGCCCTGCGAGAGGAAGACTTCGCTCCAATATGGAGCCTCAAAACCTTCGACCAGAGCCACCTCTTCGGGGGTAAATCCCTCCTTTGCAAAGTCGAACGAGTAGGTCTTGCGCACATCGAAGCAGCCACCCCACACTGCACCCGTTTCGTGTTTGCTCTGGCGCATATCGAAGTAGAAGAACTCCTGTGGCATAAATATAGTGCGATAGCCCTTCATCATCACCTGCTTGCAGACCTTGGCACTCTTCCATCCGTGCACCAATGCCTTCTTAGAGAGTCCGCCACCAAAGGCAGCCTCGTTCCACACTGACGGATTTTTGCCATACTTCGCAAGAATTGCCTGCACACGGCCGATAAACATATCCTCCAACTTATAGCCATCGGTGTAGCCGTTACGCTCGAGCCAAGCCGAGCAGTCGGGACACCTCTTCCACTGCGACATATCCACCTCATCGCCACCGATATGGAAGAACTTTGAAGGGAAGAGCCCGCACACCTCCGAGAGGATATCCTCGAGAATGGCGTAGTTACTCTCCTTGGTCGCGCAGACCACATTGCGCGAGTCGTAGTTGCCGTTCAGATGCAACTTGTTATTCTCGTAGTTGCAGAGCATCTGCGGATAGATGCGGACAAGGGTCTCACTATGACCCGGTAGGTCAATCTCGGGGATAACCTCCACATTACGCACTGCAGCATAGGCTACAACCTCGCGAATTTCATCCTGTGTATAGTATCCGCCATACTTCTCTCCCCACTTACCCAACGCAGCTCTCACCGGAGAGTCGCCACCGCGAAAGCCTCCAATCTTCGCAAGATCGGGGTGCGACTTTATCTCAACTCGCCAGCCCTGATTATCGCAGAGATGCCAATGCAGTTTGTTGATCTTGTGATAGGAGATATAGTCGATATAGCGCAGGACATTCTCCTTCTCCATAAACGTACGCGCCACATCGAGCATAAAACCACGATAGGCAAACTTGGGTTTATCCTTCACATCGCAGCCCTCAACCTCTGCCGGCAGGCGCATCTGCTTGGTATAGACCGCACTTGGGAGCAGCTGAAAGAGTGTCTGCACGCCATTAAACGCTCCGCCATATCCACCGGCTGTAATGCGAACGGCATCACGCGACACCTCAAGGCAATACTCCTCATCGGCAAGACTCTTATCAACCGCGATGGCAATGTAGTTGCGCTTCGGAGCGTCTTTCACAACATTCACACCAACGTACTCGCGTACGTAGCCAATCAGCGGTGCCAACTCTTCCGCATCGCACACCAAAACAGTCGAGGATTTAATCACGAAATCATTACCATGCTCCTTAACCGATTGCGGTTGCGGAATGATTGCCACTGCATAGGTCGAAAATTCAAAAGCGATTATGGCCGCAACCATTAAAAACAAGCGTTTCATAGTTAGAAGTTTTATTGTATTTATTGTTGTTTTTACAAAGGTAGTATTTTTTATGGATATTAATCAAAAAAATTGTACCTTTGGGGTGGAATAGGTTGCAACTATGCAGGTACGGAAACTTTCACTTATAAACTTCAAGAACATCGCGCAGGAGGATATCACGCTCGGTGAGGGTATCAACTGCTTTGTCGGTGACAACGGAGCCGGCAAAACCAACTTTGTCGATGCGCTACACTACCTCTCGCTCGGCAAATCGGCCGTAGGCATGACCGATGGGCAGAGCGTGCGCCATGGCGAGAACTTCTTTGTTGTCGAGGGCGAATACCTCACAGACGAAGGCAAACACGAGCAAATAGCCTGCACCTTTGCCAAGGGCACGGGCAAGACTCTCAAGCGTAACGGCAAGGCCTACGAGCGTATTGCCGACCACGTAGGCTTTGCTCCTGCGGTAATCGTTGCACCTGCCGACACCCTGCTCATCAGCGATGCGGCCGAGGAGCGCAGGCGCTATATCAACAGTTTCCTCTCGCAAATAGACCCTGCATATCTCAAGGCACTGATGCGTTACAATGCGGTTTTGGCCGAGCGCAACAAGTTTCTCAAGAGCTCTTCAAATGAAACAATGTTGCAGATTTACGATGCCCAGCTCATCACGCATGGCAATCTCATACACGCCAAACGCACCGAAATTATCGAGCGTCTGCAGCCCATCGTTGCCGACTATTACCGAGCCCTCTCGCTCGACCGCGAGACGGTAGAGTTGCGCTATCGTTCGGAGTTGAACGAAGCCTCGTTTGCCGAGATTTTGGAGCGTTCACGCCAGAAAGATATCATCAACGAGTTTACAACCGTCGGCATTCATCGCGATGACATTGTCTTCACCATCGGAGGCATGCCACTGCGCAAGTTTGGCTCGCAGGGTCAGCAGAAATCATTCCTCATAGCGCTCAAGCTCGCTCAATACGGCATTATCGCCAAGGAGCGTGGTGAGCATCCGATTTTGTTGCTCGATGATGTGTGCGACAAGCTGGACGAGCAGCGTGTGGAGCAACTCGTTCGTGCGGTGTCGGGTGAGGAGTTCGGACAGATCGTCATCACCGACTGCAACGAACAGCGCCTATGTGCGTTGCTCGACCGTGCAGAGTGTAAGTACACAATATTCAACGTCAAAGAGGGGGTCGTCGCACGATGAAAAGAACCGAGCCAAAGAGTGTGGGCGCACTATTCGACGAACTCTTCAACTCGCCCCACATTGCCGCCAAGATTGCCGAGGGTTGCCTGCCCGACACCTGGCGCGAGGTGGTAGGCGACCGTATTGCCGACCAGACATCCCAAATCAGGTTGGTAAATGGCACACTCTACGTTCACGTTCAGTCGAGTATTGTGCGCACAGAGCTCATGATGCGTCGTGCCGCTTTGTGCCAAGCGTTGAATGGCTGTTCAAGAGTCCCAATCGTTCGCAATCTAATAGTCAAATAGTCATCCTCTCTGCCATTCGTGCAGACTAAGGTTGCCAATCTTTCATACCGATATGTCACACTGTCGCCAAGGAGCGACACAATGGCACGTCGCAGGGCGTGGCAAGGGTTTTGTTGCTTCGGGAAT
Organism: Alistipes sp.; assembly: GCA_017398695.1. Lineage (GTDB taxonomy): Bacteria > Bacteroidota > Bacteroidia > Bacteroidales > Rikenellaceae > Alistipes. The sequence goes on from JAFQFG010000108.1 coordinate 8,448, forward strand.
AAAAACGAACAGAGACAAACAAAACAATAGTGCTATGAACATCAATTCATTAACAATCAAGGCGCAAGAGTCGTTGCAGAGTGCCTACACTCTTGCTCGCAACAATGGTCAGCAGGCCGTTGAGCCTCTGCACCTTTTAGCCGCGCTCATCACCGAGGATGACTCGCTATCGTCGTTCCTTCTGGGACGTGTCGGAGTCAATATCCGCACATTGCGTAGCAACGTACAAAATGCGGTAGCTGCCCTGCCAAAGGTTTTTGGCGGCAACGGAGAACAATACTTTGCACCCGACACCTCTAAGGTCGTCCAGCGAGCCGTCGACTTCACCAAGAAGTTCAACGACCGCTACGCCTCGGTCGAGCATCTGTTGCTCGCACTGATAGCCGAGCGTGGTACGGCTGCCGACCTGCTCAAAGGACAAGGGGCAACCGAGAAGGAGCTGATAGCCGCAATACGGGAGTTTCGCAAAGGGGCTACGGTCGATTCACAGACCTCCAACCAAGAGTTTGATGCACTCGGCAAGTACGCCATAAACCTCAATGAGCTCGCCCGCAGTGGCAAGCTCGACCCTGTGATTGGTCGTGACGAGGAGATTAGGCGTGTGTTGCAGATTCTTTCGCGTCGCACGAAGAACAACCCCATCTTGGTTGGCGAAGCAGGCGTTGGCAAGACTGCCAGAGCCGAAGGTATAGCTCACAGAATCGTGGATGGCGATGTTCCCGAGAACCTGAAGTCGAAGATAATCTTCTCGCTCGACATGGGCGCACTCATTGCCGGAGCGAAGTATCAGGGTGAGTTCGAGGAGCGACTGAAGGCCGTTGTAAAGGAGGTTATAGCTGCCGAGGGTGAGATTTTGCTCTTCATTGACGAGATTCACACCCTTGTCGGTGCCGGCAAGAGTAGCGGAGCGATGGATGCGGCAAATATCCTCAAGCCCGCCCTTGCACGTGGCGACCTGCGCACTATCGGAGCCACCACGCTCGACGAATTCCAAAAGTATTTCGAGCAGGATAAGGCTCTCGAGCGACGCTTTCAGAAGGTGATGGTCGATGAGCCTTCGACCGAGGATTCAATCTCGATATTGCGCGGACTGAAGGAGCGGTATGAGAGCCACCACCGCGTGCGTATCAAGGATGAGGCGATTATCGCAGCCGTCGAGTTGTCGCACCGCTACATAACCTCTCGTTTCCTGCCCGACAAGGCCATCGACCTTGTAGACGAGGCAGCATCGCGACTGCGACTCGAGATGAACTCGGTGCCCGAGGAGATTGACACCCTCGATCGCCGCATCCGCCAGCTCGAAATTGAGCGCGAGGCTATTCGTCGCGAGAACGACACACAGCGCATCGAATCGCTCTCGAAGGAGATTGACAATCTGCGCTCTCATGAGTCCGAGCTGCGTGCCAAGTGGGAGGGAGAGCGTGACCTGTTGCGCAAGATTCAAGACGACAAGAGCCTTATCGAACAACTGAAAATAGAGGCGCAACAAGCCGAGCGCCAAGGCGATTACGGACGTGTAGCGGAGATTCGCTACGGCAAGATTGTCGAGGCGGAGAGGCGCATTGAGGCTCTGCAAGAGGAGTTCTCACTCGCATCAGCCGAGGGTTCGATGATTAAGGAGGAGGTCGATGCGCAGGATATTGCGGAGGTGGTATCGCGCTGGACAGGCATCCCCGTACAACGTATGCTTGCATCCGAGCGAGAGAAATTGCTCAACATGGAGAGCGAACTCCACCACCGTGTTGTTGGTCAGCATGAGGCTATTGCCGCCATATCGGATGCTGTACGTCGCTCGCGAGCGGGGCTGAACGACTCGCGCCGACCCATTGGTTCGTTCATCTTCCTTGGCACCACGGGTGTCGGCAAGACCGAGCTGGCAAAGGCTTTGGCAGAGTTTCTATTCAATGACGACAATATGCTGACACGCATAGATATGTCCGAATATCAGGAGCGACACAGTGTTTCACGCTTGGTCGGAGCCCCTCCGGGATATGTTGGCTACGATGAGGGTGGACAACTCACCGAGGCGGTGCGTCGCAAACCCTACTCGGTAGTCTTGTTGGATGAGATCGAGAAGGCGCATCCGGATGTATTCAACATCTTGTTGCAGGTACTCGACGATGGCCGTCTGACCGACAACAAGGGCCGTACTGTCGATTTCCGCAACACGATAATCATCATGACATCGAATATGGGTTCACACCTTATCCAGGAGAATTTCGCAGCATCCTTCAATGGCGAACGACTCGACCCCGAGGTCGTGGAGCGCACACGTCGCGATGTGGTCGAGATGCTTAAACAGCAGCTCAAGCCAGAGTTCCTGAACCGTATAGACGAGATTGTGATGTTCGAGCCTCTCACCCACAAGGAGATCGAGAAGATTGTCGATATTCAGATGGGAATTATTGCCCGCATGTTGGCCGAGAATGGCATACAGCTCGAATACGATTCAGCCGCCCGCGAGTGGATTGCCTCGGCCGGATACGACCCGATGTTCGGAGCCCGACCCGTCAAACGAGTTGTTCAGCGTGAGGTTATCAATCTCCTCTCAAAGGAGATCTTGGCAGGCAACATCGACCGCGAACATCCGATACGCATCAGTGCCGATTCTCACGGGCTCACATTCAACAACAAATAGCAAACCTGGTGAAGGTGTCATAGGCTTTCGGCTCGATTATTGCCCTTGAGCAGAAAAATCTTTACCGAAAAACTCTATGACACCTTCTCTCAAAACAATCTTTGCGGGCCTTGAGCTACGCAATCCCGTAATTATCGGTAGCAGCGGTCGCAGTTCGAAGGCCGACCTCAACAAGCGGCTGGAGGATGGCGGTGCTGGGGCTATCGTACTAAAATCGCTCTTTGAAGAGAATATTGTGCGCCGTACAGCACACCTGACCGACATCTCACACGCATCCACACCCTCGGCACACTCCGAGCAGGCAGACTATCTGCAAGGCTACATGCGTGATGAGGCTCTGCGAGAGTATCTCGACCTTATACGCAAGAGCAAACAGTTATGTACGATTCCGATAATCGCCAGCATCAATTGTTTCTCGCTTGGAGAGTGGGTCGAGTTTGCCCACGAGGTCGAGAGTGCCGGAGCAGATGCTATCGAGCTGAATATCATGAGCATTCGCACCGCCAAAGAGTATCACCATGGAGATTTCGAGCGTCATCATATCGAGATACTCTCGGCCGTGAATGAGCGCACACGTCTGCCCGTGATTGTCAAGATTGGGGCAAACCTCACCAATCCGGTAGCTTTGGTCGAGCGTCTATATGCCCACGGAGCCGCAGCCGTGGTGCTATTCAATAGGATGTATCAGCCCGACATCAACATCGAGAGAATGGAGTACACGTCGGGATGGGTACTGAGCAACGAGTCGGACATCGCTACCCCACTGCGTTGGTGTGGCATTGTATCGGGTGCCGTACCACAAATCGACATCGCACTCTCGGGTGGAGTGCACAGCGGAGCTGCCATTGTCAAGGCTCTTCTGGCCGGAGCCTCGGCTGTCGAGGTTTGCAGCGCCATCTATCGGCATGGCGAAGAGTGGATTGCCTCAGCGCTGTCGTTCGTCGGACAATGGCTCGAAGCACACGGCTACCGCACACTACTCGATGCTCGCGGTTTGATGTGCGCTCGCGACTTGGAATATGCAGAAATGTTAGAAAGAGTGCAATTTTTGAGATATTTCGAAAATTTTTCTTAAATTTGTTCTTGATAATGTGGTGAAACTACAGATGTTGTTTATAAACCTAATAAAAGATTAAAAAACATGAAAAAGTACAGATGCACAGTGTGTGGTTGGATTTACGACCCCGCAATTGGAGATGCTGATTCGGGCATCGCTCCCAACACTCCCTTCGAAGAGATTCCCGACGAGTGGGTATGCCCCTTGTGCGGTGTAGGCAAAGAGGACTTCGAACCGGTCGAGGAGTAGAATAGAGAGCCGGTCTAACAAGTCCAGGCTTTACAATTTCACCCCGTTAGAAACTTCTAACGGGGTGATTTTCATTTTTTGGACTTGTTATACAGATTCCCATTTACTCCCCATCTAAATAAATACACAGTCGCACGGGTATTAATTTTAATACCCATACTACGCTACCATAGTCGCACTCAATCATCTCCATTTACGACTCTCATGGGTATTAACAATCTTATACTAAAAAATATAGGCAACATTTCTGATATTTGTTGCCTATATCTTCATAAAAAGAATATTACCACCACCAAAAAATATTTCCTAAAATAATTATTAAAAGCGGTAATCCTATAAAGAAAGCAAGTATTATATACCAGAATATTCTGTTTTTCCTTTTTTCTTTATCTATTTTTGATTGCCAATAATCATTCCATTCCTTTTGTTTATTTTGGAATACTATGATATTTGGATTCCCCAAATCTTGTATTTGCAACATAGTAACCCATGTGTTAAACTTAGATATAGCAAGTTCATACAACCCCTCTTCATCTACAATTTCTCCTTCATGAAGGTAGCAAAATTTCATTTCGGATTCAATTAAAGGAATAAGTTTTAACAATATTGTATAGTTATTTTGAATATTGACAATGTCAAATTCAACTTCTCTTAACTCTTTTTTAATGGCCTCTTTGTCCTCATATTCTTTTAATTGTAGTTCATCACTTTTCTTGCTACTTTCTATCAGTGTCGTTGCTAACCCCACAAAACCGCCTTGTCCACCAGTATTATTGCCAGTATTGACATTAATGGTTTGATCGGCTCCATACTTTCCAAACAATTTGTTTCCAATCGCTTTGCCGGTTTTTGACCCAGCCTCGTCAATCATGTTTCTAAAGAATCCCATACCTATTACTCATTACTTGCACTCCAACCCCGATAATGCGATTTATAAAAAGAAAGTGTGAGGTTGATTAGTTTACCTTGTGCGAGGTTCTGGAATACCTTGAAACAAATAAACAACACCTCACACTCGTATTGGAAATAGGATACGGAAGTATACCGAAATAGATACCAATACAGAGTGATGAGTGCAATTGCTCTCCTTGTTTCATTGAAATTTTCCAGATTTCGCACAAAGGATAAAAGCTAATACACTTTCATCAAAATATGTTTACCATATACAACTCATGGCATTACAAAAGTAAACACATTATTTCAAATAAACAAATTTTCTCGTACATATATATTCTAGCAACAAAAGCTGTAATTTCTCTAATTTACATTTGTGCAAAAATGTATAAACTATCTCAAAAAGGATTGATTGTTAAATGTGGCAATACCTCCATACAATACTTTATCAAAAGTCTACAAGTGCAAGAACAATCAATATTATGTGTAATACCCCCCCATCTAAATAAATACACAGTCGCACGGGTACGAAAAACAATACCCACTCCGTACTGCCGCGGCACAAATTACGCACTCTCACTCCTTATCCCAGCCTCGCAAGATGCGAACATTCGAGGTCCAGGGCGTAATGCCTTCGATACATCGTGCGCTTAACGACAAAGAGCCTATCTAACGATCTAATGTTAGATAGGCTCATCTATATTTATTGGCGATCTAAGGCTATTTAGAGAAACCGCAGTTTACTCTGCGTAAATGAGGTTTTCGAGAACGAGTCTAACGCCAAAATCACCTTTATAGTAAATTCTCAAGTGTTGCCTGAAGTCGTATATAAAGAGAGATTTTTAGGACTGCGTAGCCCGAGAAAGCGGAGCATACCGAGCGTATGTGAGCATTTTGAGGGCAAGCATGACGCCAAAATCACCTTTATAGACGACTTCAAACTCTATTTTATTCCATACTTCTTGAGAATCTTGGCAATCTTAGGCTGGTATGAGCGGATAATGCGGTCGAAGCCGAGGTCGTTGGGGTGAGAGCCGTCGATGGTACTCTCGCAATCGCCACCTGTAGCGAAGGGGATATCCAGGTAGTAGACATTATCGTATTTCTTTTCCAGCAGCGCCATCTTCTCGCGTACCACGCGCAGTTTTGCAACGTACTTATCGTATTTAACCTTATTGTAGTACTCGCTCTCGTGGTGGAAGGGGCGCAGCATAATTATCGGTTTGCCGGGGTGTGCGGCAACCATAGCATCGATAAATGGCTCTACCCTCTCGGCTACCTCCTGGGCTGTGGGGTTAGCAAAGGCATCGCATACAAAGGCGTCGGCCTCAACCTTGACCAAGAACTTGGTAAACTCGGGCTGCATCTTGCAATTGCCACTAAATCCGAAGTTTACAAAGTCAATACCCAGATTGCGACTCATACGAGCAGGATAGGCCATACCCGGACGTGATGCCGAAGCACCATGCGTAATACTCGAGCCGTAGACCACCACCTTGTGGCGGAATGGAGAGGGGATAGCCTCGATGGTTGCATCCTTATCGACACCGATCTCAAGACGAGTCAGCTCACACCAATAGGGCAGATAGAGCATAAACTCCTTATCGCCCTCGGGCAGATTCTTGATAAGCGACTTTGTTCGGCAATTCTTCTCGGGATTGACCGACACACGACCCACACCGCAAAATACCCAACGGTCGCCATCCTTGATGTAGAGGTCGAGTCCAAGCTGGAAGATAGGGGTCATATTATCGCCAATCCAGCGCGACACATTCTCCCATGTTGCCGACACCTGCGACGAGTTGGTGCGGAACATAACATACATACCCGATGAGTAGCGCGAGTAGCGACGAATCTTACTCTCCTTGAAGTTGTA
>JAFQFG010000109.1 GCA_017398695.1 Alistipes sp.
CCATTGGTTCCCGATGAACTCGTAAACGATGCCGCGCAAGCCGAGAGAACGGTACCATCGAACTTACAGTTGTCGATGGTCGAGTTTGTTGCCTTACCTGCAAAACCACCGGCGTGGAGGTCATTAGAGGTTACGTTCAGAGCGCTCTTCGAGAGGGTCAAATTCTTGATGGTAGCATTCTCAATCGTACCGAACAGACCATTGGGCTGACCGGCTACGGGAGTGATAGTTCCACCGATGATAGAGAAGCTCTTACCATCGAACGTACCATTGAACGGAGAGATCGGCACCAGCGTAAGGCCGGTCATATCGATATCGCCTGTCAATGCATAGTGAGCTGCCTTGAAGTCGGTCGGACCCTCAGCGGTCATCGAGCCATTGCACAATCCCGAAAGTTTCACCAGATCGCTACCCTTCTTAATGAGGTAGGGCGAAGCCTCTGTACCCTGACCCTCGAAAGTCTCAACACCGGCTGTCGATTGCAACTCCGAACGATCCATCAGACGGCAACGAATACCGAATGCCTGGCTCTGCTGTACATAATTTGTATTAAACGAAGGATTACCACCGCTGATGCGAACGCAGTTAAGGTTGTTTGCAGGAGCAGTGCTATAAGCGGTCCAGAGGTTGTAGTTCGAGCCGATATAGTTGGCGATAGCCGACTTCCAATCGCGGAATCCCTGTGCGGGGAGCCAAACGATACCTTCGGTAGTGGGGCACTGATAGTAGTATCCGAGCGCCTTATTGGTCGGGCCGTTGATGGTAGTATACTGCTTGCCACTCATCCATGCAGCAGCACCTACATTCTCATCCACAACATATCCTGCGGGGCAGGGGTCGTTGTCCGACTTCTGGCTTACAACATCTGCATTCTCCGACATCCAGAACTTCTCGCGGTTGTTGAAGGGGTGATAAACCTCCTTACCATACCAAGTAGCGTTGCTACCCGAAGCATCGTAATTCGACTCGCCACCGGCAGCCGAAGAGTAGCCAATGTGATAGAATGCCTTCGGGAAGACGATAGCCTTCTCATAAGGATTTACAGCGGTCGAGAAGGTAAATACCTGATTGTACTTTGCAAATGCGTACTGCAATGCAACACGAGTGTTGTTGCCGTATGCCTTATCCTCCTTAACGATGGTTGCATCCTTAATACGCGGGAAGGGCGACGGACGGCCATACTGGTAGTAAAGACCCATGGCATCGCTTGCATCCTGTGCCGAAATCTCCTTTGCCTCATCCAGAGTTTTCGGGGTGTAGGTTGCTCCGATATTGCGGTCGAGGAGACCATACTTGGTAGCACCCGAAGCCACAACCAGAGTCTCCGGCTGGTCGGTACACCAGATGTGGTTGAACCAGATGATATTATTATCAGCATCCAAAAGTGCGATGTGGGCATTACCCTCGGCATTGCCACCTCCATACTTGAAGATTACATTGCCACTTGCCGCATCGTAGCATACGTTGTCGATAAGAGTCTCGCTCTCGCTCCACGAAAGGTGAGCGTAAGCCACATTTTCGAGATTGCCGGTACCATTGATTTTGCGAGCGGGGTACGAGTAGTATTTAGCCTCGCCACCCTGCGGAACGATGTAGCAGTTTGCAACACCATCCTTGCTCAAATCGGTCAGGCCGTTAGGTGTAATCTGATCGAGGTCGATAGCTGCAAAGGGAGCAATCATCGAACGATTAACCGTAACAGGCTCCTGTATGGTTGTCGAATAAGAGCCCCTCTCGGTCTGGATACAGATACTCAAATTCTTGTAAGTACGCGGAGGTACAATAAAATAGAAAGAGGTTGCCTCGCTGCTCAACTTAACATCCGAACACTTTGCATAAGCGAAGTTGAAAGTTGTACCGTGGTTGGTGCCGGTGGTAATCTTCGGAGCATTAGCATCGCTGAAATCGATGGTTCCAAGACCCGACAGAGCCTCCCATGTGTGCGAATTGTTGCGCAAAGCGATATGCTTAACCGTCTGCGAACCCTTGAGTTTAATCTCGACATAACCACACAAGTTGCGGAATGCAAGATTGCCATTCGCAAGGTGAGCACACATCACATTCTCCTTATCGCCAAAGACCTGCTTCGAGCCATCAAGCGTAACCTCCGAAGGCAAAGTGTAGTCCAGTGTGTTTGCCGACTTGTTGAACGCCATACCGCTAACATAAGGGTAGATAGCATACTTTGTGTCGGTCGGCACATTGAATGTTGCTTCAGTTCCGTCAACAGCCGTTGCAACACACTCGGTAACAGTTCCATCTGCTGAAATTGCACCGATGGCATCAGCCGCGCTCCAAAGAACCTTACCGCCATTACCGCCATCGGTCAACGTGGTACGCGACTCATCATCAGCAAGAGCCTCACCCTCCAACGATGCGGTAACCTCCATAAATTCAGTTTTGATATTGCCTTCGTCCTGACGAATTTCGTCGGTGGTAATATCCTCTGTACAGCCCATTGCCACAATCGAGGCAACCAGCATAGATACTATATAGTAATATAACTTTTTCATAACGCTTATTCGTTTTTAGGATTAAAGAACAATCTGATTTTCATTATCCTTTCCGACGTCTTCTGTCGAATTGCTACCACCCTCCGGCTCCAAGCCCTCAACAGTGATAGTGTAGATCTTCGGAACGACACTGAACAGTTTGTTGCCGCCCTCGAAGCTCCAACCACGACGCTCGCCTACCTCGAGAGTGTAGGTACCCGGAGTGTCGGTAGTGGTGAGGGTGAAACCACCGGCCGAGAAGTTATAATCAACCTCATCCAGCGGATCGAAGTAGTAACCCGAAAGGTTCTCGCCCTCTACAGTGTAGAGAACACCCTCAGCATTAGCCAAAGTGCCATCGGTTGTGGTCAAGTTCATCACAAAGTCTCCACCTGCTCCACTCTTCTTAAGTTTGATAACATTGCTGCCCTCTGCCTTAGTAGCCTTGAAGTCGGTGTATCCCCACTCCTGGAGGTCGAACTCGATAGCGGTCGGTGCCGCTGCTACGGGATATCCGAGCGGACCGGTAAAGCTACCCTGTACAACAACCAACTCACCATTGGGGTTGCCATTGTCATCTACGCTGGTAGTAGCCAACAGGTTGAAAGTAAACATGTTGTTATC
>JAFQFG010000110.1 GCA_017398695.1 Alistipes sp.
CCATGCTTGGTAATCGTTGCAGCGAACTCCTTAGATGTTCCACCACCGGCCGACACCAATGCTATGTCTATACCCTTAAAGTCGTCATTATGCTGCAACAGCTTCACAGTCAACTCCTCGCCACGGAATCTATATGTACGGCCTGCACTACGCTCCGAGCCGAAGAGTGTCAATGAGTCGATAGGAAGATTATGCTCCTCCAAGATGGCCAGAAACTCCTGACCCACAGCGCCACTTGCGCCAACGATTGCAATATTCATACGTTCCTTTATTTTTTCGATATTTATAATCTCTTACTCTTTTTTCTCTCCGACATCTACTCGAAGAACTCAAAATCATCGCCCTGCGGCACCTCAGCCTCGGCCTCATCCGGACACTCATAGGTGGGCATCATCGGTGGGCGCGAAAATGTGTCGGCACGATTCAATCCCAGCTTCGGATCGGCATACGCCTTTGTCAGGAACTCTCCCACGATAGGCAGAGCCATAACGCTACCCTCTCCACCCGAGCGAAGGTGGATTTGCTGATCCTCGGCACCTACCCACGCACCGGCAACCAGCTTAGGTGTGATACACATAAACCAAGCATCGCGGTTATCGTTCGACGTACCGGTCTTACCGGCAATATCCATATCTCTAAATCCATATTTCCACACCATACGACCACCCGTACCACCCGAGATTACACGCTTGAGCATCGTGAGCATCGTATATGCGGTCTGCTTGCTGATGGCATCCTGCGACTGATTACTGAAACTCGAGATCACGTTACCTTGTCGATCCTCGATGCGGGTAACGAAGATCGGATCGTTATGCACACCCTCGTTTGCAAATGTCGAGTAGGCACTAACCATCTCAAACACATTCGACTCAAACGTTCCCAGACACATCGCATATACCGGGTCGATAAAGCTGCGGATACCCATATTATGGACAAAGTCCGCCACCGCCTCGGGTTGCTTGGCCTGCTTCATAATCCATGCCGAGTAGTTATTGCGACTGCGAGCCAAGCCCCACGCCAACGGATGCAACACACCGTCATACTCAACCTTGCCGGCCTCCTTGGGCGACCATGCCGTACCGAGTGAAGTCTCGATGGTCACCGGCAGATTAGGCACCATCGTACAAGGTGTCAGGCCGAGGTGATCGATGGCAAACGTATAGATAAATGGCTTGACCGTCGAGCCGATCTGTCGCTTACCCTGCTTCGCCATATCATACTTGAAATAGCGGAAGTTAGGGCCTCCGACATAGGCTTTCACATAGCCCGTATTTGGATCCATTGCCACGAAGCTTGCACGCATAATACGCTTGTGATGCAATATCGAATCACGTGGTGACATCAGCGTATCACGCTCACCCTTAAACGTAAAGACCTTCATGCGACACTTCTGTTCGAAGCTCGCCATAACATCCTTTTCACCCACACCGGCGCGTTTCATATTGCGATAGCGATCCGAATTACGCATCGCACGGCGGATAATCGCGTCACGCTCTTCGCGGTCGGTATCTTGGAACAACACTCCGGTACGCTTCACCTGTGCATCCATCATCGGCTGAACCTCCTCACGCATCTGCTTCAACAAGGCCTCTTCGGCATACTCTTGCATTGTGGCATTGATGGTGGTATAGATTTTCAGACCATCACGATAGATATTGTAGGGCTCGCCATCCGCCTTACGATTTTTATGACACCAACCATACAGCGGATTCTCCTCATACTCCTTCACAGCCTGCTCATAATCCCACTCGGTGTAGAATTGTCGACGTGTGGGACGCTTGGCATTCATCACCAGACGCAACATCTCGCGGAAATAGGTAGCCTCTCCCTCATTATGCGACACGGGCTTATAGTTCAGCACGATGGGCAACTCCGATATCGAGTCGCGCTGACCCTTCGACAAAGCTCCGGCAACCTCCATACGCGAGATAACCAGATTGCGACGAGCCAACGAATTGTCGGGATTACGCACCGGAGAGTAACGTGTCGGGGCATTCACCACGCCAACCAACACTGCAGCCTCCTGAATATTCAATTCGTGCGGCTCCTTACCGAAGAAGGTATGGGCTGCCGACTTGATACCGTATGCGTTCGAGCCGAAGGCCACCGTATTCAGATACATCGCGGCAATCTCCTCTTTGGTATAGTTATACTCGAGCTTTATGGCGGTAATCCACTCCTTAAACTTCGAAATCACGAGCTTCGTGCCGCGAGCTATCTTTCCGCGATTACGCACCGTATCACGTGGGAATAGATTTTTTGCCAATTGTTGCGTAATGGTACTTCCACCACCCTGCGAACTGCGCTGCAAGGCAATGGTCTTGATGCCGACACGAGCCAACGACTGTATGTCAATACCCGAGTGGCGATAGAAACGGATATCCTCGGTGGCAATCAGTGCTGCAATAATGGGAGGCATATCGCGCCCCTGCATCCGAATCACAAGTGACGAATCTTGCGGATAGAGGTCGTCATACTGCACATACGAACGATTCTGCACGAAGAATGTTCCGAGCACCTTACCCTCCTCGGAGTAGACCTCGGTCGAGAGGTTGCTCTTCGGGTTCTCCAGCTCCTCGAACGAGGGCATGCGTCCAAACACTCCGAGCGAAGTGAGCAACAACATCGTAAACAGCAATCCCATCGGCACCATTACGATGTACCACATCCACTTGATTATCCGACTATTCGGAGCTTTATTCTCTCTTTGAACCATATCTTATCAAAAATTTTCGCAAAGTTACACATTTCTCATCAAATCTCCGCATCAGAACGGCAATCCGACACCTCCCGACACATACATTCCTCGTTTTCCATGCGGTTTATAAACCGACAGCGTCAGAGCCACAGTCGCAGCCGAGGGCATTCTAAAGAAGTTTACATCGAAGGTCAAATCACCGCCATACGCAAACAGATGCTTGCGTCGCTCGATGATATTGGCAATATCGCCGGGTTCCGGCTCCTTGTCGACTATGAATGACTGTTTGTCGAATGAAGCATAGTCGAATCCGAGGTTCAGACGGATACGCTTAAAGTAGAGGAATGTCGGGATGCCGCCCTCGGGATACCACAACGGCAACTGGTAGTTAAGCGTTGCTGCAAAGTAGTTACGATTCATTATGTCGCCCGAGTTAAATCCGTGAGGGATCAGCAACGACGACTTAAACGAGAGATTCGACGCCAACACATCCGACTCGAAACCTCCGATGGTTGTCTGAAAAGCACCGGCCAGCGAGAGCGAGTGGTGGCGAGCCACTCCCGGCAGGTAGATCTTGGCGTAGGCTGCGATCAGCTGACCAAAATCGCGGTTCGCCGGATTAAATGCATAATTCAGCGAGAAGAGATGACCTTGTCGCGGCAAGAAGTCTTTATGAGCCAACTGCACCATGCTCTGGTAGCCTATACCGAATTGCAGAAGATGCACACCCTCCCTATAACCAATCTTGGCAACATTCGAAATCTGTCCCGAGAGAACCATATCGGCCATGCTGCGCACCTTCGCAACAAGTCCGTTCGAATAGTTCCATGAGGCACTGACCCCCACATAGCGTGTACGATATCCAAGTTGAAAGTAGAGTGGTAACGAAGCCGAAGCCGTTACATCATAATACTTGTCGAGATGAGGCTTATCGGGCAGCACAAGTTCATACTTATCCGTCTCGGGATTCATCACCCACGTATATGCCTGATACATTCGCTGCGTACCTCCGTATGTTGCACTCAAGCCCAGATTTACACCCAAGCCATAGTAGCGCAACGCGCCCTTATAGACCGAACCTTCCTCTCTATTCCAGCCCCATGTGAGCATACCCTCCGCATTAGAGAGCAGGCTCTGCGACATCACCGTAACACCGAGATTGAAATCCACATGACCTTCGGTCAAGGTAAACGGGTCATACGATGCCGGTGCCCACGAGTGCACATTGAAGAGGTGAGTAAACTTCGAATATCGACGAGATTTCAGCCTCTTCTGTTGAAGTTCTGCCACCTGTTTGTCAAATCTCACCGTATCGAGATTAACCGTATTCCACCTCTTACGTGGCGGATTTACAATGTTTTGCGGCAATCGTGTAGGCATCACACGATGCAACGAGGCCGAGTCTATACGCTGTCGGGCCAAGTGGTAGCCCTCGCTGTCATAGGTGGTCATCAACACCTCTCCGTCATCGGTAGGCATAGGCGAGAACGAGCCATATTTCGATGTCGAAATGCGATACTCCTCGCCCGTGGCTATGTTGTAGCAATGGACCTCATCTTTACCCGACTCGATAGAGCCGAAGTAGAGGACTCCGTCACGAGCCTGCAAATCGCTCAAGGTGATATAGGCGCCCTTGGTCACATGCGAGATTGAACCATCATCATTCACACGTCCCAACCACATTCCGCTGTCGTCCGTAGCGATAAAATAGAGTGCACAACTCTTATTATCGTAAGCCAACGAGTGTAGCTCGACCCCCTCAGGCATCGTTGCGATAATCACTCGCGTACTCTCACCACCGAGCGCAACCTGATAGACCCCGTCAGGCCGATACTCTACCCACGCCAGCAGGCCATTGTCATCAACAGCCGTCGGGAACTGCACATTTCGATAGCGAAAGACCGTGCGGGCGTGATTCTTACCCTTCTCGATGTAGCACAGACGCGAATTGACTCTCTGCTGATAGACCATACCTCGACGATACTCGGTCCACCAGATTCTATTTCCGGAGATTGTCGGGCGTGTCGACACATAGCCCGTATAGCACAAACGCTCCTCCTCGCCACTCTCCGTATCGGTCACAACCAAAGCCGAAGGGGTGTCCAGATCCTCCTTAAACGAGAGTACTCGTCCCTTGCCGAGTGGCATCGGATAACGGTATGTCGTATAACTCTTCTGCTTGGGTACGGGTATTCTCTGCGATGACTCCACCACATCGGCCAGCGGACGCCAATGGTTATTCAGGTCGGCAAACGTTTCACGAAACAGTTGGGTTGTCGAGGTCGAATAGTACTTCTTCATGCCGACGTATGTCGTGGCTATGACATACGGATTTCGCACGGCATAACGCACAATCTTATCCCAAATATTCTCATCGTACTTGGTATCGGCATAGGCCGTAATCTGATATCCGAGTTGGTAGTGATCAGGCACATACTCACGGAACGACCCGCTAAACCATTTATCGTTACTCTTGCGTTCGAGAATCTTATCCCCCAACGCACGGTAGTGCATCGAAAAGGAGGGTTGCAGACCTCGACCAAACGACGACATTGAGGTCTCGGAGATTACGGCATCGCCCTCCAAGCCCCACAACGGCATAAAGAGCAGACCGATAGTCTTACTCTGCTGACCAAGCAGATAACTAAAGGCCCTCACCCATCCGCGATTGAGATTATTATACTGCACAGCATGGCGATATTCGTGTGCCGCCAACTGCTTCAGCCATGGCATCGAGTAGCTCGATATTGCCGGCGAAGAGAGAATCTCCACACGCTTCGGCAACCACATCACCATACCATTCGACATCGCATTCTCGGGGTGGACAACAAACGGAATTTTCATCGCACCGTGGCGAAATCCGAAATCTATCGAGGGTTGCACAGCCTGCACATAATGGAATAGTTTGTGACCCAACAGGCGAGCCGTGTCGGGATAGATGACCGAGATCTTATCGCCCTTGATATGTCGCCAAGTCATCGACTCGGGGTCGGCTCCCCAAGAGTAATATTGAGCCGAGGCGGTGCCGCAAAAGAGCATCGCCACTACCGACAACAATATATATTTAAGCCTTGTCATTGGCACGCTTCCATCAACTACCCGCTTTTTTACAGCGATAACCGGCCTGCAAAAGTATATCGACTATACGATCGCGGTGATCGCCCTGCACGATAATCTCACCATCCTTAACTGAGCCACCAACTCCACACTTTTTCTTAACCATACGACCCAGCTCTGTCAAATCCTCCTCCGAGCCTACAAAGCCCTTTACGAGAGTCACCACCTTACCTCCGCGCTGCTTCGAGTCGCGCCACACACGCAGATCCTGCTTTGCCGGTGGCAGGGTCTCAACCGCGGGCTCCTCACCCGTGTTGTACTCATAATCGGGGTTTGTGGAGTAGACCATTCCGAGGCGTGCTTTCCAATCGTTTGTCATAAAAAATATCGTTTTCGGCTGTATAAACGTATAATCTTTGTTATCTATTTTGTGCAAAGATAGTAAATTACTATCTTTGTTGGGTATGAAAAGTGATATAAATTCCGCATCTGCACTCAAAAACAGTGCAAATGAAGCTTTACCGCAGCCGCTACCCTACCTCGGAACGAAGCGGTTGGTACGAGTCTATGTCGAAGGGTATGAGGATGTTGCCTTCTGGCGCGGCATCTTCGACCACTTCCGCAATCCCTATCTGCGCTTTGAGATTTCGGTGCCGACACGCCCCGATTTGCCCAAAGGTAAAAAGGTGTTGATGTCGATGATTCCCTCATCGTCCGAGGAGCAGTTGTTATGCGTTGACT
The DNA here is from genome assembly GCA_017398695.1 of Alistipes sp. Classification (GTDB taxonomy): domain Bacteria; phylum Bacteroidota; class Bacteroidia; order Bacteroidales; family Rikenellaceae; genus Alistipes. Next base: position 6,497 of record JAFQFG010000110.1, read on the forward strand.
CCGACTTCGACTATCTCTTCGGAGAACGCACCGAGCAGTCGCGCACGGTCTGCAATTCGCGCTACATGTTCCACACCTATGCCTACGCAACCGAGAACTTCTTGTGTTACGCACCTTCGTTGCACAATGTCTGCGTCAAAGCAACCAAGAACGACACACGCATCTTCGACTTTGTGATATTTATGGAGGAGTACTCACGCACAATCTATCCTGTATTTTTGTGGTACGCCTACTCGGCACAGATGGGGACCGAGAGTATCTTCACACTCAACGACTTCCGCGCCACGGTACGCCTTGGATATCTCGACATTAAGGATAACGGTCGCTCAACCATCGAGTGGTTGCGAGGAAACGTCGAGTCGCGCCTGCGCTCACTGCGCCGCAACTATCCGCAGATGCAGGCGGCCGTCGATGATTTTGGACGCTATCTGCGTGATTCGAAAGATGTTGTCCCCGAGCAGACATATCTCTATATGCACGGCCACACGCTAATGGATAACGTAGTGATGGTCTTGCTCAACGATGTCTGCGACAAGCTGCGCAAACTCTCACACGCACGCATCAGTGCCTCTTCGAAGGAGGGCATCGCCCTGCGCGATGAGGTCAGCAACTACAACAACTCACTGCGCTCGATACGCGATGTACTGCTCGACAACGAAAACTACACTTCGTGCCCGCTTTACAAGCGTTTAAGTCTTGATATTGAGCACTATCTGCATCACGCCATCAGTCAGATGCAACGGGCCTGATTTTAATTATCAATTAAATCACTCCCTCACCCTCAAAACAAACCGGTCGGCTCTTGCGCAAGAGCCGACCGGTTTTCAAATCACCCCATCCGGGGCAGGAATTACTGCTGCAACGATGTGCGGTCCTGAACGCGACAACGAACATTGAATCCCCAAGCAAGAGTATTGATACCTCCTGTACCCATGACTTTGGTTGATTCTACGCCATTGCCTGTATACCAACGAATACCGTAGAGACTTGTATAGGTGCAATTTCTCGCTGACCATAAGTTGGCAATATATCCAACTGAACTATATACTCCGTTTTCAGTGCGGAATCCATTCGCAGGGAACCAAACCACCTCTTTGGTTGTCGGGCACTGATAAGAGTAACCATAAGTTTTGTTTGATGTTGGATCGCCTTGACTTATGCGGTTGTGCGCGATGTTATACAAGGCCGACTTAAAGGTCTCAAAATCATCTATGCAGTATCCCGGAGGACAAGGATCGGTATTGCCCTTTGCGCTGACAACATCCGCATTCTCTGAATACCAAAGTTGCTTACCTTGAGTACAAGGTTTCGGCAGACCTGTACAGAAAGCGTGGTATCTTTTACCATCGGTTGAAGCACCTACGGTCGTTCCATATGCAGTGGTGAAATCAACCACACCGAAAAGTGTCGGAGAAGCCAACATTGAAGCAAAATTATTTGCGTATGTAGTATATTCAAAGGTTTGTCCAATCTCCTTGAAACCATACATCACATCAAAATCCGAGTTCGCGCCAAAGCGGGCACTCGTGCTTTCGGCAGTTGTATTTGTAATGCTTGTTGGGCCTGGGAACGGAATCGGGCGACCATACTGATAGTAGAGACCCAATGTCTTGGTTGCATTCTCTGCCGAGATATTAGCAGCCTCATCGAGAGTGGTCGGGGCATAAGTTGCGCCAAGGTTACGGTCCATAAGGCCGTGATATTTGTCGGTGGTATTAACTGCATTCTTGATCTTTACAACCTTGGGCTGGTCGGTGCACCAGATATGCCATGTCCAAATTGGATTGTGGTTGGCATCAAATACCGAAACCATTACATTACC
>JAFQFG010000111.1 GCA_017398695.1 Alistipes sp.
AGCCAGTCGCCACCCGAGGTAATGCCCGCTGTTATTGCGGTATCCGAAAAGGCGATCTTACCCAAGAAAACCACCGCACCCACCGTGAGGGCATAGAATGTGAGCAGCGTATTGGATATCTCGGCAATAGCCTTGCTGCGGTTGATGATGACAATAAAGAGTGCATAGACCAATGCCGAGCCGAGCGACAACAGAACACCAATAGGGTCTATCGCCTCACCGCCACTGCCTTGCGTCATAACGAGCACACCACCAAATGTCGCAGCAATAGCCATCCACACGGGCCACGAAGGCACGACGCCCAAAAAGACCATAATAATCGCCACCAGCACGGGGTATAGGAAGATGAGAGTTGTAGCCAAGCCCGATGCGATGTAGTTGTAGGCCTCAAACAGGAATAGGCTGCTCGATGTGTATAACAGACCGAGAACGAGCAACACGCCCGCCTGCTTGGCGGTAATCTTAAAGCTCTGTTTGGTGAGCAAAAGGAACGCACCGAGCAGAACGACGGCAAACGAGTAGCGAAAGAATAGTATCGACTCGATGGCCGCTCCCTTGTTCATCAGTGGCACGGCAAAAAGCGGATTGAGTCCGTATGTAATGCCGGTAATAATGCCGGCAGGATAGCCTATAACAGCGTTTTTACTTAGTGTTTTCATAAGCTTTCTATTTCGTGTTGCAAGTTTATAAATTTTCGTTAACTTTGCCATATATCTAAGTAGCAAAAAGCATGTTCAAACCTCTGAAAAATCGCAAATGGCAGGTGCTATCGAGCGAATATCTACTCCGCGAAGGTGCTTGGTGTACGGTACGATGCGACAGAGTACAACTCCCGAACGGAGTCATCATCCCCAATTGGTATGTCTATGAGTTCCCGAACTGGGCAAATATCATCGCCATAACAAAAGAGGGTAAGATGGTGCTAATCAGCCAATACCGCCACGGGCTCGGAGCCACACATTACGAGCTTTGTGCAGGCCTTATCGACGATACGGACTCCTCGCCAATAGAGGGTGCCAAACGCGAGTTGGAGGAGGAGACAGGCTATGGAGGTGGCCAATGGTCTCTATATATGACCGTGTCGCCCAACCCTACAAACTCCACAAATTTGAACTATTGCTTCCTTGCAGAGGGTGTTGAGAAGGTTGCCGAACGGCACCCCGAGGATAGCGAAGATATTGAGGTACATCTATTTACGAAAGAGGAGGTGCGCGAGATCTTGGAGCAAGGCGGAATCATTCAGGCACTCCATGCAGCACCGCTCTGGCGATACTTCGCCGAACACCAAGAGTAAAATAGCCATGAGAAGGATTCTTATTTTTATCTTATTGGCTGTCACAGCAACCGCAAGCGCCCGCAATCATAGCAAGGTTGGCAAATCGTTGGAGCGTCACGACTCACTGATTGCCTATTGGGATTTCGGCACCAAAGAGCGCTCCTTGAAGGCGAAAGGGTGTGTCGAGGAGTTGGTACTACGTGCAAAATCGGAGGATGTGAAGCCCGAATTTGTAGACGAAGGCAAGGCAAGATCACTCTATTTCGACGGTGGAGATTATCTCTATATTCCCTACAAGCAGACCGGTTCGCTAAATGTCAGCAGCAATGCCGTTACGGTAGTAGCCCGAGTGAAGTGGACAAGGGGCAAGATTGGTTTTGTTGCGGGTATGTGGGATGAGTACGCAAATGGAGGAATGCGTCAGTATGGGCTGTTTATATCGCTACCGCATTATAATGGCAAGAATCAGGTTTGCGGACATATCTCCCGCACGGGTCGCCCGACACCACCTTTTCCCTACTCGATAGACTATTCGGCAAGTGCACAAGAGGTTCCCGATGGGGAGTGGTGTACGGTTGCGTTTACCTATGACGGCAAGTATATCCGTTCCTATTTCAATGGCGAGTTCGAAGCTCGTGAGCCCGAACTTATCCATCACACCAAGGGTTTCGAAGGCTATCCCGAGGGTCTTGTGCAGTCCAAAAACCCCTACTATTTTCCCGATGGAATAGGTGATAATGGCTCTGATTTTACTGTTGGAGCGGTCTTTGTCAAGGGTAAAATAGGCAACCACTTCAGGGGTAATATTTCGTGGCTCGCGATCTACGACAGAGCCCTTACCGATAGCGAAATTTCGCAGTTGAGCGGTATTCAATAAAAGGTGCAAAGAAGGGCATGAAATTGATCGCTTCGTTCGAAAAGTGGCAACCCTCCTAATAACAAAGAGGCCCTGCGACTACTCTGCGTAGAGCAGGTAAGGTTTGCGCTGGTTGCAGAATTGAGCGATATCATCCTGCCATTTAGCACATATCTGCTCGTTGGAAGCCCCCGCGATAATCATTTTGCGGATATAGTCCACCCCGACCAACTTTTCGAAGAAGGGCGTGAAGAACGCTTCACCGCGACTACCCGTACGACGATAGGCATCAATCACATACTGCAATGTAAACCCCTCAGAGATAACGGTTTCGTTATCGACTTTGCGCAGATCAACTCCGTGGCACTCTTGGTCCAACAGAGGCGGATTCTTCGCTCCGGAGGTCGAGCGGGGCGTAAATCGGAAGTCGCAACCGGTCATCTCGGGGTGTCCATACATCTCAAATGGCGACTCGGTGCCACGTCCGAGACTCATGATAGTTCCCTCGAAAAGACAGACTGCCGGATAGAGATATATAGCATGCTGGGTTCGGAGATTTGGCGATGGAGCCACCTGCAAAACATAGCGCATCGAGCGAGTGTAGCCCTCGACCGGCACGACAGTAAGCGACACCTTGTTTGACCACCCCTCGCCCACAGCCATACGGGCAATCTCGCCCATGGTCATACCATGCACCACAGGAATAGGCAGAGCTCCTACGCCCGATTTGTAGCGCATATCGAGCAAAGGCCCATCGACGTACATTCCATTGGGATTGGGACGGTCGAGAACTATGACGTGCAGACCAAACTCGGCACACGCCTCCATCATTCGGAGCATGGTTATATAGTAGGTATAGAATCGCAGACCCACATCCTGCAGGTCGACCAACAGCACATCAAACGAGCGCATAACCTCATCCGAGGGGCGCTTGCGGTTACCATCATAGAGTGAGCGAATCGGGATGCCGGTCTTTTCATCTACCCCACTGGCGACCTTCTCGCCAGCATCGGCCACCCCGCGAAAGCCGTGCTCGGGTGAGAATATGGCCGTCACATTCACACCCCTCCGGCAGAGCGTATCGACAAGGTGCACATTGCCGACAAGCGAGGTGTGGTTAGCCAACAAAGCAACCCTATATCCCTCAAGCCGAGGCAGGTAGCTCTCCATACGCTCAGCCCCGACACGCAACACTGCCGCCTGCACCCCGAGGGTGCAGAGTGTCGACAGTAGCAGTATAAGCAGCGTCCGTTTCATCCGTGGCGACAAGCAAACCTACGACCTACTCCTCGACAACCTTCA
>JAFQFG010000112.1 GCA_017398695.1 Alistipes sp.
ATACGCCTACCTTCAAATCATGAAGAACGACCCGAATGTCTGCTTCGCAATAAAGGTGATGGGATATCTCGGTGGAGAGCAGGTATCGAGTGCCGTATTGGAGCTTGCCGACAAGGGTAATGTCATCACAGATTGGGCAACACTCTCACTCTCATCTCTTGGCGAGGTTGATAAGATTTGCTTCACAGTCGATTGGGAGCACACCTCCTCTAAGATTAAAGCGCCCGAGGAGTGGTGCCCGTTCAGTTTCTGCATAGACGACCTGAAATTCACTAAATAATCTTTAAGCGGTGAGAGGTAGTCTTTACATAAAGACGTTTGCTATTGCAGTGCTGTTCAGTTCTTGCAATATCGATGAGGAGTTCGAGGGCGGAGGTGATAGTGGCTCCGCCTTCGCAACCAGGGTTATCGAGTATACACCCGCACCCGGGCAGTTTATCAACAACCGTGTGACAAGTGGCTTTAGCGGTTCGGAATTAAGCGCAGATAGTGCCTGCGAATATGCTCGCAAACGGCTCGAAAAACGTCAATTCGTATCTCTGGGCGGCTTCGGTGGATATATCGTTGTTGGGTTCGACCACAAGATCACAAACAGCGGAGGCTATGACCTTGCCATAGCCGGAAATCCCTTTGAGGGGAGCTCCGAGCCGGGTATTGTTTGGGTGATGCAGGATGAGAATGGTAATGGTCAACCGGATGAGGTCTGGTATGAGCTTGCCGGCTCCGAGGCAAAGGCCGAGAGTACGCTCTACGACTACTCCGTAACCTACCACAAGCCTTCCGGAGCGAAACAGCCCGTCCGCTGGGAGGACTCGCTTGGTGAGCAGGGCGAGATCGCCCACCTTGCGGCCCATTCTCACGACTCGTACTACCCCACATGGATAGATGCCGATAGCTATACTCTGCGAGGCACACGTCTTGCGCCCAAGAGCCATTTCAATGGTGCGATATGGATTCAAGAGGGATTTGATTGGGGATATGTCGACAACGAAAACGATACGGACTTGTGGCTCGGCACAGGTGCAAGTGTCGGATTGGAATACAACCGTTTCAAGTTAAGCGATGCTGTAGATGTAGCCGGCAAGTCGGTAAATCTCACCCATATAGATTTTGTAAAGGTGCAGACCGCTCTAAATAGTCAAAGTGGCGGTCTTGGCGAAAACTCAACCGAAGTGTTTGCCATCTGCGACTACAAAACCTTGATTTCAGCGCTATAACAGCACCGACAATCTCTACTTGATGTTTCTCTTGTTGAGAGCCGCTGCGTAGGCTCGTGCATTGGCATTGTGTTCGCGCAGAGTGCGGGCAAAATTGTGACGTCCATCGAACTCCGGACGAGCACAGAAGAAGATGTAGGAGTGCTTCTCATACCCCAATACAGCATCTATTGCCGCAATGCTCGGGATACATATTGGCGATGGAGGCAGACCTTTGTTGACATAGGTATTATAAGGTGACCTGGTACGCAAATGCTTGCGCAGTATTCTCTTCAGTCCGAAATCTTGCAGTGCATACTTTACCGTAGGGTCGGCCTGCAACGGCATACCCTTACGTAAACGATTGATATACACACCCGCCACACGCGGCATCTCATCCACTGCTTTAGTCTCTTCGTAGACAATCGAAGCGAGCGTCATCACCTCATATCGCGACATCTTTAACGCCTTGCATTTACCCTCGCGAGCATCATTCCAGAAGGCATCGTACTCGCGATGCATGCGCTGCAACAACTGTTCGGGTGTGATTGTCCAATAGACCTCATAAGTATTGGGGATAAACATCGCCATAATGCTGTCACGAACATACCCGTGAGAGGCGCGAATCTGCTTATCATAGAGAAGTTCCACTATCTCGGCCGAGTCTGCAGCTATCTGTCGGGAGAGTTTGGTGGCAAGCTGCGGAATGGTGCGTGCGCCACCTACAACAAGATTTACGGGGGTCTGTTCGCCAAGTGCAAGGACACGGGCAATGCGGATAACGCTCATATCCTCGGTTAGGCGATAATGACCCACCTTAAATCTATTTGCAAGATCAATGTGCGATGCGTAGAGTTTGAAAGCGGTAGATTTCAGTAGAGAATTATCTGTCGCGCCTTCAATTTTTTCGCATAATTGGTCGTATGTGGTATCTTTATCGACAAATAGAGAGATATTCTCCTTCACAGCCTCGCCATAGAATGCGTTATACGCAACTATCAGTGCAGCAGCGCCAAAGCCACCTGCAAGCAGGCAGACGAAGAATACTCTATGTAGAAAATTTTTACTCATTTTTTAATAATTTTTGCAAAGATAAGAAAATTGTTCTACTTTTGTCGTCGGGTAAGTCTTATACGACCA
>JAFQFG010000113.1 GCA_017398695.1 Alistipes sp.
CCCATGTAGACCACGGCAAGACAACCCTGGTCGATAAGATGATTCTGCAGGGAAATCTGCTCCGTGAAGCCTCTAAGACGGGCGAACTTGTTTTGGATAATAACGACCTCGAACGCGAGCGAGGAATCACGATTCTCTCGAAGAATGTGTCGGTAATCTACCGCGACTATAAAATCAACATCATCGACACCCCGGGTCACGCCGACTTCGGAGGTGAGGTGGAGCGCGTACTGAATATGTGTGACGGAGTGCTTCTGCTGGTCGATGCCTTCGAGGGTACGATGCCCCAGACCCGTTTTGTGCTGCAGAAGGCCTTGTCACTCGGCAAGAAGCCTATCGTAGTGGTCAATAAGGTCGATAAGCCAAACTGCCGACCCGAGGTGGTGAATGAGCAAGTTTTCGATTTGATGTTCTCGCTCGATGCTACCGAGGAGCAGCTCGACTATAAGACAATCTATGGCTCGGCAAAGCAGGGCTGGATGTCGCATAAGTGGAACGAAAAGACCGACTCGATACAGCCGCTGCTTGATGCAATCATCGACGAGATTCCTGAACCACAAATGGTGGAGGGTACACCCCAAATGCTTATCACCTCGCTTGAGTATTCGCCCTATATTGGCCGCATTGCGGTGGGTAAGGTCACCCGAGGCGAACTCCACGCCGGGGATAATGTGACCCTCGCCAAACGCGATGGCAAGAGTATGGTCAAGAGCAAGATTCGCGAACTGATGGTCTTTGAGGGCCTTGGCAAGACGAAGGTTGACAAGGTTTCATGTGGCGAGATTTGTGCTTTGGTCGGCATCGAGGGCTTCGAGATTGGCGATACGATTTGCGACTTCGAGAACCCCGAGCCACTGCCCCCGATTGCTATTGATGAGCCGACGATGTCGATGCTCTTTACCATCAACAACTCGCCCTTCTTCGGCAAGGAGGGTAAATATGTCACCTCGCGCCACATCAAAGAGCGTCTGGATCGTGAGTTGGAGAAGAACCTTGCATTGAGGGTTGAGCCGGGTCAGAATGCCGATAGCTTCATTGTCTACGGACGAGGTGTGTTGCACCTCTCGGTGTTGGTTGAGACCATGCGACGTGAGGGTTATGAGTTGCAGGTGGGTCAGCCGAAAGTCATCATCAAGGAGATTGATGGTGTGAAGTGTGAGCCTATCGAGGAGATGACGGTTGATTGTCCGGACGAGACGGCAGGAACGGTTATCGAGATGACAACACGTCGTCGAGGTACGCTGACAAATATGTCTTCGGATGGTGAGCGCACACGTCTTGAGTTCTCGATACCTTCGCGTGGAATTATCGGTCTGCGCTCGAATATGTTGACAGCAACTGCCGGTGAGGCGATTATGAGCCACCGCTTGAGGGGCTTTGAGCCTTGGGTGGGCGATATCGAGATGCGTACGGCAGGTTCGATTATTGCATCCGAGACGGGTACGGCTTATGCCTATTCGATTGATAAGTTGCAGGATCGTGGACGCTTTTTCATCTCACCGATGGATGAGGTCTATATGGGTCAGGTTATAGGTGAGCATACGCGCAGCAACGACATCACGGTGAATGTGACCAAGTCGAAGCAGTTGACCAATATGCGTGCTTCGGGTTCGGATGATAAGGCTGTGATTGTTCCGCCCAAAATCTTCTCGCTGGAGGAGGCTTTGGAGTATATCAAGGAGGATGAATATGTCGAGATTACGCCCAAGTCGATGCGTCTGCGCAAGATTTTGCTTAATGAGGTCGACCGCAAGCGAGCAGCAAAATAGTTTTTGTAAGAGTTGATATAACCAAGCGATATGTAAGTTTTTAATCGAGGGGCAGAAGCCCCTCTTTTTTGTGCTGTGGTGGGGGCTTGCAACCCTCAAACTTACAACTTTTGGTGGGAGAGGGATTAACTTCGCTATGCTCTGCTGCCGCATCGCACCGCTCGTTTTTAAGTTCCTTTTCTTCCTTCGCGCCTCGGCATAGTTCGCCAGCGACCTCTGCCCTCGGCTTGTCGTCAGTTCCCTCCACCTCGCCGCGGGGGCCCTTGCAAAGAACTGCACTCAGCAAAAAGTTGATAAATCAACTATTTTTTTGCTTGCAACCCTCAATTAAGTAAGCAATGCTACACTCGCCCAAGATGCAGAGCAATCGCCTGAGGCGGTTTTGTTTTTTGTGCTGAGGCGTGGGCTTGCAACCCCCAAACTCACAGCTTTTGGTGGGAGGGGGATTAACTTCGCTAAGCTCTGCTGCCGCATCGCACCGCTCGTTTTTAAGTTCCTTTTCTTCCTTCGCACCTCGGCATAGTTCGCCAGCGACCTCTGCCCTCGGCTTGTCGTCAGTTCCCTCCACCTCGCCGGTGGGGCCCTAACAAAGAACTGCACTGCGCAAAAAGTTGATAAATCAACTCTTTTTGTTTTTGGCTACTATGTCTGCAAATAAATTTGCACCATACTATCCAAAAACAAAAGGTGTCGAA
>JAFQFG010000114.1 GCA_017398695.1 Alistipes sp.
GCTTTCGCTCGGTATCGAGACTCTGGGTGGCGTATTTACCAAACTTATTGAGGCAAATACCACCATCCCGACCCGCAAGAGCGAGGTATTCTCGACTGCTGCCGATAACCAGCCTTCGGTAGAGATTAACGTATGCCAGGGTGAGCGTCCTATGGCACGCGACAACAAGTCAATCGGTCGCTTCCACCTCGACGGTATTCCCGCAGCTCCGCGTGGCGTTCCGCAGATTGAGGTTACATTCGATATCGACGCTAACGGTATCTTGAATGTATCGGCCAAGGATAAGGGTACAGGCAAGGAGCAGAAGATCCGTATTGAGGCTTCGTCGGGTCTTACCGAGCAGGAGATTCAGCGCATGCGCGATGAGGCTAAGGCTAACGAGGAGAAAGACCGTATCGAGAAGGAGCGCATCGAGAAGATTAACGCTGCCGATTCGAATATCTTTGCTACCGAGAAGCAGCTCAAGGAGTATGGCGACAAGCTCCCCGCTGACAAGAAGTCGGCAATCGAGGGTGCTCTCGCAAAGCTCAAGGAGGCTCACAAGAGCGCAGATATTGCAGCTATCGACACCGCTATTGCCGAACTCAATGCTGCATGGCAGGCTGCATCGCAGGATATCTACGCACAGCAGCAGGCTCAGCAGGCTCAGGGTGGCGCTCAGGGTGCTCAGCAGAATGCCGGAGCCCAGGGTGGTGCACAGCAGGCACAGCCTGAGGATGTAGAGTTTGAAGAGGTTAAGTAAAAAATCATTTTAAGGGGCAACTACTGCGTTGCACTGCGATAACCCGACTCCTCACATACGTCAAGTATGCTACGGGTCGGGTTTCTTGTGCGCCTTGTATTTCCCTCCTTAAAATGATTTTTTTTGTTGCGGGCGGGGCAACTACTGCGTTGCACTACGATAACCCGACTCCTCACATACGTTAAGTATGCTGCGGGTCGGGTTTCTTGTGCGCTTAAGTGACAAATGGAAAAAAGGTGTGCTCCGAGTCTTTGGGGCACACCTGCTCTTTTCAATCTCGACCGTTTGCTCATCCGGCTACTGCCTGACGAATATAAGTTTCGAAGTGTCGTAGCCACGCTTACGGGCGATGCTGAGGATGTGGTCGAGGGTCTGCTGTGGCAGTCGTGGTGTACGTGCGAGAATCCATAAGTAGTCGGGAGAACTGCTTCCCACCAGCGACCACTGATAGTTGTCATCAAGAGCGAGAATGTTGTAATCCGAATAGAAAAACCAGAAGAACGAAACTCGCAATTGCCCCGGGTTTTTGCCCGCATGAGCCTTACCGTAGGAGGTTTTATGCTTGCCCGTTATGCTGTTTATGCCGCTATTCTCGACCGATATCTTGCCTTCGGGCATCAACTTATAGATGGCCTCACACTGCTCGAGATTGCGCTCAAAACGGTGGTCAAATCGGGCAATTTCATACCAACGACCCATGTAGCGGTTGAGGTCGAGCGATGAGACGGTCGAGTGGTCGATGCTGCTCTTTTGAGCGGTGCAACCTACGCCTGCAGCAATAATAGCTGCGCCTAATATCCAAAGATAACTCCTCTTCATACTGCGAATATTTATATGTTCGTGATGGGTATCGCAGAATTTGTGCCATAAAAAAGTTGTCTAACAAGGTGATTTCTGCATTATGCTTGCCCTCAAAACCTCATTCACACAGCGTAAACTGCGATTTTCGGTCTGCGCAAGCCTTGAAATGCCTCTTGTTATACAACTTTTGAGAAGAAGAGCTATGCTTCGTTACATCGTAAGCTTAACTCCGACATATACCGAACGCGGAATTGACGGGCCATAGATGTATCCCGAATCGCGGAAAGCACCACGGTCAAAGTCGTTCTGATACGAGTTCAGGATGTTGTGTACTCCGGCATTGATCTGTAGGCCGATGCTCTGCCAAATCTTGAACTCATACGAAAGCTTTGCTCCGAGGTCGAAGAAAGCCTTGGTGTGCTCTACGCGGTCATTCTCGAGAATTGAGCCATCGGGTAGCATGCCGCCTGCTGCGTGCTGCACGTACATACGTCCCATATAGTTGCCCGAAACATCAATCTTAAAGTTGCGAACAGGCTGGGTCGTGACGGTGAAGTAACCATAGACATTCGGCGAGCGGAACATGTTGGTAACCGCAGGTGCCGTGTCGCTCCACTGCTCGGGCTGCTTGTACTTGTTGCGCTGGAGGGTTACACCCGCTGCAACATCGACCCACGGCATGTACGATACTTTACCCTCGATATTGATACCCATAACCGTTGCACCTGAGCCGTTGTAACGCTCATACATGCGCGCTCCGTCATGGATATCGTAGACTCCATCCTTGCCGGGAACGGGCACGATGCTTGTGCCGAGATCACTGCCGGCATAGTCACGCAGTGCGAAGACATCATTCAACATGGTGTAGAATCCCTCGACGAGCAAATTGGTCTGCACTCTGCCGAAAGTCTTATAGAAGTCTCCCGACACGGTAAATGTGTGGGAACGCTCCTCCTTCAGATCCTCAGCCAGGCGGATGCGTGTACGCTCTCCACCTACGATAAGAATATGCAAATCCTCGTCGAATGCCTGCGGAGCACGGAATCCCGAGCCGTAGGTGGCGCGAAGATTGATGTTGTGAGTGGGGTTATAACGCAAGGTTACGCGAGGTGAAGGGATGCAGAGGAAACGCTTGTTGCTGGCGTTGTACCAATTGTCCAGGCGACCACCAACGAGAAATCCCCACTTCTTGAACTTGAATTCGCCTTGAGCCAAGACACTCGCATTGTGGATATGCTGCTCGGTCCTCATGCTCTCATAGCCCTCCTCGCCGGCATAGCCGATGGGGTCGTCGTAGAGGTAGTCATAGTTGTACTCAAGACCGGTGGTAAACTCGAAGAATTTGATGCGATAGAGGTATTGACCTCCGGCAACAGCCGTAACACCATTGGTCTTGCCGTATGCAAATTCATTCATCTCGGCACCATAATAACTGTCGCGATTTGTCGCCTGAGCCGAAGTAAATACGCTGTAACGGTGACGTGAGTCCTTTGATGTGCCCTCGAAGGTCAGACCTCCGCTATTGATAAGGTGGTCGGTAGTCTCGGCAATCCATGCCTCATGGGGTGGGCGATCCAGCTGGTCACCTCCACGGCGATACTCGTTTGTGGCGTGGTAGTCAAGCGAGAGCTTGCTGTATGCGCTGGTCTTGATATAGGCTTGTGTACCGATGGTCTGCGACTTGATTGTCGGAATCTCGACAAAGCCATCTCCATCGTGATCGTAGGCATCGCGCAGACGGCTTTGGCCATAGATTGTGATGCCGGCCTTGCGGTCATCGGTAACCAGCGAAGCGTTGAGCGTGGTGTTGTTGTCGAGGGCACCGGTGCAACCAAGCGAGGTGAGCGAGTGCGACAGCTCTCCGGAGTTGCGCAAGGGCTCCTTTGTGATGATGTTGATTGTTCCACCGATGGCCGATGAGCCGAAGAGCGCAGAACCACCACCGCGTACAACCTCGACGCGCTCGACCATATTCGCGGGAATATGCTCCAGTCCATAGACTCCTGCCAATGCCGAGAAAATGGGGCGTGAGTTGATTAGAATCTGTGAGTATTGACCATCCAGACCATTAATTCTTACCTGTGCAAAACCGCAGTTCTGGCACGAGTTCTCAACACGGACACCCGGCTGGAACGACAATCCCTCGGCAAGGGTCGGAGCCGAAACCTTATTGAAGAGGTCGGCCGGCATGATGTGTACAAGAGCCGGAGCCTCGCGGCGTGTAGTCTCGTTGCGGTTGGCCGAGACGACCACTGCATCGAGCGAAACCTGCGACTCGGTGGTCTCGAAGTCGAGTTGTATGTCAGAGCCGCACTCCACCTCAATATCTTTGCTTTGGTTGGTGTAGCCGATGGCCGAGATTGAAACCTTGAATTTGCCCACAGGGACGTGGTAGAGTATGTAGTGTCCCGTGGCATCGGTCGTAGTTCCGATGGTTGTGTTGTCGATGGTGACAGTGATGTAGGGGATGTGCTCCTGTGTGTTGCTGTCGATTACGTGTCCGTGAATCGTCGCTTCGCACTTTTCACCTCCTGCATGATTATGATTGTTGGTGGTCTGTGCAACGGCATAAGCACAGATAAACAATGTGACTACAATTGTAGAAAATAGTTTTTTCATTATTTTTTAACTCTTTGCATAATTATATATGGTGTATGTTGCCACGATGATAAAAAAAACGGCAACCAAGCACAGCTCTCCGGCCGATTGGGAGTGAGTGTGCGATAAAC
>JAFQFG010000115.1 GCA_017398695.1 Alistipes sp.
AAAGCAGAGCGAGTCGCAGACTGCTTTGGTTTGAGGCAATGGCGTGGGCTTGCACACAAGCCATTGGCACAAAACAAAAACAGACGACTGATAGTCGTCTGCTCTGCTTTGTAGTGGATAGGGGATTCGAACCCCTATGTCCTGCGTGAGAGGCAGGTATCCTAGCCCTTAGATGAATCCACCATCTTGTGTTTTGCGAGTGCAAAGATAGACAAAATTTTTAATTTCCAAAAACAATACACAAAAAAAACGCCTTTTTGTGTAAAAAATCTATAATTTTTCGTTACATTTGTCTTTACGAACCTAAAAACACGAAGAATATGAAGAGATTTTCACTGCTTTTAGCGACCTTATTCCTACTAATCCCGACATCGCTATCAGCCCAAAGTAGAATCAGACATGCCGAATGGAACTTCATCCGCCAAAATAAAGGCGATGCCACAGGTGCAGATTTCCTGAAAGAGGGCCGCTACGCCTCAACAACCGGAGATGATGCTTGGATCCGTTTTGAGACCGAGAACAAACTCGCCAAGCCCAACCTCACCAAAAAGTCGGAGCCTATCTGCAGCAATACTCAAAAGGGCGACTGTTGGATATTCGAGATGCCGGTTGAGGAGTTCGAGAAGGGTAGCATTATAGATATATGGTGTCCGTTCCACTCCTACCCCACCGGCACGGGTCATCGCTTTGCTGTGGAGTATCGTGATGGCAAAAAGTGGTTACCGCTAATGCCTGCCGAGAAGGACGGCACCAACTTCCGCACATCGAAAGTCGCTGCCACCAAATATTTTTGGCAAAGTTTCCGCCTGCAAAAGAGCATAAAGAGCGGTGTTATATCGATACGTATACGACAAATCGAAGAGTCCGCCGGAGCAAATTATGTAGTCGGAGGTAATCGATACACACAGATCAACACCTATCAGGGTGTGGAGTTGCGTGACACGACACGTATTCTCTTTGTCGGCAACAGTTATACCTACTATAACAACTATCCTTTCATCTTCAAGGAGATTGCGATGAGTGAGGGGCATTATGCAGATTGCTGGATGAGCGAAAAGGGCGGTTGGACAATGACCAAACATTTGGTATATCCCCCTACGATTGAGGCTGTTGAGATGGGTGGATATGACTACGTTTTCCTGCAAGACCAGAGTTATGAGCGTGTCTTCTCTGGCACAGAGGATGATTATGGTTCGTTGAAAGGCATGACCGATTTTGCTGCGTATGTCCGCAAGCACAACCCCGCAGCAAAGCCCATCATCGCCCTCACCTGGGGTCGCAAGCATGGCAGCAATCACCTGCGCAAGCAAGATGAGCCCCTCGTAGATAAGTATCCCTCATTCTTCATGGACTTCGGATCGATGCAGGCTCGTCTGAACGAGGTCGTTGCTCTCGAGGCCAAGACCATAGATGCGGGCATCGCGAAGCAAGGTCCGGCATGGCAGATTGCACGCCGCGAGCGTCCCGACATAGATCTCTATGTGAAGGATGGCTCACACCCGTCGTATGCAGGCTCTTATCTCGCTGCTGCGGTGTCGTATCTGACTATCTACAAGGAACCGTTTGGCAACAATCCGTCAAATGGACGTCTTGATGCAGCCACAGCCGCTTATCTGCGCTCGGTTGCGGAGCGTGTGGTGCTGAAGGGCGAACAGTAATCGGCAACTTCCAAAACAGAGGCGAGGGTGGCTAAACAGTTAGCTACCCTCGCTTTATTGGTAATGGTAAGGATGCCAAAAGTGGCACTTTATTGAGCATTAGGAGAAGACTACGTCGATTTACACCGGTCAAGACTCCATTCTAATATTGATACACATCCGCCTTCAGCGAACGGATTATGCCTCCTTCTGCCACCTCAACCTGCAACGAGGGTGCAGCCTCCGTAAATCGCATACCGAACCTATCGACACCTCGTCCGTTGCGGGTCAGTTGATAGCGTTTTTCGCCATTAAGCAGAATGGTGACGGTACCCGCAAAGTCTATCTCAAGGGTCAGAGCCCCACACTCCAACTCACGACTCCACTGCTTGTTTACCGGTTGCGATGTTCGTATGTTGCGCTTGCGCAGTTTCATCACCGATCTTTGCTTCGGCTCGGGTAGCTTCGCAAAGTCGGTCAGCAGAATGGTCACTCCGTTGCGCAGTGCCTGCACCTCGTGAGGTGTCTTGAAGATTGAAGACTGCACCTCAAAACCCTTTTCACGCATCGCACGACAATACTCTTCGGTCAGCAACCTGCGGTTCATGCTCGACACACCACAACGGCCACCCAATGCTTCAAGACGCTGAATGGTCCTCTCGGCACTCTGATTCTTCTGCTGACCCGGGTCGAGCAGAATCAGGCAATTAGAGATTTTACGAGCCTCGACAAGCGTTTCGTCATAACTATTGAATGCCACCCAGCCCTCATCGCCCAACATCTTCTGCGCCACAACGTATGAGGCAGGAATTTTGCTGTGCAGAACGGCTATCATACCCTGCTTTTTGCACTCGGCAAGCAACTCTTCGAGTGTCGGCACCGGCACTCGCATCGCGGGGTCATCTGATGCCAAGACATAATCTCTGCGCAACGCCTCGAAGGTTATCTCTGCCACCTTTACGGGCTCGGTCAGTGGTGAATAATCCGCCGCACGACGCAGGGTGCGATTGAGCGTGCGGTCGTGCATGATGATCATCACACTATCAGCCGTGTATTTCACATCACACTCAATGCCGGCATAACCAAATCGCTTGGCCATACCCACAGCAGCAATGCTATTTTCGGGCACCACAAACTCCTTGTGTGTAGAGCCGTCGGGAGCCGTAATCACTCTTTTGGTCCAACCTCCGCGATGTGCAATCATCAACGGATTTTCCGGCATACGTTTTGCCGATACGCCAAGCGTCGCCAGCAGGGCAATAATCAATAAAAATCGTCTCATAAGCCTTGTTCTCTTCTATGCAAAAACTACTCCATTGGTCTTACACGAACCTCCGTAACACCTTCAAGTTCACGCACAAGGCGGTCGATATCGGTCTTCTCCTCAACCTCGCCATAGTGGTAGGGATAGAATATGGCGGGTTTGATGGCCTTCACCACATCGACAGCTTGATCAACCGTCATCGTGTAGGGTTGATTTACCGGCAGAAAAGCGACGTCGATATCCGATAGCGACTTGACATCTTCGTTATTCTCGGTATCGCCGGCAATATAGAAGCGGCTCTCGCCAAGGGTCACGATGTAACCACAATCCTCGCGGGACTTCGGGTGAAAGTCGAGATGGCCTTCCGAGATGTTATATGCCGGCACAGCCTTAATCTCAATGCCGACATAAGGTTTGGTCGAGGCTCCCGGCAACATCGTCACGCAGTTGTAGTCGAAGGCTTCGGCTGAAATCTTGTCGCACACTACCACAGTACCACTCTTGGTCAGTTTGTCGACTGCTGCCATATCGAAATGGTCGTAGTGCGAATGGGTGATCAACACCACATCAGCCTTGGGAAGTCGCTTGTAATCGGCATATTGATCTACGGGGTCCACATAGATATGCAGCCCATTAAATTCTAATGCCAACGAGGCATGCTTGAAGAATGTCACCGTAACATTCTCACCCGAACGGGTAGCGATAACATCTTGCGGATAGGTACACTTATCCGATTTACAGCCAAAGAACGAAAAAATGGAGGCAAGGGACATAACTACAATCTTTTTAAGGTTCATACTTACTCTGTTTTATATATTAGCAATCGCATCGCTGTGCTATGTAGGCCACCGGCCTTTGGCCGCAACAACGATACCACGACAAAGATAGTATTTTTCTCCATATCTGCCACCTCCTACACCCCAAAAAAAAGCCCTTATCATGAAATAGCATCATCAATTCTGCTATCATTGGCTCTCAATGCAAAAAAATTACTAACTTTGTGCAATGTTGCAAACATTAAAACCTACACAGACTATGTATAGAAACGACCAACGTATCGTCATCACTCTCGATGCCGGTGGCACCAACTTCGTATTCGGAGCCATGCGTGCCGGAGAGTTCATTGTCGAACCCGTAACCCTCCCGTCGCAGGCTCACGATCTCGATCTCTGCCTTACAACCGCAGTGGCCGGTTTCGAGAAGGTTATCTCGATGCTCGATGAAAAGCCCGTAGCCATCAGCTTCGCTTTCCCGGGGCCTGCCGACTACCCTAACGGCATCATCGGTGGCGGATATCTGCCCAACTTCCCATCGTTCCGCGATGGCGTGGCTCTCGGCCCATTCCTCGAGGAGAAGTTCGGCATCCCCGTATTCATCAACAACGATGGCGATCTGTTCGCATACGGAGAGGCACTCTGCGGTGTGCTGCCCGAGGTAAACGCCCGACTTGAAGCCGCAGGTAGCAACAAACGCTACCGCAACCTTCTCGGATACACCTTCGGAACGGGTTTCGGTGTCGGCATGGTGGTCGATGGACGCCTCAATCGTGGCGATAATTCGTGTGTCGAGACATTCTGTTTGGAGCATAAAAAGATTGCAGGCAACATTGTCGAGGATGGTGTGGCTGTGCGAGCCGTGAAGAGAGTCTACGCAGAGTTGTCGGGCGATGCAAATCACACCTTTGAGCCGAAGGATATTTACGACATTGCCGAGGGCAAACTCGAGGGCGATGCCGAGGCTGCACGCGGAGCTTTTGCCGAGATGGGCGAAGTTGCCGGAAACGCCATGGCTACGGCTGTAACACTTACTGATTCTCTGATAGTTATTGGCGGTGGCATCACAGCTGCCCGCAAATATATCATGCCGGCTCTCTTGGCAGAGATGCGCGGCAAAATACGCACATTGTCGGGCGATGAGATAGGCCGTGTTCAGATGGAGGTTTTCGACCTCGACAACGATGCTGAATTTGAGCGTTTCGCCCGCGGAGCACAGCGTGAATTGAGCATTCCGGGCAGTGAACGCACCATCACCTTCGACCCGATGAAGCGCATCGGTGTTGCCATCTCGAAGATGGGAGCCAGCAAGGCGATCTCGGTCGGAGCCTACGCCTTTGCACTCGCACAACTCGATGCAGCGAAATAAATAGGCAAAAAAGTTGAGAAAAATTTGATAATCAATATTTTTTGGAGTATCTTTGCAGTCCCTTTGCGCGTATAACACACGCGAAGGGGCTGTAAATCATTTAATTATTAACTTTTAACGAGCGATTGTATCGCAAAAATTATTTCCAAATGGAAGATGTAAAGAAAGTCGTTGCAAACGAGGATTTCGATTGGAACGCATTTGAAAACGAATCGAGCCTCTACGACCAGAGCAAGGAGCAGATCTCCGAGGCTTACGGCAAGACCATGTCTAACATCGCAGTAGGCGAGGTTGTTGAGGGTACGGTTACCGAGATCAACAAGCGCGAAGTTATCGTGAACATCGGCTACAAGAGCGAGGGTATGATTCCCGTATCGGAGTTCCGCTACAACTCGGAGTTGCAGGCAGGTGACAAGGTTGAGGTTTATGTTGAGTCTGTCGAGGATAAGGCAGGTCAGCTCGCACTCTCGCACAAGAAGGCTCGTCAGCTCAAGTCGTGGGATCGTGTTAACGAGGCTCTCGAGAATGACGAGATCATCAAGGGTTACGTTAAGTGCCGCACTAAGGGCGGTATGATCGTAGACGTATTCGGTATCGAGGCGTTCCTTCCCGGTTCGCAGATCGATGTTAAGCCGATTCGTGACTACGATGTATACGTTGACAAGACCATGGAGTTCAAGGTTGTTAAGATCAACCAGGAGTTCCGCAATGTTGTTGTTTCGCACAAGGCTCTTATCGAGGCTGAGCTCGAGGCACAGAAGCAGGTTATCATGTCGAAGCTCGAGAAGGGTCAGATCCTCGAGGGTACTGTTAAGAACATCACTTCGTATGGTGTATTCATCGACCTGGGTGGCGTGGATGGTCTTATCCACATCACAGACCTCTCGTGGGGCCGCGTAAATCACCCCGAGGAGATCGTAGCACTCGATCAGAAGTTGCAGGTTGTTATCCTCGACTTTGATGAGGCTAAGAAGCGTATCGCTTTGGGTCTTAAGCAGCTCGTTCCCCATCCTTGGGAGGCTTTGGATGCAAACCTCAAGGTTGGTGACAAGGTTACCGGTAAGGTTGTCGTTATGGCTGACTACGGTGCATTCGTTGAGATTGCAACCGGTGTTGAGGGTCTGATTCACGTATCGGAGATGTCGTGGAGCCAGCACCTGCGTTCGGCTCAGGACTTCATGAAGGTTGGCGACGAGATCGAGGCAGTCATCCTGACTCTCGACCGCGAGGAGCGCAAGATGTCGCTCGGTATCAAGCAGCTCTCTGCTGATCCCTGGGAGAACATCGAGAATAAGTACCCCGTAGGTACAAAGTGCGCTGCTAAGGTTCGCAACTTCACCAA